>NZ_CP079863.1:3775938-4090599 GCF_025263485.1 Mycobacterium sp. SMC-2
GTCGTCGTCGAGCGCGTCGACGTGAACGCCATGAACGGTGTCGCCGTGACGTTCTACGTCACGGCGTTCTTCGGCGTCCGCGACGGCGCGATCACTTACTGGCGGGAGTATTGGGATACCACACACGTCGCTCAGCAACTCGGCATAGACCCCGCGCTCATGTTCGCGCCGCTGAGCAGTTGAGCGACAGGGGATTGGCGTGCCGAGCTAGCTCGAGGAGCTCAGGATCTTGATCGCGAACACCAGCGAGTCGCCCGGCCTGATCCCGGCGCTGGGTTGCCCGTCGGGGTAGCCATCCGCGGAGGTCATCGCGACGGCGACCGTGGACCCGACCTTTTGTCCCGCGATGGCCTTCTGGAAGCCCGGCACGACGCGGTTAAGCGGGAAGTCGATTGGGGCGCCCCGTTGGTAGCTGCTGTCGAACACCGACCCGTCGCGTCCGTTGACGCCCATGTAGCAGACGGAAACCGTGGCCGTGGGCGAGACCACCGGTCCATCCCCGGCGCGCGGCGTATGCACCTGGGTCTGGGCCACGCTGAACGGCGTTGTCACGTCCACGCGCGGAGCTGTCGTATCTGTGGATCCGGTGACCGCGACGCTGCCGGTGGTCCCGGTCAGCGTCCACTCGGGCGTTCCACCGTTCTGCGGCGGCGTCGTGGGGCATGAGCCGGCGGCGGTTGCGTTGTCCGACGCTGCGACCGCCAGGACTGTTGCCGCGACACAGGCCGCGACGGAGGAATACACCAGGGATGACTTCACGGTCGTCACGCTACAGACCGCCCGTTGTGTCCCTCACCGGCGGCCCCGCCGCTACAGACGGACGCAACGCAAACTCCACAGAAACAGTTCCAATCCGACAAGCCACCTTTGCCAGCTTTCGTTATTGTTCTTATTCGTGCTGCTTCGAGCCCCCCAACTCGGGCGGCCTCGCAGAAGGGACCGATCGATGCCCTCACCCCGCTGGCTGGCCGGACTCGCCATTCCCATGATGGCCGGCGCTGCCCTGGTCGGTAGCGCCGCGATCGCGACCGCCAATACCCCCCAAGATGACGCATACCTCGCGCAGCTGCGTGCCGTCGGCCTCTCGTGGCCACCCAAGACGGAGGAGGCCCTCATCGGAGAGGCGCATCTCATTTGTTACGACCTGACGTGGGGTTGGACGCCGCAACAGATCGCCGACGACATTCACGCCCGCTTGGATGCGAAGGGCGTCACGTTATTAGACGTCGGGACCATGGTCGACGCCGCGCACTCGATCTATTGCCCCGGAAACGTGTGCGACGCCCCATCCCTCTGCACCTGACAGCACGCGCTGTTGACCAGGCGCCGTCTCTGGTTACCGGCGAGGTGGCGGATCGAAAGAACATTGCGTGTAGCGAAACAGACTGCAGCTCAATATGATCGGATTCCAGGTCACCACTTCATCGCGACCGATCGCTCCAAAGCGGCCAGCGACGCGGCGAGGTAATCGTCAGAGAAAATGGGCATCCCGCCAACGCGGTCCCGGAAATCCTGCGAGGTGCCGCTCCAGTCGTAAGTGAGGGTGACGTCCGTGCCGGCGCCGTTCGGGGTGAGGTCGTAACGCCAGAACCAACCTCCGGGAGCGTGGTTGCCCGCGTCGTCGAGCACGCCCGGCATCCACCCGATGGCGCGGTCCCTCTCGAAGACATTGACCAGGTTGTGCGTGACGTAGTCGCCTCCCGCCTGGGTGAGGTACATGTTCATCGCGAACATCTGTCCCGCGTCGGTGATCGGCGCAGTGTCCACCGCGTCGCGGACCCAGTCGGTGGGCTCGGTGTTCTGGTGGCGGGACGGGTCGACGAGGACGGCGAAAATCTCGGCTGGGGTCGCGGCGATGGTGCGGGTGACGACGTAACGTTCGGCGGTGGCGCTCATGCGTTGTCCTCACTTGTCTTGGGCCCGTACGCGGCTGCGATAGCGGGGGAGTCGAGCCACCCCGAGTATGTGGGCCGCGAGGGCCAGCCTTCAGGCGAATCAAGCCATTCCTCTTGGCGGCCCCACGGCAGGAGGTCGATCAGCGCGAACGTGTGGCTGAGCTGCTCGGTGCCGCGCCCGTTGGTATGCCACGTGCGGTACACCGTGTCGCCGTCGCGTAGGAACACGTTGACGCCGAACCCGCCGCCGGGCGGTGCGTCCATGTCGGCGGCGAACGTGCTCTCCGACGACGAATACCAGTCCATCCGGTTGCCGACCTTGTCCTTGTAGGCGAGGGCTTCCTCGATCGGCCCGTTGGTGACGATGACGAAGCGGGCATCGTAGTTGTCGAGGAACTCCAGCCTGGTGAATTGCGATGTAAAGCCCGTGCATCCGCCGCACTGCCACTCCGCGCCGTCGGACCACATGTGGTGGTAGACGATCAGCTGCGAGCGGCCACCGAAAACATCGGGCAGCCGGATTGGCCCGTCGGCGCCGATCAGGGTGTAGTCGGGCAACCGGACCATCGGCAGGCGGCGGCGCTGGGCGGCGATCGCATCCAGTTCACGCGTGGCGGCCTTCTCGCGTTTGCGCAGTTCGTCGAGCGCGGTGCGCCAGGTCTGTTGATGACGACTGGCGGCAGGGCCGTATTCCGGGACGACATGGGATCCACCTTTGCTCTCGATTCGTGTTCTTGGAAGGACTGACTGGTGGAGTCTCCGGAATTCATCGCTGCCTGCTGGACCTCGGCGCCAGGCTGGTCATTGGCGCATCCTGCCAGCCTCCTCTCTAGCCACTCGGTGACGATGGCGGCGGGCCCGCACTCACCGTTGACGCCCCGGTCATGGCTCCAGGTTCAACAGCCCTCCACCAGTCGTCAGATCCAGCGGGACCGACACGTGGTCGTGCGCGATGAACCAGCGGCCATTGACCTTCCGAAAGCATGTCGTTGCCCGAACCCAGAAACCGGTGGTCGCCGTGCCGCTCATCAACGTGCCGCTGAGCCGGTTGAGGCTGTGCGCAAATGCGACATCTTCGCCCACGGTGACGACGAGGTCGCGAATCTCGTAACCGAGCGGGCGCTCATACAACGCGAAGACGCGTTCCCAGTTCTTTCGTTTTGCTTCTGCTCCCACGTGTTGCAGGGGCGGTTCGACGTCGAACGACACAACGTCCGGCGCATAAATCGACATCACGGCATCGAGATCGTGCGCCCGAAGCGCGCCGGCCAGTTCGTCAATTCGCTGTCGGATATCAGCTTCGTCAGTCGGGTGTTCGGTAGCTGTTGTCACAGAATTAACGGTAGCCGCGCCCGGTGGTTCAGCCTTGACCTCTGCGCCCACGCTCGGTTCGATGATGTATACGCCGGTCGGGGAGGCCCAATGAAGATGTTGGCTCGCAATGTGGTTTCCGTCGTGATGGTCGCGATGGCGTCAATGGCAGCCGTGACTATCGCGACGCCGGCGGTGAGCAAGGCCGACTGCGCCGAAGGGGAGTGGTGGGACCCGACGGGCAAGGTATGCCGACCGCTTGGGGTCGGGCCACAACCGTTGGCATGCGACCCGGATCAGTGGTGGGACCCGACGGCCAATGTATGCCGGCCGCTGGGCGTCGGTCCGCAACCGCTCGGATGCGACAACGGCTGGTGGTGGGATCCCGGCACCAACGAATGCCGCCCGCCGGTGGTGCCGCCGGCCGGCTGATGCTCCCTCCACCGGGACCCGGCAACCCGGCATGAACGACTCCGTCGTCGTCAGGGTCAAGCCCGGCAGTCGCAAGGGACCACTCGTCGAGGTGGGTCCAAGCGGCGAGCTGACGATCTACGTTCGGGAGCCGGCGGTCGACGGCAAGGCCAACGACGCCGTCACCCGGCTACTGGCAGCGCACCTTCAATTGCCAAGGAACCGGGTCGAATTGATATCCGGAAGGACGTCACGGATCAAACGCTTCCGCGTGGACCGTTGAGCGCGCCTGACGCCGTTCAAGTCAGGGCAGCCCGCGGGCACCGTCGCCCCTGGTGTCACATCCCGGCGTGCTGTTCCGTCTAGCGACTGGAGAGTACGGAAGCATTGTCGGAAGGACGGCACCATGAATCGCTTGAGTAGGGCGGCGCAGATCTACCTGATCGCGGTGACAGCGGCCGTCGGCGCGCTCACCACCGGGATCGGGATCTGGTGCCTAATCGATCCGAATTCCTTTGCCGATGCCGTCGGATTTGATGCGCACCGGCACTTCCTGCATGACGTGGGTGCGTTCCAGCTGGGCCTGGGCGTCACCCTGCTACTCGCACTGATCTGGGCGGACGCGTTGGCCACAGCGCTCGCCGGATCCGTCGTCGCCAACACCGTGCACACGGTGAACCACGTTGTCGACCTCGAGGTGGGCGGTTCGGCCGCGCAAGCGTGGGTACTCGGTGTGGCGTCAGTTGCCCTGGCGCTGGCGTTCGTCGTGCGGTTACGTCAACTCGGCTACGTGTTGGGATCCGTTGGCACGGCAGCCAACCCGACGCTAGCGCCATTCGTGCGACAGAAGACGATCGCGCTCACCACCTTTCGCAAGGACGGGACCCCGGGGTCCAGCCCGGTCAGCATTGTGGTGGAGGGAGATCACGCCTACTTTCGAAGCTTCGAGCGAGCGATCAAAGCGCGCCGGATTCGACGTAACCCGAGCGTCGAGTTCGGCCCGGCGACGGCATCGGGCAAGCCGACCGGACCCGCGCTGTCTGGCCGCGTGCGTCTGCTCGAGGGGGCCGAATGCCAGAAGGCGGCACGTCTGTTGTGGCGCAAATATCCTCTCCTGCACGGCGTGTTGGTGCCGACCGCACACCGGCTCATGCGGTCCAGGTATGGCCGCACCATCCACGCGGAGTTGACTCCCCTCGGAGATGCGCAACGTTGCTGAGCAGGGGTTCAAGGCCCGCGTCGCTTTCGCCGGTCAACCGCGAGGAGTGCAGGACTGAGGTTCCGAAGACGCTCGGGCGTCAGTGCTCGTCGTAATGGCCGTCGTGAGCGGCGTGCCGACAGCCGTCATGTACGTAGTCGACGTGATCCTCGTGTGGGATCGCTACGTGCCCACACCCGTCGCCGTGGCGGTGGTCGTGAGGCTCGTGTACTTCGTGGCCGGCGGGCTCACATTCGTCGTAGTGGTTCTCGTGCTGCCGATGAACATGACCATCGTGCACGTAGTCGACGTGATCCCCATGCGGGATCGCGACGTGACCGCAACCCGCTCCATGCAGGTGGTCGTGCTGCAAATGCTCGTTGTGCAATGTGCCGGTCATTGTTCCTCACCACCCATACCGAAGTTGGATTCGCGCGCTATGGTGCGATCGAGAAACCCAATGTAGCTCCGTGAGCGCCCCCGTCGCCAGAGACCGGCCACAGTTCATCTATCCGTTGACCCGTCAACACCTGAGGGGATGCGGCTGCTCCACCAAGTGCCGCTTAGGCATTCGGCGCGATACGGCTTTACCCCGCTGCGATCCCGTCGGGTGGGGTCACTGTGGTCCCACTGGTCGTAGGAAGGCATCCACTCGCTGTTACCGCGGTGAATGCGAGGATCGCCGCAACGAGGACCTTCGTGGCTAGACGTGACATGGCGACTCCGTTCGTCCGCCCCCCTGTCGAAACTCTAAATGGACCGGGGATTTATTTCAACCAATATTGAAATATCGGCGGTTTGCAGGCATAGTTCCTATCCGGACAGATGGATCGGTCGTGCAGCAGCGGGCTCTCAGATGAGCCAGTTCGTTGAGGCGCGCTGATGTGGTCGGTGCGAGCGCCCGAGAGAACTCAGAGAAGGGGAGTCACGTGACGCCTAAGGTCCCGCCCGCAAGGGTCGCGCGAGCCGTTGAACGGGTTCGCCACCACCTGTCGCGGCTGCACCTACGCACCGCTCCGCCTGCGGCGGCGATGATGGAATTAATTCTCAACGCGTGGGTCGCTCAGGCCATCGCGACCGCAGCGGATCTTGGCGTGGCCGACGCCCTCGCCGATGGTCCTCTGTCCGACGAGCAGCTGGCAGAGCGGGTCGGCGCTGACGCCGACGCTTTGAGGCGACTCATGCGCGCGTTGATCGGCATCGGAATCTTCCGCCGGGGCAGCGACGGGCGTTACGCACTCACCGCGCTCGGGGAAACACTGCGCACCGACGCGCCCGTCTCAATGGCCGGGATGGCGCGGTGGGCCGGGTCGCCTCAGCATCGCGAGCACTGGAGCCACCTCACCGACGCGATTCGGACGGGGCGTCCGGTGGTCCCAGAGCTTCGCGGCAAACCGGCCTTCGAATACCTGGCCGACGAAGCGGAGCTGGGTGGGATTTTCAACTCCGCCATGACCAATGTGTCCGAGTTAGCGACCGTGCCGTTGACCGCGGCCTATGATTTCAGCGCGTTCGGCACGATCGTCGATGTCGGTGGGGGACACGGTCGGCTGCTGGCGGCGATCCTGGAGACCGCTCCGAATTCGCGCGGCGTGCTGTTCGATGTCCCGGAGGTGGTGGCGGGCGCCCCGGAGTTGTTGCGCAAGTATGGCGTCGACGACCGGGTGCGGATCGAAGAGGGCTCGTTCTTCGAATCCGCGCCCGAGGGCGGTGACGCGTACATACTCAAGAACGTTATCCATGACTGGCCGGAGGAAGACGCGGTCCGCATCCTGAAGAACGTTCACGCCGCGGCCCGCGCCGGCGCGCGACTGTTGCTCTGCGAGTTCGTCATTCCCGACCACGATCGCGACTTCCACGGCAAGTGGGTGGACCTCGAGATGCTGGTGGTCGCCGGCGCGCGGGAGCGCACCGCGGGGGAGTATGGCCGGCTGTTCGACCAAGCCGGTTTCCGGTTGAACCGCGTCGTCGAGACGGTGTCGCCGCTCAGCATCATCGAGGGGACTGCGTTGTAGCCGAGGCTATTTCGGCGGTGGCTGGGGCAACAGCACCTAGGCTGGCCAACGGCGGAGCTGTTCGGACGCCCAAGCCGGCAACGTCGGTGCCCCGATGACCGTGCCCGCCGTGAATTGCGCGACGATTCGGGGTCCCGCGCGCCGCGAATTGTCGTAGACGGTTGCGGTGTCCGCGATTTGGACCGCGTCGGCCACGAATTGCCATAATCGCCGGTGCCGCTCGCGGATCTTGCCCTCGGGCACGTCGTGACCGCCGTGGCGGACGCGCCGCTTCACGCGTTCGACGGCGAGGTCCTCAGGGATCAGTACCACGTGCAAGGCGATGGTGTAGCCCGCATCGTGAGCGGAGCGGATCAGGTCCAGCTTCGACGGATGGGAGAACACGGTCTCGGCGATGAACGACACGCCCGCCTCGATCAACTTGGCGCGGGTGTCTGCGGCGACCCGCGCCGCATCGTAGGCGTGCGCAAGTGGGTCATCGGGCCACCGCTGCTTTGCGATCTCGTCGGCGTTGACGCACACGCTGCGCGGCAACAACGGCGCCAACGTCAACGCGATGAACGTCGACTTGCCGGCGCCGTTCGGGCCGACGACGAGGTCCAGTCGCTTCATCGGCGGCGCGCGAAGTCATGAGTCATCGGTCGGCGTCGACCACCGCGGTTGTGCCGTCGGGCCTGTACTCGATGATCTCGCCGTCGTCGTTGAGCGCCACCGTCGTGATGCCCTGCGCTGCGAGGGTGTCACCGTAATTGGTGGTGGCCAAGGACTCCTCGATGGCGGCCGAGATCTCCGCGTTGAACACGAGGCCCTCGTCCTCGGACAGGTCGTTGGTATCCAGACGGCCGGCCAGCGCGGCCTCGACACGGTGGCGGGAGGCCGTCTGATGGCTCGACACCGCGCGGCCCACCCGGGCCCAGTGGTCGAGTTGCTGCTTGGCCGAGCGGCTCTGGCGAGCCCCTTCGGCGGCGGCGCTGTCCATCAGGTCGGCGGCGACCCTGGTGACGCGATCGGCGACGTTAGTCATATCCACAACCTCCTGTAGCAGTATGCTACGGCGTGTAGCAGAATGCTACCACTGCAAGTCAGTGGCGGCGTGGCGAGCACTCTACCGAGCGCGGCCGGGCTGAGATGACCAACATAGGCGTAACCCCCCGGGGAGGTAGGGCGCCATCAGCCGAGCATGGTCAGCGCGGACACAACTCTGTGCTGTGACCGTTAAGGATCGTTACCGCAATCGTGATTTTCGCACTCGTATCATTCGATTTACGAGAGAGATCCGAAGCCTTCGACTCAAGTAGCACCGATCGCCATCCGTATGCCTGGGGGCCGATATGACGACCGCAATCGCCACGCACTGTCGGCGGCGGCTGAAAATTGACCCCCTGGCGGCAGGTGAAAATTGACCCCCTGCCGGGGTGGTTGGTGATTATTCCTCAGTGGTGGCCGCTGCGGTAGGTGTGCGGCCGAGGTCGCGGTCTTTGAGTCGGTAGCTGTCTCCTTTGAGGGTGATGACTTCGGCGTGGTGGACGAGGCGGTCGATCATGGCGGCGGCCACGACGTCGTCGCCGAACACCTCGCCCCAGCGGCCGAAGGCTTTGTTGGAGGTGACGATCAGGCTGGCGCGCTCGTAGCGGGCCGAGACCAGTTGGAAGAACAGGTTGGCCGCCTCGGGTTCAAACGGGATGTAGCCGACTTCATCGATCACGATGAGCGGGTAGCGCCCGAGGCGGGTCAGTTCGGCGTGGATGCGTCCGGCGTGATGCGCTTCGGCGAGTCGGGCGACCCATTCGGCGGCGGTGGCGAACAGGACGCGGTGGCCGGCCTGACAGGCCCGTATCGCCAGCCCAATGGCCAGGTGGGTCTTGCCGGTGCCCGGTGGGCCGAGGAACACGACGTTGTCGCGGGCGGTGACGAAGTCCAGCGTGCCCAGATGCGCGATGGTGTCGCGTTTGAGTCCGCGAGCATGGTCGAAGTCGAACTCCTCCAGAGACTTTCGTGCCGGGAAGCGTGCCGCTCGGATACGTCCCTCGCCGCCGTGGGATTCGCGAGCAGAGACTTCACGTTGCAGGCACGCCGCCAAATATTCCTCGTGGGTCCAGTTCTGGGCCCGGGCCCGTTCGGCCAACCGGGCAATCGAGTCCCGCAGGGTGGGTGCCTTGAGTGCACGGGTCAGATACGCCAACTCGGTGGTCACGTCCCGCCCGGCAGTGGTGGTTTTGGTGGTGGCCATCAGGCGGCCCCGCCGTCAAGATCCACCCCGAACGCGGTGTCGTAGGACGACAGGTCTCGCACCGGCACCTCAGAGGCGAGCGGGGGTGGTGGGATCTGGATGCGTCTGCGCCGCAACACCTTCCCCACCTCCACGTGCACCGGATCGGAGATCGTCTGATGGGTGGACCAGATCCGGTCGTGCTCGGCGACGGTCTGCCCGTCGCAGAACGCTTGCACCCGATCCAAGTCCGCCCGGACCAGGACCCGGCGACCGACCGCGCTCGGGTGCACCGAGTAGTCGTTGCTGTCCAGACGGATGTAGTGATCCCGGGGCAGCCGCAGCGACGAGCACCAGCCGACCGTCGGCGCCACAGGCGGCAGCGCGAGCATCGCGGCCCGATCCGCGGTAATCCGATCCGTCGGGGCGCAGCCCAGGGCGCGACGGGTGCGGGTGTTGGCCACGGTCAGCCAGTCAGTCATCTGGGTGTTGAAATCCGCCGGTGAGGCGAACGCCCGGCCCGGCAGAAAGGAGCGCTCCAGATAGTCATGGGAGCGTTCGATAAGCCCTTTGGCTTCCGGGTCGGCGGGCCGGCAGACGATGACCTTGGTGGCCAGCACCCCGCGGAATGCCTGGCATTCCTTGGTCAGTTCGACCCGCCCACCCCGCCAGCGTCCGATCGCGCCTTCACCGTCCCAAACCAGTGCTCGCGGCACCGCGCCGAGCCGGCTGATCAGTTCCCACCAGCCGGCGAACAGATCCTCGGCCCGCCGCGACGGGAGCAGCATGGCCAGCAGCCAGCGGGAGTAGGCGCTGATCATGGTCAACACCGGCAGCCGGGTCGCGGTGCGGGTTTGACCGAACCCGACCGGAATCTCGACGTCGGGAAACCACAGATCACACTGGGCGATCTCCCCGGCCACGTAGGCCGTGCGTGAGGCCGGGTCCGGCGGCAGATAGACCGGCCGCAGCTCGGCCACCCGCGACGAGAGCACCCGGATGGAACGCTGCCAGCCGATCCGCTCGGCGATCACCGTGGCCGGCATCGTCGGATAGACCTGAAGCAGTTCACGGATGCGTGGTTCGACTTCGTCGACGATCGAACCGCGTGGCGGCCGTTCGTACTTCGGCGGTTCATCATCAGCCAGCGCCGACTTCACGGTGTTCTTCGAGATCTTCAACGCCCGCGCGATCACCTTGATCGGCAGGCCCTCGGCCCGGCGCAAGCGGCGGATCTCAGCCCAATCTTCCACAGACAACATTCCCTTCTGGTCCTCCTGGCTCGACTAGAGCCAGGCCACCGGACCAGGGGGTCAATTTTCAGTTGCCGCGCCGGGGTCACAATTCACGTGCCGCGGACACGCACGAACCAATCGAGAAAGACCCGGCCCACGCGCACGACGATGTTACTTCGGCGGTAGCGAGAGTGAACGCTATTGCCTGGCCAGGGGACACCGTTCTCGCCGAATTCAAGCTGCGCTGGCGACCCACGGAAGAAGAGATCGTGCGCGCGGCGATCACGGTGATTTTGTTAGCCCTCGTGGCGGTGATCGGCGTCTCCGCGGCCGCCATCTTCTCAATGGGCTAGTAGCGGATACGGCGCGCAACAAGGTTATTCAACGGCGTTGCGACGCGACCGGGCATTCGAGGTCCGTGTGGCCGGCCCAGCGTCCGCCAGTCACGGGTTTACGATGGCGCCGTGGCCGATGTGCAGATCGCGAATCGCACTACGCTGCGGCATTCGGCGAAGTCCTCGGCCCCTTGCTTCAGGTCGCAATGGACACGTCGCGCGACCACGTGTCGACGGTCCTTCCTGGTTGGTCTAGCCGTGTGGGCGACACGTGGTGCAAGGAGTTTCTGGTAGCTGGGGCGGAGCTTTCCAAAGCTCCGAGTCTGCTTTCCTCGTCAGCGATCGACAGCGACGTGACCATCGCATCTCGAAACGACTCGATCGATGCTCCGGAAGCCGTTCCGGACTAGTCGCCGTTGCGACCTTGGCTTTTCGGGCTTGGCTTTTCGGGCTTGTCGGGTGAGCAACCGGAGGCCCGTCCTACTTGACATAATGTCGCTTATCGGCACACTGGGATAGCAGCCGGTCGACCTCGTCGGCTGATGAGTGGCAGCGTCGCGCAGTCATCCGGCCATCGCGATCCTCACCTAGCCAGCCTCGAAGCGAACGTAGGCGACGCAGCAACGCCCGCATGGATCCATCGGGATCCGATGGTTAGCTGTTCGCGCCGATGAAGCCTGGAGTCCTTGGGTTCCAAGCCCGACCCCACCGGTTGCCAATGCGGTTCGAGAGCGGTTGTTTCGTCACCGTGACAATTTGGGGTCCCCGCCCACGCCTCTGCGCATCGAGCCGGGTTGCTTTTCGCGCAACCGCGCCGAGGTATTAGTAATGATCTCTGTTTCCGTGAAGTTGGTTTCAGCGGTTCCATGGCGACGCGGGACCGACGGGCCGCTCGATTCGGTAGATGGTTCCGCCGCTTGCGTGGCGACCGCAATCCCCCGTGGCAATGGAATGGCAAGCCTGCGAGGCCCGATCCGGCCGAAGCGGTGAAAAGTCCCGCTCCACCAATTAGCCGCTACCCCAACGTATTTCGTCACTGTGACGTTTCGATCGGTGCTCTCCCGCGTTAGCCCCGTCAGTCACCCGGCGCCGACCAGTGCACCACCTTGGTGGCGGTCATCTCGTCGAGAAGCTCGGGCCCGAACCCGAAGCCGGTGCCGCTGGCCCGCCGGGGCTCGGAGGCTCCGCCGGGCGCACCACCGAAGACGTTGTTGATCTTCACGGTGCCGACCGGCAGGCTGCGCCAGGCCTCCTGGGCATGCGCCATGTTGCCGGTCAACACACTGGCGGCCAGGCCGTAGCGGTCATCGGCGGCTTCGGTTAACGCGGCAGCGAAGTCCGGCACCACCCGCACCGGCGCGGTGGGCCCGAACGTTTCCTCGCGCATGATGAGCATGTCGGGCGTGCAGTCTGTCAACACCGTAGGTGGGTAGAACGTGCCAGGCCCGGGTTGCGGCTCGCCGCCGACCAGAACGTGGGCCCCGGCGCGGGTGGCATCTGCGACATGCGCGTGCACGTGTTCCCGGTGACGCGCGTCGACCAGCGGTCCGATGCGGTCGCGCCACGAGATCGCCTCGTCGATCAGTGCATTGAGGAACGCGTCGGCGATCGATTGCACGACGTAGACCCGCTCCACCGAGACGCAGATCTGCCCGGCATCGGCGAAGGCACCCAGCGCGGCCTGGCCGGCCGCCCAGGCCGGGTCGACGTCGGCGTCGACGATCAATGCGTTGTTTCCGCCATGGCCCAGCAGTGCCTTGGCGCCGCGTTCGGCGCATGCCCGCGCGATCTCCCGGCCCGTCGTGCTGCTGCCGACGTGCGCGACGACGTCGACCTGTTCCGCGGCCGCCAATTGTTCCCCCACGGTGCCGTCACCGTCCACGATCTCGAGCACACCCTCGGGCAGCCGGGCGGCCAGCAGTTCGGCGAACCGTCGGCCGGTCTGCGGGCAGCGCTCACTTGGCTTGTGTACCACGCTGTTTCCCGTCACGAGGGCCGCACCGAGCAGTCCGGCCGCAACCGCGGCGGGATCGTTCCACGGTGTGATCACCGCGACCACGCCGCGCGGTTGCGGAACCATCAGATCGGTTGCGGACCATCCGCCCTGCAGGGCGTGGCCGCGGTGTAGCGGCCCGAGTTGGGCGTATTGCAAGAGCGTGTCGATCCCGGCGTCCACGCCGCCGCGAGCGTCGTCGCGCAGCTTGCCGGTTTCCCGCTCGTTCAGTTCCGCGAGTTCGTCGGCCGCGGCTCGGACGTCGGCCGCTGCGGCCGCTATCGCGGCGGCCCTTTCGGGCGGCGGGGTGCGCGCCCAGGTGCCGGCGGCAGCAGCGGCCCGCCTGACCGCTTCGTCGCAGTCCGCCGGTTCGGTGATGGGCACCTGCGTGACGGTGTCGCCGGTGCGCGGATCCAGGACGCTGATGATTTTGGTAAGGGTCGAGGCCACGACAGCGGATACCCTCTCGCCAGTCCGCCAATCAGCAACCCCGAAACGTCCCTGGTGAACGGGCCGAAGATGCCTCGCGACATAGTTCCGATCCTGTATGGTCGGCGTGTCCGCCGGCGCAAGGGATAGCGGGGTTCGATGGCAAACAGGTTCCCCGACAACGCCTTTACCTCGCGACAGGCGGTGGATCCGGGTCTGCGCAAGGTTGCCCGGTTCCTGCCCCGCGGGTATGCCTTGCATCGAGGGCTCAAGGTCCAGCGGGCGATCATGAACCTCTTCAGTAGCACGGGGCGGTTGCGTGACGTGCCGGAAGCCGCGGTCAACGAGCACGTCACCGTTCGCCTGCATCGTCCGGACACACTTCCCGACCGGGCGCCGGCCCTGCTGTGGGTCCACGGCGGCGGCACGGTCATGGGGCACGCCGCCCAGGACGACAAGTATCTGCGCAAGCTCTCCCACCGCACGGGTGTCGCGATCGCAGCGGTGGAACACCGACTGGCTCCCGAGCATCCGTATCCGATCCCGGTCGAAGACTGTTATGCCGCGCTGCTGTGGCTCGCACGTCAACCTTGGATCGACCCGGATCGAATCGCCGTCGGCGGCGCCAGCGCCGGTGGGCACTTCGCGGCGGCGCTGGCGCAACGGGCTCACGACCGAAAGAACGTCAAACTGGCTTTTCAGATGCTGGTGTACCCGATGCTGGACGATCGCACCGGCGCCGACCACGGCGGCCAGAGGCGCATCATGTGGACCGGAACCGACAACCAGTTGGCGTGGCGCTGGTACCTCAACGGCGCCGATCCCCACGAAGCCGCCCCCGCGCGGCGGGCCGATTTATCCGGCCTGCCGCCGGCGTGGATTGGGGTCGGGACGTTGGACCTCTTCTATGAGGAATGCCTGCAGTATGCGCGCGGCCTGCGCGACGCGGGCGTTCCCGTGCATCAGGAAATCGCCCCCGGCGCCTTCCACGCCTTCGACCAGATCGTCGACAAGGCTCCGCTGTCGGTGAAATTTTTCACCAGCCAGTGCGAACACCTTCGGGACGCCCTCGTCGCGCCCCACGCTTAGCCCCGGACGGCGGCCACTCCCCTGCGCTGAGCGCCGTAATCGCCCGCGGGCCAACCGTTTCCGGGGACTGCCGCGGGGCGGCCACGGCGCGGCCGACCCGGCTCAGCGAGCCCTCCGCCGAGCCATCGTCGCCCACCCGGCGAAGGGACGTCAGGCCCCAAGTCGGCGCCCTTCGACTGCAAAGTGTGCAGAACGTGCAACTATGGGTGCATGTCCAACCCGGTGGGTCTGCGCGAGCGTCGTCGACGTCAGACAAGCGCAGACATCCGCGACGCTGCCGTGCGCCTGGCGCTGGCACGCGGATTCGACAAGGTGACCATCGAGGAAATCTGTGCCGATGCCGGGGTGTCGACGCGCACCTTCTTCAATTACTTCCCGAACAAGGAGTCCGCGATCGCGTATGGCCCGTCGGACATCCCCCCGGAGTTGGTAGCGGATTTCGTCGCGGCCGGGCCCGCCCCCTACTCGGTGGTGCTGGAAGAGCTGATCACGCTGGCGGCGCACCATCTTCGTGATGTGCCCCCGAAACGCGAACAAGCCGCCGGCATGCTCGAACTCGCCAAGACCTCCCCGGCGGTGCTGGCGGCTTTCCTCGCCGACCTGGAACGGTTTCAAAGTCACCTGACCGATGTCGTTGCGCGCCGCCAAGGCATGCGCCCCGACGACGAGATAGTCACGTTGGTCGCCGCGCTGGCCTTGACGGCCGTGCGTTCGGGCATCGAGCGCTGGTCGAGCGGTGAAGCCGGGGCCGCCGACGACACGCCGATGCCTTATGTTGAGCGCGCTGCCGCGCTGGTCAACAGCATCTTCACGAAGTGACCTGAAACACCGCGGGTAATTGTTGCATGGCGTGCAAGGTATGCACATTATGTACTATGCTCAGCAGGCAGCATCCGACAACACTTCACGAAAGTAGGTGTGGGTGCTGGGGGCGACCGCCGGCGCGCTTGGGCAGTCGCTCCCCGGGGCGATCGAGCGCACACGCATCATAGTGATCGGCAAAACCATTGCGGTGCAACGTAAGTCGTGGCGCTTGCCTGCCCACGAGCTGGTGCACAGGTCACACTGACGCTGACCAGAAGACGGCCGCCTGATGGGGAAGGGAATCACCTAGGTGAAGGTTGTGCGCAACGCGTGGTTGCCGCTCCTGATCGTCGCGGTCCTGGTAGTTGGCGGCTTCGCCGTGGCCAGGGTCAAGTCCTTCTTCGGCGCCCACGACACCGGCGTCATGACCAGCCCGCGGCTGGACGATTCCAAGCCGTTCAAGCCCAAGGTCGTCAAGTACGAGGTCTTCGGCTCGGCCAGCACCGCCAACGTGAACTACCTGGACCTTTCCGCCGACCCGAGGCGGGTCGACGGCGCGCCGCTGCCATGGACGCTGGTGCTCAGCACGACCGCCCCCTCGGTCTTCCCGAACCTCTCGGCACAAAGCAACGGTGACTCCCTCGGCTGTCGCATCACGATCGACGACGAAGTCAAGGCCGAGAACCTGACCCACGGCGTGCACGCCCTGACCTATTGCATGGTGAAATCCGCATGAGCGCACATTTCGATGACGCCCGCACCGACACCATCCCCATCGCCGACGAACCGGTGCGGGACAAGATTCCGCGGATCATCCGGACCTTCGCCGTGCCCATCATCCTGGGCTGGATCGCGATCATCGCCGTGCTCAATGTCGTCGTCCCCCAGCTGGACGAGGTCGGCAAGATGCGCTCGGTGTCGATGGCCCCCGAAGACGCGCAGTCGGTGGTCGCGACCAAGCGCATGGGCGCGATCTTCAACGAATACAAATCGAACAGCTCGGTGATGATCGTGCTGGAGGGGCAAAATCCCCTGGGCGCGGACGCCCACGCCTACTACGACGAGATCGTCAAGAAGCTGGACGCCGACACCAAACACGTCGAGCACGTTCAGGACATGTGGAGCGATCCACTGACCGGGGCGGGCGCGCAGAGCAATGACGGCAAGGCCGCCTATGTCCAGGTGTATCTGGCGGGCAACCAGGGCGAAGCCTTGGCCAACGAATCGGTCGAGTCCGTCCAAAAGATCGTCAAGAGTATGCCGCCACCGAATGGGGTGAGGGCTTACGTCACCGGGCCCGCCGCGCTGTCGGCGGATCAGCACGAGGCCGGCGACCGCAGCCTGCAGCTCATCACCGCAGCCACGTTCACGGTGATCATCGGGATGCTGCTGTTGGTCTATCGATCGGTCGTCACCGTGATACTCACGTTGCTGATGGTGGTCTTCGAGCTCTCAGCCGCGCGCGGAATGGTCGCTTTCCTGGGCTACTACAAGATCATTGGACTCTCGACGTTCGCCACGAACCTGTTGGTCACGTTGGCGATCGCCGCCGCCACCGACTACGCGATCTTCTTGATCGGCCGATACCAGGAAGCCCGCGCCGTCGGCGAGTCGCGCGAAGACGCGTACTACACCATGTACAGGGGCACCGCGCATGTGGTGCTCGGCTCGGGTCTGACCATCGCCGGCGCGACCTTCTGCCTGCACTTCACGAATCTGCCCTATTTCCAGACCTTGGGTATCCCGCTGGCCATCGGCATGGTGGTCGTCGTGGCGGCCGCGTTGACGCTTGGCCCCGCGGTCATTTCGGTGGTGACGCGTTTCCGTAGGACACTCGAGCCCAGGCGCACCCAACGCATTCGCGGGTGGCGCAAGGTCGGCGCTCTCGTGGTCCGGTGGCCCGGCCCGATCCTGGTCGTCACGATCGGCATTGCACTCATCGGGTTGCTGACCCTGCCTGGGTACCGCACCAACTACAACGACCGCAACTACCTGCCCACGGACCTGCCCGCCAACGAGGGTTACGCCGCTGCCGATCGACACTTCTCGCAGGCGCGGATGAATCCCGAAGTGCTGATGATCGAAAGCGACCACGATCTGCGCAATTCCGCGGACTTCCTGGTCATCGACAAGATCGCCAAGACGGTCTTCCGGGTGCCGGGAATCGGCCGCGTGCAAGCCATCACCCGGCCGGAGGGCACGCCGATCGAGCACACCTCGATCCCCTTCCAGATCAGCATGCAGGGCGTCACCCAGCAGATGAATCAGAAGTACCAAGAAGACCAGCTGGCCGACATGCTGCACCAGGCCGACATGATGCAGACGACCATCGACAGCATGGAAAAGATGCAGAGCATCACCGTGCAGATGGCCAACGACATGCATCAGATGGTCAAAAAGATGCACGACATGACCATCGACATCAACGAATTGCGCCAGCACATGGCCGATTTCGAGGACTTCTTCCGGCCGATCCGCAGCTACCTCTACTGGGAACGGCACTGCTACGACATCCCGGTGTGCTGGTCGCTCCGCTCGGTCTTCGACGGCCTCGACGGTATCGACATCATGACCGATGACATCGAGAGCCTGCTGCCGATCATGGACCATCTCGACACCCTGATGCCCCAGATGGTGGCGCTGATGCCTTCCATGATCGAAAACATGAAGGCCATGAAGACGACGATGCTGACCATGTATTCGACCCAGAAGGGTCTGCAGGATCAGCAGAACGAGGCGCAGAAGAACTCCAACGCGATGGGTAAGGCGTTCGACGCGTCGAAGAACGACGACTCGTTCTACCTGCCCCCGGAGACCTTCAACAATGCCGAGTTCAAGAAGGGCATGAAGAACTTCATCTCGCCCGACGGCCACGCCGTGCGCTTCATCATCAGCCATGACGGCGATCCGATGTCCCAGGAAGGCATTTCGCACATCGGCGCCATCAAGAAGGCCGCCTACGAAGCGCTCAAGGGCACGCCGCTGGAGGGCTCGAAGATCTATCTGGCGGGCACCGCATCGATCTACAAAGACCTCGGTGACGGCAACACCTATGACTTGTTGATCGCCGGGATCTCTTCGCTGTGTTTGATTTTCATCATCATGCTGCTGATCACCCGGGGCGTGGTGGCGTCGGCCGTGATCGTGGGCACGGTCTTGCTGTCGCTGGGCGCGTCGTTCGGTCTGTCGGTGCTGATCTGGCAGCACCTCATCGGCATCGAGCTGCACTGGATGGTGCTCGCGATGTCGGTCATCATCCTGCTTGCGGTGGGCGCGGACTACAACCTGCTGTTGGTGGCGCGGTTCAAGGAGGAGATTTACGCGGGCCTGAACACCGGAATCATCCGCTCGATGGGCGGTACCGGCTCGGTGGTCACCTCGGCGGGCATGGTGTTCGCCTTCACCATGATGACGATGGCGGTGAGCGAGCTGACGGTCATCGGCCAGGTGGGCACCACCATCGGGCTGGGTCTGCTGTTCGACACCCTGATTGTCCGGTCGCTGATGACGCCATCGATCGCCGCGCTGCTGGGCAAGTGGTTCTGGTGGCCCCAACGCGTCCGGCAGCGCCCGGTCCCGTCCCCGTGGCCCAAGCCAAGCGAAAAAGCGGGCCGGGAGACCGAATCGCTAGCTCCCGCTAGGTAACCCACTCGGGCTGCCCCGCGGTGTCGACCGCGGAGAAATCCTTGTGCCCCAGGCCCGCGGTGGTGCCGCCGTCGACGACGAACTCCGAACCGGTCGAATAGCTGGACTCGTCGCTGGCCAGGTAGACGACGAGGTTGGAGACCTCCTTGGGCTGGGCGATCCGCCCCAGCGCGGTCTGGAAGATGTCCTCGGGAACCCACTCGGTCATCGGCGTCTTGATGAGCCCGGGATGGATCGAGTTCACCCGGATTCCGCTCGGCCCCAGTTCCAGCGCAGCCGATTTGGTCAGGCCCCGGACGGCGAACTTGGTGGCGGTGTAGCCGTGGCAGGCGATGGTGCCGGCGATGCCCTCGATGGACGAGATGTTGATGATCGACCCCCGTCCGGCTTCCTTCATAGGTTTGACCACGGCCCGGATGCCCAGGAACACGCCCGTCAGGTTGATGTCGAGGATCCGCTGCCACTCCGAGAGCGCGTAGTCCTCGAACGTGCCGATGTTGATGATGCCCGCGTTGTTGACGAGCACGTCGATGCCGCCGAACTCTTTGAGGGCGGTGGCCACCGCCGCATCCCAGTCCTCGGGCTTCGTGACGTCGAGGTGCAGGTATCGAGCGCCGTCACCGACCTCCGCCGCGACGGCCTTGCCCTCGTCGTCGAGGATGTCACCGAACACCACCTTGGCCCCCTCGGCCACCAGCGTCCGCACGTGCGAGGCGCCCATTCCCCGCGCACCCCCGCTGATGAGCGCGACCTTCCCGGCCAACCGTTCTGCCACCGCGTTTCTCCTGTCGTCTGAGTCTTTAGCACCATACAGACGCGGGTAGATGTGCGGCCAGGGTTGAGGTCAGCCCACGACGTCGAAGACTGCCGCGGCGGAGGTGACGGCCTTGTCCGCGTTCCCCTCGTCATGCAGCAGCATGCGCACGCCGACGCGTCCCGGCCCACCCGGATGCGCGGTGCCCTCGACGCGGAAGGGACCCACCTTCCCGCGGGACATGAACATGACATGCCAGCTGACCACCTGCAGGCTTCGCGTGCCCGCAACGTCGGCGGCGAGATCGATCGCCGCGGTCTCGAGGACGACGTGTTGCGGCCCGATGTGCAGGGCGGCGTCCGGGGAAGCCAGTTCGGTACTGAGCTCGGGCAGCACCCAGTGGCCGTCGCCGCGCCTGCTGGCGCCGAAGGCCTGCCAGAGCGGCGGCAGATCCGGCGAATCCTCGATCACCAGTTCCGTGCCCGAAACGTCCATCCGCCCCAGGCCTTCGGGTGGGATGCCGATGATCGCTCCCTGCCCCTCGTTGAAGGCGATCACCCGGTCCGGGTTGTCGGCGTCGACGATCTTGCATCGCCCGTAACCCATGGTGCGGCCCTGGTGCACGATCCCGGAATCGACGATCTCGACTCGTTTGACGTCGTAGCCCGGGTCGATGATCTGCACAGACGCGATGACGGGGTTGGGCACCGCGACCATGTCGGTCTGGCACCCCTCCGGGGAGGAAATGGCCAACGGCGCCACCATGATTCCCCCGGCCTCGTTGCGCATGTCGCGGCGGATGGTGACGGTATCGTCGACCTCCCCGAGATCCATCGAAGAGTGCTTACGCCCGATGTAGCGGTAGCTGAGCAGGCCGGTCCAGCGTCGGTAGAGTTCGTCGCGGTAGGCCTCGGAGTCCCCCGCCAACTCCCGGATGTCACGAAGCTGCTCGCTCAATTCCGGCCTCCTTCATGATTTTCCGTGCCGCACCTGGTTGAACGGCACGCCGCGGTCGGCGGCGTACTCGCGCGGGAAGTTCAACACCCGCTCGCCGATCACGTTGCGCGCCATCTCGGTGGTTCCGCCACCGATGCTGGCGATCTGACGCCCGAGATAGCGGGTGCCGATGTCGAGCAGCCCCGCCTCGTCGCCGACAACCGCCGCCGGCCCGGCGACTGCCAGCGCGGTGTCGATTTCGACGTCGTGCACCTCGGCCATGTACAAGCGGATGATCGATCCCGCGGCGGGTGGCAGCGACCCGCTCACCACGGCGTGGAACACATGCTCGCTGAGTTGTCCGTGCACGGCCCGGTGAACCAGGGCCCGGCCCACCATCTCGCGGATTCGTTCGCTGCCACCCTGGTTCGTCTTCTCCACCAGGGACAGCAGGTCGACCGAAACATCCTGGGCCTCAGCGATTCCCGGACCGCTGGTGTACTCGGACCCGTCGCCCATCGTGCGGCGCTCGTGGTAGAGCTGGCGGGACGCGACGTCCCATCCCTTGCCCGGCTCGCCCACCACAGCGTCGTCGCCGACGTCGACGTCGTCGAAGAACTCCTCGCAGAATTCGACGGAGCCGTTGACCTGCTTGATGCGGTTGATCGTGACGCCGGGATGCCGAAGCGGCACGAGGAACATCGTCAGCCCTTCGTGTTTCGGCACGTTCCAGTCGGTCCGGGCCAGGCACAGGCCGAAGTCGGCGGCGAACGCCCACGTGCTCCACGTCTTGGCGCCGTTGATGACCCATCGCCCGTCGCGGCGGTCGGCGCGGGTGAGGACACCCGCAAGATCCGATCCCCCGCTGGGTTCCGACAGCAGCTGCACCAGCACTTCGTCGCCGCGCAGCGCGGCCGCGATGTGGGTGCGCTTTTGCTCCTCGCTGCCCATGTCGAGGATCGTCGCGCAGCAGATGGCGAAAGACGGGACGTTGAGCATGAGCGGAATCTCGTACGCCAGGGCCTCGGCGTCGAACGCCTTCTTGTATTCGTAGCCCAAACCGAGCCCGCCGTACTCGCGCGGGAAGCAGATGCCGGCGAATCCGCCGTCGTACAACTTCTTCTGCAATTCGCGGGCGCGCTGCCAGGAGGAAAGTTCGTCGCGCTGCAGGACCATCGCGTCCCCGGAATCCAGCCGCGGCAGGTTTTCAGCCAGCCACGCCTTGGCCCGGCTCCGGAATTCCTCGACCGACTCGGACGTCACCGGATGGCCTCTCACTCGACCGTCGACCTTGTGCTGGGCGACTGTACAGCACCGCTACCGCGGCTGTACAGGAAGGCGCCTCACGACCGGTTCAACTCCACGGCGGCGCGGATCAGCGCCTTCAACGCCTTCGCGTCGACCTCGTCGCCCTCGTGGAAATCGATCGCGCGTCGGGTGTTGCCGTCGAGGCTGGAGTTGAACAAGCCCGAGGGATCCGCCAGCGAGGCGCCCTTGGCGAAGGTCATCTTCACCACGTTCTTGTACGTCTCACCGGTGCAGATCATCCCGTCGTGATACCAGACCGGGACGCCTCGCCACTTCCAGTCCTCGACCACGTCGGGGTCGGCGTCCTTGATGAGTTCCCTGATGCGGGCGAGCATCTCGCCGCGCCAATCCCCCAACTCATTGATCCTGGCGTCGATCAGCTCAGCGGGAGATTTGTCCTGGGAGTTGGCCATCCTGGCTCGCCTTTCTGATGTTGTCGATCGACCGCCCCGTGTCTGACACTGGGGTTGGTGGCAAGTAGTCTGCAGTACTCAGCATGACCGATGCACATCCCTTCGACGACGCCCTCCGATTGGAGACCGTCGACGCCGACACCAGGCGCGGCCGGACCCACCCAGAGTGGGCCAACATGGTGGGTCCCTTCGGGGGCATCACCGCCGCCGTCATGCTGCGCGCCATCGAATCGCATCCCGATCGCATCGGCGAGCCGCTGGCGCTGACGGTGAACTACGCGGCCCCTATCGCCGACGGGGACTTCGACATCTCACTGCGGGCCGCGCGCACCAACCGCACCAACCAGCACTGGGTCGTCGAACTCAGCCAGGGCGGAGACCTCAAGACCACCGCGACCGCGCTGTTCGCTATCCGCCGCGACGGATGGGGCGACACGGAAAGCCACCCGCCCGACGCGCCCCCGCCCGAGCAGGTCACTGCCAGCGGTCCGGATGGCATCGTCGTCTGGACGCGCCTCTATGACATGCGATTCGTCGAAGGACCCATTCCCGCCGCGGACGGGCAACCCAGCCCCTCTTCCACGACCACCTTGTGGGTGCGCGACCGGGCCCAACGCCCTGTCGACTACCCGGCGCTGGCCGCGCTGTCGGACGTCTTCTATCCGCGGGTGTTCCTGCGCCGCGGCGGCGTCGTCCCGTCCGGCACAATCTCGTTGACGACGTACTTCCACGCCGACCGGCACGAACTCGACGGCTTGGGGAACGACTTCGCCCTGTGCACCGCCCACGCCAACCGCTTCACGCGCGGCTACTTCGACCAGAGCGCGCAGGTATGGACGCGGGACGGCGTGCTGCTGGCAACCACCCATCAGGTCGTCTACTTCAAAGGCTGACCGGTTTACACTTCGCCAGTGAAACGTCACGCCGGGACGCCTAGGGACAGAATCGAGCCGCAATGACAGAGCGCGCGGAGGGCATGGTCGCCGAGGCGGACGCCGCCACGCTGCTGGCGATCGAATCCATCAAGCAGCTCAAGGCCCGCTATTGCCGGTACCTGGACACCAAGGACTGGGACGCGTGGCGCACCGTCTTCACCGATGACTTCGTCAGTGACACGGCCGAAGCCGGCGGCAAGGTAATCGAGGGCGCAACGGAGTTCGTGGCGTTCACGCGCAAGGCGCTCGGGCGGCCGTCACAGGCCACCGCCCACCAGGTGCACGCCCCCGAGATCAGGCTCACGTCGGCGACCACTGCGCGCGGGGTGTGGGCGCTGCAAGACGTCGTCCGGTTCGGACCGGGGGTGACGTTGGTGGGCTACGGGCATTACCACGAGACCTACGAGAACGTCTCCGGTCAGTGGTTCATCAAGAGCTCCAAGCTAACTCGGCTACGAGAGGATATCGTCACGCCCGTGTTTTCTGTTTACGTCTCCGACCGAATCCGCCGGGCGATCGGCAGGGTCGCCAACAGGGTGATCGGACAGTGACGCCCCGATGACTGCCTCCACCGTTCTGGTCACCGGCGCGTTCGGACAAGTCGGTAAGCGTTGCACGCAGATCCTGCTCGAGCGGGGACGCACCGTCATCGCGATGGATCTGCGCAACGACAACACCGTCGCCGTCGAACGCGAGCTGGCCGCCGACCGGCACCCCGGGACGCTGATTCCGGCCTACACCGATCTGCTGGATGCCGAGGCGGTGCGCGAGCTCGTCGCGACCCATCGGCCGGAAGCGGTAGTTCATCTGGCCGCCATCGTGTCCCCGCTGTCGTATCGCAAGCCCGGTTTGGCCCGCAAGGTGAACGTGGGTGGTACCGAGAACCTCTTGGCGGCCTGCGCCGCGCTCCCCCGCCCGCCGTTGTTCCTGATGGCCTCCAGCGCGGCGGTATACGGCTCGCGCAACCCCTACCGTCACCCGGAGCGGATCACCCCGGACACCCCGGTGGACCCCATCGATCAATACGGCCAGGACAAGGTGCTTGCCGAGGCGGCGATCCGCTCCAGCGGCCTGCCGTACGCGCTCTTTCGGCTGGGCGGGGTCATCTCGCCGGATACGCACACGACCGTCAACAGCGACTCGCTGCTCCTGATGCGGTCGATGCCGGGCGACAACCGCATGCACGCGGTGGATGCGCGCGACGTTGCGCTCGCGTTCGCCAACGGCGTCGACCGGGAATCGACCATCGCGGGCAAGGTGGTGCTCATCGGCGGCAACGAATCGTATGTGCTCACCCAGCGCGACCTCGAGGACGGACTGATGGAGGCCTTCGGTCTGGGCGGCCTCGGCCCGTCCGCGAGCCTGCCCGGCGATCCCGGCGACGACCGCGGCTGGAGTTTCACCGGCTGGTACGACACCACCGAAGCGCAGGCGCTGCTCGACTTCCAGGAGCACGACTGGTCCCAGACCCTGTCCTGGATCGCCGAGTCGCAGGGCCGCACGCGGACGGTGGTGCGGCTGCTGAGCCCGATATTGCGGCCGGTCCTGCGCACCGTCCTGATGGTGCAGCGCCACCTCGAGGGGCGCGGCCCATACGCCGACCCGTGGACCCTGATCGAAAAGAAATACGGCACCGCGGCGCTGGCCGGAGTCGACTAGTGGCGATCGCAAGGGCGGCGTAGCCGGGCGTGGCGGGTCGCCACCATCGGACTAGTGGCGATCGCACGGGCGGCGTAGCCGGGCGTGGCGGGTCGCCACCATCGGATTCAGCTCCGGGACGCGAAGAAGACGGCGGCCCTGCGGATCGAGTCCTCGACGGGTTCGGGCGTCCAACCGAGTTCGCGTTCCGCCTTGCCGTGGTCGAGCGGGGACATCAGTTCGGCCATGCGCATTCCCACGTAGGCGAACGGCAGGTCGCGGCCCAGCAGGCCCGCCGCCGCGTCGTTGACCCGCGCACCGGCGCGCAGCACGGACATCGGGATGCCGATGCGCGGCGGCCTCCGGCCGACGGCCGTCGCGGCGATCTCGTGCAGCTCCCGGACGCTCATGTAGCGGTCGGAGACGATGTAACGCTCACCGTTACGCCCCCGCTCCGCCGCGAGAAGCATTGCCCTGGCGGCATCTTCGATGCCCACCACTTCGGACGAGTAGCCGAAATAGAACGGGAACCTTCCGGTGGCGACGAGCGCAAGCAAGGAGCCGTGCGGGGTCGGCGCCCAGTCGCCCGGGCCGTACGTGGTGGATATGCACATCGCCACCGCCGGCAATCCCTTGTCCCGCGCGTACGACAGCAGCAGGTCTTCGCCGGCCACCCGCGCCTGAATGTAGGGGCCACCCTGGTCCCAGTTGTGCGGATCGTCCTCGGTGACCGGCTTGGTGTCGCTGATCGCCAAAGTGCCTGTGGTGCTGGTGTAGACGAACCTCTCGAGGTCGGCGTCAAGGGCCGCATCGAGAACGTGCCGCAGCCCTTCGACGTTGGTGCGAAACAACGGCGCCGGGTCCCGCAACCACATCCGGGCGTCAACGACGCAGTAGTACACGACGTCGCACCCGGTCATCGCCGCGCGCAGGGCCTGGTCGTCGAAGACATCCCCGTAACAACGCTCGACATCGAGGTCGTCGATCCCCTTGGTAGAGCTGGTGCGCCGCAACATGACTCGCACGTCGGCGCCCGCGGCCGCGAGCTGCCGGGTGACATGCGATCCCAGGAAGCCGCTCGCTCCGATCACCAGCTTCTTTCTGGCACCCATCAGCGGTCGATCCACTTCATCTGCGCGTCGGCATGGTGGCCGCCCATGGGCGGGGTGAGTCGGTCGAGCCGGGACAGTTGGTCGGGTGTCAGCTCGACGGCGTCGGCACCGACGTTCTCCTCGAGTCTCGTCACACGCTTCGTTCCCGGAATCGGCACGACGTCGGGGCCTTTCGCCAACAGCCAGGCCAGGGCGACCTGAGCGGGGGTGGCACCGACCTCGGCGCTGATGTTCCGCAGTTCATCCGCGCTCTTCAGGTTGTGCTCGAAGTTCTCGTCGAAGAACCGCGGGTTGGTCTTGCGGTAGTCGCCGTCGGGCAATCCCTCGGTGGAGCGGATGGCGCCGGTGAGGAAGCCGCGGCCCAACGGCGAGTAGGCCACGAACCCGATCCCCAGTTCGCGCAGCAGCGGCAATATCTCGTCTTCCTGGTCGCGCGTCCACAGCGAATACTCCGATTGCACGGCGGTGATGGGATGCGCCGCGTGTGCCCGCCGGATGGTGTTCACGCCGACCTCCGAAAGGCCGATGTGCCGGATCTTCCCGGCGGCGACCAGTTCCGCCAATGCCCCGACCGTGTCTTCGATCGGGGTCTCGCGGTCGAGGCGGTGCTGGTAGTAGAGATCGATGCGATCCGTTCCGAGCCTTTGCAGCGAACCGTCCACGGCGATACGGATATTGGCGGGGCTGCTATCGAGACCGTTGCGGCCCGTGTGGGAGATCAGGCCGAACTTGGTGGCCAACACCACCTGATCGCGCCGGCCCTGCAGGGCGCGGGCGACCAGTTCTTCGTTGACGTATGGGCCATACACCTCGGCGGTGTCGATGAGCGTGACACCCAGGTCGATGGCGCGATGAACCGTGCGGATCGACTCGGCGTCGTCGCTGCCGGCGCCGGCGTAGGCCACCGACATGCCCATCGCACCCAGGCCCAGGCGGCCGACCTCCAGGTCGGCGAGGCGAGCTTGTTTCATGGCGTCATTGTGCGCTCGGCGACTTCCCGCCATCTGGCGGGTACCGTTGCGCGAGTGCACCGCATCGATCTTGGCGCGATCCGATGGACGACGTAGAAACCGCGCGACCGGCCCGCAATCTGGCGGTGGATTTCTACCGCGCGTCGGGCGTGGTGGCCATCGTGCTGGGCCACTGGTTGGCCGGTTCCGTGACCTACCACGACGGGCAATTCGGCCGCGAGAACCCGCTGCTCGACATGCCCTGGACGCAATGGCTCACCTGGATTTTCCAGGCGGTTCCGGTGTTCTTCTTCGTGGCCGGATACGCCGGCGCGGTGTCGTGGGCGCACCGCCGCGACGCCGACAGTTTCTCGCGTCAGGACTGGATTCGGCACCGACTGGCTCGGGTGCTGGGACCGACGACGGTCTATGTCGCGCTGGTGTCGGCGGTCGTGTTGGTCCTCCACGCCCGGCGGGTACCCGGCACGGTGCTGGAATACGCGGGCTGGGCGGTGGCCATGCACCTGTGGTTCCTCGCCGTGTACGTGCTAGTGGTGTCACTGACGCCGATTGCCGTTGCGGCGCATAGGCGTTGGGGCCTCAGGGTGCCGGTGGCGCTGGCCGCGGGGGTCGTGCTGATCGACATCGTGTCGCTCGCGGGCCATGTCCCCTATGTCGGCGCGCTGAACTACCTGCTGTGCTGGGGCCTGCTCTATCAGCTCGGGATCGCCTGGCACGGCGGGCTGTTGACCGGCCGCAGACCGGTGCTGCTCGCCACCGGTTCGGCCGTCACCCTGGCGTTGTTGATCCGCTTCGGACCGTATTCCGTCAGCATGATCGGCGTTCCGGGCGAAGCGATCGAGAATACGACGCCCCCCACCGTGGCGATGATGGCCTTCGCGTGCACCCAAGCCGGACTGGCGATGGCGCTCGCGGCGACACTCGACCGGGCCCTGCGCCACCGCCCGGTGCAGCGCGTGTTGTCCACTGCCAATGACAACGTGATGGCTCTCTACCTGTGGCACATGATTCCGGTTGTCATCGTCGCCATCGTCGCTTATCCGGCCGGGCTGATACCGCAACCACCCGAGGGTTCGGGGGCGTGGTGGCTGGTCCGGCTGGAGTGGATCACGATCCTGGGCGTGGTGACGGCCGTCGAACTGCTGCTGCTGTGGTGGCAGCGGCGGTTCTTCGCTGTCCCGCTGCCCACATTCGGCCTGCCGCTCGGCGATCGCTGGGCCGAGGCGATCATGTTGGCCGGCGCCGTCCTGGCCGCCGTTGGGCTGCACCTGTTGGCGCAGGGCGGCTTCGCGCCGTACGGGCGGTTCTCGTGGCCGACCGCGGCGGTGTTCGCCGCCGGGGTGGTGTTGGTGGCGGTGCGGCCCAAATCCCGGGACACGGTCGGTTCCGGCAACCGACTTACGACCCCTTGACAGGGGTCGTAGTGCCCTGGCCTGGGCGGCAGTCACGGAGAAACGTTTCCCGCAAGGGCTCGGATTACTTGCGCAGTTGAGCCTAGGCTAGACGGAAGCACCCTCGCTAAGGGAGTACACAGATGTCACACGCTACGCTCCACACCACCCCCGCCCCTCAGCAGCGCGCGCAGGATGCGCAGCTTCTCAAGGAGTCCGGAGTACACAAGCTCGTCATCGCCGACCGCGACGGCAACTGCTTGGCGTTCCTATTGGCTTGGGACAGCTTCGACTATGACCCCGAGACGGACACTTATGTGTGCGTCGCGGACGGCGATGGCAGAGAGCTCATGACCGTGTACACCGCCGGCGAAGTCAAGCCGGCAGCCGATCCACACACCTACGTCGTCACGGCGCCGGAGAGGTTCGGCGGCCCCCGACCGCTGTAGAGCCCGCCCGAGGGCCTGGCCGGCTCACGGCAGCTTCTGGCACGCCTGTGGCAGGTTGAAGCATGCGGAATTCCGCGTGCGACCGGATCGCCCGCCGGCACTGAACAGCCGGCGGATCGAGGCGCTTGACGCCGGGCGATATTCCACGGCCCATGGCACAGCCTCATGAGACCTTGACATCGCGGAGCTTATGATAGACCGTTCGTACGGTTAGTTTAAGCCGAAGGGTGGACGATGCCCCGACCTGGTAGGCGTGGCGAGATCTTCGACGCGTTTGTCCGCTATGTCGCCGAACGCGGCTACGACAGAACGAATATGGGCGACATCGCCGACGAGCTGGGGATGTCGAAGGGCACCATCGTTCATCACTTCGGGACCAAGGCGCAGATGTTGCGGGAGCTCGAAGAAACGCACCTCGCGCGCCAACTCGACGCGCTGCAGATGGCATGGGCCCGACTCGCCGCACCGCACGAACGCATCGCCGCAATCATTTACACCTCCGCACTGCTGCAAGTGGTCGCCCGCGACGCCACCGTGGCAAGCCAGCGCGAGGTGGTTCAGTTGTCCGACGATCCCGCGATGCAGCAAGTGCGCAAGTTGCGGCATCAGTTGCAAAGCCTCGCGATTGACGAGATTCGCAGCGGGATGGACAGCGGCGTGTTCCGAAGCGTCGACGTCGAACTGGCGGCACTACTGCTGTGGGGATCGCTGCCGTGGATGTGGGTGTGGTTCGATCCCGGCGATTCCCGCACACCCGAACAAGTCGGCGCGGCTTTCGTCGACGTGTTCCTCGGCGGACTGCTGCTCGACCGCCTAGGGCTCAGCAAGTGGGCCAGCCCTTCCGCGGAGGTCGTCTCGGTGGTGCGCGAATGCCTTACCGCGGTCACGAGCCCCACAGACTGACCGCTTAGCCGCGGATGCCTTGCGCGGGGCGGCAATTGGCCCCGGCCACTGCCCGTCCGATGGGCCAGGTCTTGCTTAGCCGGCTTTCGTCGACCGCGACATAGCGAGGCCCAGACACTGTACGGCAGGTCGGTTTACGCCCCGAAAATGTCTCCTATGCGCTCACCCGCGCCACGGTTCGGGCGCGCGCCGGCCACTCTTGACTGCTCAAAATGCCTGGTAATGGCGGGATATGCGAAAAACGCCGCGAGAATCTTTCCCGATGGCTTCAGGGGCGAAGTCCGCTGCCGGTGTTGGTTATTGACTGACCGTACGGTCTAATGCCATAGTGGTGCGTGGCGCAAACTAGGGCGGCATGGAGCCGAAGGCTGGGGTCTCAGAGTGCCGAAGGGGAGGAACAGCTGGTCGACCGGTGTCGGGAATCAGGTGATGCGGCAGGCCACAAGTGGCACCGAGCGTGGTTGCACAAACACCGAAAGCAAACAACTCACAAATCTTTATCTGTCTCTATTCGAGCGAAACACACTGTGATTAATAGCTTTTCACCGGACCTCTGCTCGACGAACCGGCCTGCGAATCGCGATCACGGGCACCGGCGCGATCCCCAGCCCACAACCATCTGTCTCCCGCTTGAAGGACCGGCGGAGACAACCCGACTCCTTGCGCGGTCACGTCAGGGGCGGCGCGGATGACCACCTCGCACGTAGTTGCCAGCAAAGTGGCCAGCAGGCTTCGGCCCGGCACCGAGGTGGCCGGCGGGTTCTTCCGCATGTGCGTGCTGACCGGAAAAGCGCTCAGGCGGCCCTTCGAGTGGCGCGAGTTCATCTGGAACGGCTGGTTCCTCATGCGGGTGTCGCTGCTGCCCACCATCGCGGTGTCCATCCCGGAAACCGTGCTCCTCATCTTCACGCTCAACCTCCTGCTGGCCGAGATCGGCGCCAGCGACGTCTCCGGCGCCGGTGCCGCGATCGGCGCCGTCACCCAGCTCGGCCCGATCGTCACGGTGCTGGTGGTCGCCGGCGCGGGCGGCACCGCCATCTGCGCCGACCTCGGCGCGCGCACCATCCGCGAGGAAATCGATGCGCTGGAGGTGCTGGGCATCGACCCGATCCACCGGCTGGTGGTGCCGCGCGTGGTCGCCTCGACCCTGGTCGCGGTGCTGCTCAACGGGCTCGTGGTCGCCGTCGGCCTCGGGGGCGGCTACCTGTTCAGCGTGTACCTGCAGAACGTCTCGAGCGGCGCCTACCTCTCCACGTTGACGGCGCTCACCGGCCTTCCCGAGGTGGTGATCGCCTTTATCAAGGCCGCGACATTCGGCCTGATCGCCGGCTTGGTCGGCTGCTATCGCGGGCTGATCGTCCGCGGCGGGTCCAAAGGCCTGGGCACCGCCGTCAACGAGACGGTGGTGCTGTGTTTCATCGCGTTGTTCGCGGTCAACGCGGCCCTGACCACCATCGGCGTCCGATTCGGGACGGGGCACTGACATGGCCACGGTCGCGGCACTACGCGTTCGCTTCCCCCGGACTTCCGCCGTCCTGATTCGATACGGGGACGTCCCGTCCCGGCCACTGCTCGAGATCGGGCAGATGGTCTGGTTCGCCGTGATCGCAGTCGGGCAGATCCCGTTCGCCGTCCACCGCTACCGCCGGGAGCTGCTGCGAATGGTTGCCCAGATGGGGATGGGCACCGGCGCGATGGCGGTGGTCGGTGGCACCGCCGCCATCGTCGGCTTCATCACCCTGTCCGCGGGCTCACTGGTGGCCATCCAGGGTTACGCGACCCTGGGCAACATCGGTGTCGAGGCATTCACCGGGTTCTTGGCCGCACTAATCAATGTGCGGTTTGTGGCGCCGGTGGCCGCCGGTCAGGCGCTGGCCGCCACGGTCGGCGCCGGCGCCACCGCCGAACTGGGCGCCATGCGCATCAGCGAGGAGATCGACGCGCTCGAGGTGATGAGTATCCGGTCGGTCGCCTACCTGGCATCCACCCGGGTGGTGGCGGGTCTGATCGTCATCGTCCCGCTCTACGGGTTGGCGATGACCATGGCCTTCCTGTCCCAGCAGGTCACCACGGTTTTCTTGTACGGGCAGTCCATCGGCACGTACAACCACTACTTCCACACATTCCTGCGCCTCAACGACGTGGGCTGGTCGTTCGCAGAGGTGATCCTGGTTGCGGTGGTCGTGATGACCACCCACTGCTACTACGGCTACAACGCCACCGGCGGGCCGGTGGGCGTCGGTGAAGCGGTCGGCCGGGCGATGCGGCTGTCATTGATCACGATCGTTGTGGTCGTCGTGCTGACCGCGATGGCGGTCTACGGCAAGACCCCGAACTTCAACCTCACCGTGTAGCCCGCCAATGACAACCCCGGCCCCGCAACTCAAAGAGAACCCGCGACGCATCCCGCCGTACCGGACCGCGGCGTTGGTCTTCCTGATGGTCTTCGCGGCGGTGCTGGGGTTCGTGTGGTTGCAGTTTCGCGGCGATCTCACGCCGACGACCCAGTTGACGATGTTGGCTCCGCGCGCCGGTTTGGTCATGGACCCGGGGTCGAAGGTCACCTACAACGGCGTGGAAATCGGCCGGGTGGCCAACATTTCGGAGATCGAGCGTGACGGCACACCGGCGGCAAAGTTCGTCATGAACGTGAATCCGAAGTACATCGAGCTGATCCCGGCGAACGTGGACGCCAACATCAAGGCCACCACGGTGTTCGGTAACAAGTATGTGTCGTTGACGTCGCCGAAAAAGCCTACGCCACAACGTATCACATCGCAGCACGTGATTGACGCGAGGTCGGTGACGACGGAGTTCAATACGCTGTTCGAGACGCTCACCTCGATCACGGAGAAGTTGGATCCGGTCAAGGTCAACCTGACGCTGGCCGCGGCCGCGCAGGCGCTGACCGGGTTGGGCGACAAATTCGGACAGTCGATCGTCAACGCCAACGCCATCCTCGACGACATCAATCCGAGAATGCCGCAGATTCGGCACGATATTCAACAGATCGCGGCCGTGGGCGACATCTACACCCACGCCGCGCCCGATCTGCTCGACTCCCTCGACAACGCGGTGATCACCGCGCGCACGCTGCACCGGCAGGAAGCCGACCTGGATGCCGCGTTGTTGGCCGCGGCCGGGCTGGGCAACACCGGCGAAGACATCTTCGCCCGCGGCGGGCCCTACCTGCAGCGGGGCGCCGCCGATCTGGTGCCCACGGCTCAGCTGTTCGACACCTACAGTCCCGAGATCTTCTGCACCATCCACAACTACTACGACGAAGAACCACATGCCTACGAGACGACGGGCGGCGGCAACGGCTACGCGCTGAGAACCATGACCGAACTGACGTCAGGGTTGGGAGGCATACTCACGCTTCCGGGGTTGGCCGGCACGGCGGCCAGCATGGGGCTCCTGGGACTGGCCGGGCTGGTCGGCGGGGCGCCGAATCCCTTTGTGTACCCGGACAATCTGCCGCGGGTGAACGCCCACGGCGGGCCGGGGGGTGCACCCGGTTGCTGGCAGGCCATCAGCCATGACCTGTGGCCGGCTCCGAGTCTGGTGGTCGACACCGGCGCCAGCCTCGCGCCCTACAACCATCTGGAAACCGGCTCACCGTACGCGATCGAGTACGTGTGGGGCCGTCAAGTCGGGGACAACACGATCAACCCATGAAAATCACCGGCTCCGCTATCAAGCTCGGCATCGTCTCGCTGGTGCTGGCGCTGATCACCGTCTCGATCGTCGTGGTGTTCGCTCAGATGCGCTTCAACAGCACCAACACCTACACCGCGGAGTTCAGGAATGCCACCGGGCTGAAGAACGGCCAATTCGTCCGCGCCGCCGGAGTGGAGATCGGCAAGGTCAAATCGGTGCGGCTGGTCGACGGCGGCCAGCGGGTACGGGTGGACTTCGATGTCGACCGCTCGGTAAACCTTTACCAGTCGACGACCGCGCAGATCCGCTATCTCAACCTGTTCGCCGACCGCTACCTGGAACTCAAGCGCGGCGAGGGCGATGGCGCCGACCGGGTCCTGCCACCGGGCGGGTTCATCCCCCTGTCCCGAACGTCACCGGCGCTGGATCTCGACGCCCTGATCGGCGGTTTCAAGCCATTGTTCCGGGCGCTCGATCCGGAAAAGGTCAACACCATCGCGTCGGCCATCATCACCGTGTTTCAGGGTCAGGGCGGCACCATCAACGACATCCTCGACCAGACCGCCCGGCTGACCGCGCACATCGCTGAACGCGACCAGGCGATCGGCGAGGTCATCAAGAACCTGAACATCGTGCTCGACACCACGGTCAGGCATCGCAAGGAGTTCGACCAAACCGTCGACAACTTCGAGAGGTTGATCACCGGCCTGCGAAACCACGCCGACCCGCTGGCCGCAGGCACCGCGAACATCAGCAACGCCGCCGGAACGGTGGCCGACCTGCTCGCCGACAACCGCGCTCTGCTGCACAAGGAGATCAACTACCTGCAGGCTCTTCAGCAGCCGCTCGTCGACCAACGCGACCAGCTCGGCGATCTGATCCATAGAACGCCGACCGCGCTCAACCTGATCGGACGCAGCATCGGGCTCTACGGCGACTGGGTGAACTTCTACGTCTGCGATCTCACGATCAAGTGGAACGGGCTGCAGGCCGGCGGCCCGGTACGCACGGTCCGGATTTGGCAGCAGCCCACCGGTAGGTGCACGCCGCAATGAGAACACTGACGGAATTCAACCGCAACCGGGCCGGGCTCATGGGCATCACCGTGCTGGTGCTCGTCGTCGCCGTCGGCCAAAGCTTCACCAGTATCCCGATGATGTTCGCCAGCCCGGCCTACTACGGGCAGTTCACCGACACCGGTCAACTCAACAAGGGCGACAAGGTGCGCATCTCCGGCGTGAACGTCGGCAAGGTGGAAGGGTTCGATATCGACGGCGACCACGTCGTCATCAAGTTCTCCATCGGCCCCAACACCATCGGCAGCGAGAGCCGGCTCGCGATCAAGACCGACACCATCCTGGGTAAGAAGGTGCTCGAGATCGAGCCGCGGGGAACGCGGGCGTTGCGGCCCGGGGCGGTGTTGCCGCTGGGCCAAAGCACCACTCCTTACCAGCTTTACGACGCGGCCTTCGACGTCACCAAGGCCGCCACCGGCTGGGACATCGACACCGTCAAGGAGTCGCTGAATGTCTTGTCGCAGACCGTCAATCAGACCTACCCGCATCTGAGTGCCGCACTCGACGGTCTGACGAAATTCTCCGACACCATCGGTAAACGCGACGAACAGATCAAGCACCTACTAGCTCAGGCCCACCAAGTGGCCAGCGTTCTCGGTGACCGCAGCGAGCAAATCAACCGGTTGTTGGTCAACGCGAAGACGCTGCTGGTCGCGTTCAACGAACGTAGCCGCGCCATCGGCACCCTGCTGCAGAACATTTCCGCCTTCTCGGCCGAGGTGCAGGGGTTCATCAACGACAACCCGAACCTCAACCCCGTGCTGGAGCAGTTGCGTGCCATCAGCGACGTACTGGTGGCACGCAAAGACGACCTGGCTCAAACCCTCACGTATGTCAGCCAATTCGCCGCGTCGCTAGGCGAATCCGTCGCGTCAGGACCGTACTTCAAGATAGTCCTGTCCAACCTGCTGCCGTACTGGATCTTGCAGCCGTTCGTCGACGCCGCCTTCAAGAAGCGCGGTATCGACCCGGAGGACTTCTGGCGCAGCGCGGGGCTTCCGGAGTTCCGCTGGCCCGACCCCAACGGCACCCGGTTCCCCAACGGGGCGCCGCCGCCCGCGCCCCCGGTGCGCGAAGGTACGCCCGATCACCCGGGACCGGCCGTCCCGCCCGGAACGGCATGTTCGTACACGCCACCGGCCGACGCGCTGCCGCGGCCGTGGAACCCGCTGCCCTGCGCGGGTGTTGACGCCGGCCCGTTCGGCGGCGGTTTCCCGGCGCCCATCGACGTCGCGACTTCGCCGCCGAACCCGAACGGCCTGCCACCGACACCGGGAATCCCGATCGCCGGGCGGCCAGGCGAACTTCCACCGGATGTCCCGGGCACGCCGGTGCCGCTGCCCGCCCAAGCACCGCCGGGCGCACGCACCGAAAACCTGCAACCCGCCGGCCCCACTCCCCCGCCGTCGACGTTCGCGCCGGGGCTACCGCCCGGGCCGCCAGCGCCGCCGGGACCCGGGCAGCAGTTGCCGGCACCGTTCATCAACCCCGGCGGCACGGGAGGCAGCGGCATCACGGGAGGTAGCCAGAATTGAGCAGCGTCTTCCATATCCGCAAACTGCGCCCCCGGACTCTCATCGGAGCGCTGGTGGTGCTGGTGGCCCTGGTCGCCGGGGTGGTCGGCTGGCAGCTGTACCAGAAGTTGACCACCAACACCGTAATCGCTTACCTCCCAACGGCGAACGCACTCTATTCCGGGGACAAAGTACAGATCATGGGCGTTCGCGTGGGCGCGGTCGACAAGATCGAGCCGGCCGGCGACAAGATGAAGGTGACGTTCCACTACCAAAACAAGTACAAGGTGCCCGCCAACGCGTCCGCCGTGGTCGTCAACCCCACTCTGGTGGCGTCGCGGAGCATCCAGTTGGAGCCACCCTACAAAGGTGGCCCGGTGATGGGCGACAACGCGGTGATCCCGATCGAGCGCACGCAGGTGCCGACGGAGTGGGACGAACTACGCGAGAGCGTCGCCAACATCATCTCCAAACTCGGCCCAACGCCCGAGCAACCCAAGGGCCCGTTCGGTGAAGCCATCGAGTCGTTCGCGGACGGGCTGTCCGGCAAGGGCAAACAGATCAACACCACGCTGGACAGCCTGTCGCGGTCGTTGACCGCGCTGAACGAGGGCCGTGGCGACTTCTTCGCGGTGGTGCGCAGCCTGGCGCAGTTCGTCAACGCCCTGCACAAAGACGACCAACAGTTCGTCGCGCTGAACAAGAACCTGGCCCAGTTCACCGACAACTTGACCGGGTCCGATCGCGATCTCGCCACGGCGATACAGCAATTCGACAGCCTGCTCTCCACGCTGCGCCCGTTCTTGGACAAGAACCGCGAGGTCCTCACCCATGACGTCGACAACCTCGCCAATCTCACCACCACGCTGGTCCAACCCGACCCGCTGAACGGGCTGGAGACCGCTCTGCACGTCCTGCCGACGCTGGAGACCAACCTCAGCCAGATCTACCACCCGTCACACGGGGCCGTCATGTCCATCCCGGCCATCCCGAACTTCACCAACCCAATGCAGTTCTTCTGCAGCATGATTCAGGCCGGCAGCCGGCTCGGCTATCAGGAATCCGCCGAACTGTGTGCGCAATACCTGGCGCCGATCCTCGATGCGATCAAGTTCAACTACCTGCCGTTCGGGCTGAATGCGTTCAGCACCGCCGAGGCGCTGCCCAAGGAAGTCGCCTACTCCGAGCCCCGGCTGCAGCCGCCCAACGGGTACAAAGACACCACGGTGCCCGGGATATGGGTGCCCGATACGCCGCTGTCGCACCGCAACACGCAGCCCGGCTGGGTCGTCGCGCCGGGCATGCAGGGCACACAGGTGGGGCCGGTCACGGGCGGCCTGTTGACCCCCGAGTCTCTGGCCGAATTGATGGGCGGGCCGGACGCCCCGCCCCCGCCGCCGGGGCTGCAGACCCCGCCGGGACCGCCGAACGCCTACGACGAGAACCCGGTGGTACCGCCGATCGGCTTGCAGGCCCCGCAGGTGCCGATTCCGCCACCGCCGCCGGGACCGGGTGTGGTTCCGGGTCCGGTCGCGCCGACACCGGCGGCCGCGTCTACGGGGGCGGGATCGTGATGGGCGCCTTGGTTATTCGGCTCCGGCACCGGGCGTGGAAGGGGCTGGCCGTGTTGAGCGCCGCGGCGGTGCTGACGTCCTGCGCAAAATGGCACGGAATCGCGAACGTGCCGATGCCCGGCGGCCCGGGCTCTGGGCCCGGCTCCTACACCGTCTACGTGCAGATACCCGACACGCTGGCCCTCAACGACAACAGCCGCGTGCGGGTGGCCGATGTCTTCGTCGGCACGGTGCGGGCGATCGAACTCAAGAACTGGGTCGCGACGCTGACGCTGCGTCTGGGCAAGAACGTCAAGTTGCCCAAGAACGCGACCGCCAAGATCGGGCAGACCAGCCTCCTCGGTTCTCAGCACATAGAGCTCGCGGCGCCGCCCAACCCATCCCGGGAGCTGCTGAGGGACGGCGACACCATCCCGCTGAAAAATGCGTCCACTTATCCCACGACCGAGCAGACGCTGGCAAGTCTCGCCATCGTGCTGCGCGGAGGAGGCATCCCGAACCTCGAGGTGCTGCAGAACGAGCTCTACAACATCGTGAACGGGCGGGCCGACCAGATCCGTGCCTTCCTCGGCAAGCTGGACACCTTCACCGCGCGACTCGACGAGCAGCGCGCCGACATCACCCGGGCCATCGATTCCACGAACCGGTTGCTGGCCTACGTGGGCCCCCGCTCGGACGTTTTGGATCGGGTCCTGACCGAATTCCCGCCACTGCTCAAACATTTCGCCGACAAGCAGGACCTTCTGATCAATGCGGTTGACGCGACGGGACGGCTGAGCCAGGTTGCCGACCAATACCTGTCGGCCTCGCGCGGCGACCTGCACCAGGACCTGTTGTCGCTGCAGTGCCCGTTGCGGGAATTCGGCCGCGCCGCACCCTATCTGATTCGCGCACTCAAGCTGATCCTCGTCCGGCCGTTCGACATCGACGCCGTGCCCAAGGCATTCCGCGGCGACTACTTCAACCTGTCGCTGACGCTCGACCTGACCATGAGCGCGGTCGACAACGCGGTCCTTACCGGGACCGGGTTCTCCGGGGCGCTACGCGCGCTCGAGCAATCGTGGGGCCGCGACCCCGAGTCGATGATCCCCGATGTCCGGTACACGCCGAACCCCAACGACGCCCCGGGCGGGCCGCTGGTCGAAAGGGCGGACCGGCAATGCTGACCCGATTCATCAAGCGTCAGCTGGTCATGTTCGCCATCCTGACCGCGATCACCGCGGTGGCGCTGGGCTGGTACTACTTGCAGATTCCCAGTGCGGCAGGGATCGGCCAGTACACGCTGAAGGCCGACCTGCCCGCGTCGGGCGGGCTGTACAAGACCTCCAATGTGACCTATCGCGGCGAAACCATCGGCACCGTGACCGCGGTCGAGCCGACCGCGACGGGCGCGCGAGTGACCATGAGCATCGGTGACCGCTATCGAATCCCGATTGACGCGTCGGCGAACGTGCATTCGGTGTCGGCGGTCGGTGAGCAGTATCTGGATTTGGTCTCGGTGGGTAACCCGCGACAATACTTCTCGCCGGGCCAGACCATCACCAAGGGCACCGTGCCCACCGAGATCGGGCCGGCGCTGGACGCCGCCAACCGCGGGCTGGCCGTGCTGCCCAAGGACAAGATCGCCTCGCTGCTCGACGAAACGGCCCAAGCGGTAGGCGGATTGGGCCCCGCGCTGCAACGACTGGTCGATGCGACGCAGGCGATCGCCGGAGACTTCAAAACCAACATCTCCGATGTCGATGACATCATCCAAAACTCCGGGCCGATCCTCGATAGCCAGGTCAACTCCGGTGATTCGATCGAGCGCTGGTCGCACAACCTGAACATCCTGGCCGCCCAGAGCGCGGAAAACGACCAGCACGTGCAAAGCATTCTGACCCAAGGGGCGCCGACCGCCGATCAGGTCAACGAGGTGTTCAGCGACGTCCGCGAGTCGCTGCCACAGACACTGGCGAATCTCGAGATCGTGCTCGAGATGCTCAAGCGCTACCACAAGGGCGTCGAGCAACTGCTGGTCGCCTACCCGCAGGGCGCCTCGGAGGGCCAAACAGTGACGTCGGCCTTCCCGGGCTACGCGTCGCTCGGCACCTCGCTGACGATCAATCAACCGCCGCCATGCCTGACCGGGTTCCTCCCGGCGTCGCAGTGGCGGTCTCCCGCGGATACCAGCCTGGCGCCGATGCCGGCCGGAACCTATTGCAAGATCCCACAGGACACTCCCGCCAACGCCGTGCGCGGCGCACGCAACCTTCCGTGTGTCGACGTCCCCGGTAAACGCGCTGCGACGCCACGGGAATGCCGCGACCCCAAACCGTATGTTCCGCTGGGCACCAACCCGTGGTACGGCGACTCGAACCAAATCCTGACCTGTCCGGCACCCGCGGCGCGCTGCGACCAACCGGTGAAGCCCGGCCTGGTGATACCCGCGCCGTCGGTCAACAACGGCCTCAACCCGGCACCCTCCGACCGGGTGGCCGGGACGCCGCCTCCGATCAGCGATCCGCTGCAACGGCCTGGGTCGGGAACCGTCGAATGCAATGGGCAGCAACCCAATCCGTGCGTCTACACACCCGGCGGACCGCCCCCGGCCGTCTACACCCCACAGAGCGGCGAACTGGTTGGGCCCGACGGGGTCAAGTACGCGGTCGAAAACTCGAGCAAAACGGGAGACGACGGATGGAAGGACATGCTGGCGCCGCCGGCCAGCCGATGAACACAGATCGGAGCGAAATGCGGGAAGTCATTGGCCTGGGCCAACTTCGGAGTGATGCGTGTGCGTATCTCGAGCGGGTTGCCGCCGGGGAGACGATCGACGTCGTCCGTCGCGGCAAACTGGTGGCCCGGATCGTATCCGTCGGCGACTGGAGGGTGGCTCCGATCCCGGCGCGATCTGTCCAAGCCGCGGCGTCGGACTCAGGTGGCTGGGTCGGACTCGACGAACTGCGCACGCGTGCCGGGCGCTGCTTCGACCGGGTCGCGGCCGGGGAAACGCTCAGCGTGGTGCGAGGCGGCAGGTTGCTGGCGCAGATCGTGTCGGCCGGTGAGGCGGACACGACCTCGACCCCGGCGGACACCCGTGGCGGGATCGAGCTCGACGAACTGCGAAAGCGTGCGGGACGCTATTTCGATCGGGTTGCGGCAGGGCAGACCATCGAGGTCACCCGTGGCGGCAGGCCGGTTGCTCGCATCGTGTCCGTCGCCTAGGAACGACGCCCGCGGTCGCTCCCCCACACCACCGGGAGGCTTTGCGGCGGAGCACCCGTCGCCGGCCGGTAAACGTCAGGCGGATTCTGCCGGCCGGGCGACGATCACGGGTATCCGGACCGAGTGCAGGACCGCGTTGCTGACCGATCCCAAAAGTAGGCCCGACAGGCCGCCCCGCCCGTGACTGCCCACGACGAGAAGTTGGGCGAATTGCGACTTCTCGGCAAGCTGCCGGGCAGGCATGTCACGTTCGATCAATCGCTGCACCGCCACATCGGGATAGCGCTCCTGCCAGCCCGCAAGGTTTTCGGCGAGGCTGCGTTGCGCCTCCTCTTCCAGTGACGACCAATCCGCTTCCGGGAGTTCGGTTATCCCTATGTCGCTCCAGGCGTGCAAGGCCATCAGCTCGACCCCCCGGCGGGAAGCCTCGTCGAACGCGATCGCGGTCGCGAGGTCCGAAGCCGGCGAGCCGTCGATTCCCACCAGGACGGGGGCATCCTGCTTGTCCGGCAGCCCGTCGCCATGGACGACGGCGACCGGACAATGCGCGTGCCGCACCACGGTCGCACTGACCGAACCCAGCACGCCGCGGGCCAGCAGTCCCCGCCCGGCCGTGCCCACAACGATCATCTCGGCCTCTTCGGACATCTTGATCAGCGCCAGCGCCGGGCTGGAATACACGAGTTCCCTGTGGATGGCGACCGCACGGTCCGCCGGGAGAACCTCCTGGGCGAGCTTGATGGCGTGCATGATCGCCTTCTTGCCCTCGTCTTCCAGCCGCACCGCCAGAGATTCCGGGTACGGGACCGGTGGCCAGGTGGCGCTGGGCGTCGTCACCGCGTGCACGACGGTCAACGGAATTTTCCGCATCGCCGCCTCGCGGGCGGCCCAGGTCGCCGCGGCGTTCGATGCCGGCGAGCCGTCGACCGCGACAACGATGCCGCGCTGTTGGTCGGGTGCTGACATGTCGTTCTCCCTCCATCAAGAGCGACGCTACAAACCCGCGGGGTCGTGGTCGTGGGGCTTAAGTCCCTAACCTACGGGACCGACGGCTTTCGCCGACGCTGGTTAAGGCCGCCGTAACGCCATGGTCACTCGCCGGTGAACGGGTTGAACGACAGGGGAAGAGCGCTCTGTGAGATTGTCTCAGCCGAAAAGGCCTTGCCCGATGTAGTGACCTTCTTCGGGCGCGGGCGGCACCGCGAAGATTGCTGAGCCGATGTGGCGGATGTATTCGTTCAGCAAGTCGTGGGCGCCCAACCGGTTTTGCAGGCGAACAAAAGCTTGCGGATCTTTCTGGTACGAGATGAACAGCAGGCCGGCGTTGAGTTGGCCGTTGGCGTCGAGACCGTCGGTGTAGTTGTAGGACCGGCGCCGGATCATGATGCCGTCGTCGTTCTCCCGGGCGGCCAGGGCGATGTGGGACATGGGGTCGATGAGCGGATTTCCGTCGGCGCCCTTGGCGGCGAAGTCGGGGGTATCGAATTCGCGCTTGCCGCTCAGCGGCGCCCCTTCTTCTTTAGTGCGACCGAAGATCCGCTGCTGGTTGCCGATGCGGTCGACGTCCCACGTCTCGAGCAGCATCCGGATCTTGCGCACGACCTGATACGTTCCGCCGTTCATCCACGGCTGGTCGCTGTCGTCGACCCAGACGAATCGGTCGTACTCCGCATCCGTGCCGATGTTGCGTGTCCCGTCCTTGAAGCCCAGGAGATTTCGCGGGGTGTGCTGGCCCGGGCCGGCCGAGGCGCGCCCGAATCCCAGCACGGCCCAAGACGGCGAGACGGTGTCGCGGCCCAGGCGGGCCAGGTTCCGCACGGCGTGGTAGCAGACCTGAGGGTCGTCGGCGCAGGCTTGCACGGACAGGTCGCCGCCGCGCAGGCGCGGGTCAAGGTTGTCCCCGTTCAGCGGCGGCAAATCGGTGAACACGGCGGGCCGCCGCGGGGCGAGTCCGAACCGATCGTCGAACAGCGACGGCCCCAACCCGATTGTGACGGTGAGACTGGCCGGACTCAGCCCAAAGGCCTCCCCGGTGTCAAAGGGCGGCTGCACCTCGACCTGTGGCTGCACGGTGCCGACGGGCTTCCCCCGCTGCAGGATTGCGGCCGCGGCCGACCAGCGCGCCAGCAGGGTTTGCAGCTCGGGGCGGCCGGCGCCGGCCGCCAGCGAGAAGGACATGAACATGGCGTAACGCTGTGGCGGCGTGGCGATTCCGCCCTGATGCAGCTGGCCGTAAAAGGGGTAGCTGTGACGCAAGTCGACGTTGTCGTCCCCCCCACCGTTGCGTCCGGCGGCCAGCGAGTGACCCGCCAAGCCTCCCCCAGCGGCGCCGACCGCCGTACCGGTAAGCCCGGCCAGCATGGCGCCGCCGAGCACGCGGCGGCGCGAAACCGCTGCGGCTTCATCGGGTTCCGTCGTGTCGTTGGTCACGGTCAGCTCGCAGACACTACTTTCGGGGCGACCGTCGACAGGCTCTGGTGCAGCGGCTGGATGACCGCGGTCAGCTTTGGCGCGTCGGTGACCTTCAGCGCGGTGGCGTAGGTGCGAAATCCGCCCAGCGCGGACGGGTCACGATAGCCGTCCAGCGTGGCGAGCACGATCTGGAATTGCCGATCGATCTGGTTGACCAGATTGGCGTCGATCTTTTCCAGGCCCGGCCGCAGCGACGCGTAGGCCTGCTGAGCGCCTTCCACGTTGCCCGAGAAGTCAACCAGGTCAATATGACTGAAGGCCTCTTCCTCACCGGTGATCTTGGTGTTCTGGATCTCCTCGACGAGGTCGCTGGCGCCGTTGGCCAAATCTTCGGGCGCGTATTGCAGCAGCGCGACGACAGCATTCAGCTTGATGACATTGCCGACCAATTCGGAGCTGAAGGCCAAGGTGGCGGGGGTGATTGCCCCGCGCTGCCATAGGTCGCGCTCGATGGCGTGGAAACCCTTCCAGCCCACCTTGGCGTCCACGGGAGTGGACTCGCGCATGTCGATTAGGTAGTCGTAACTCCCGGCATTGTCGCCGACGGCGAAGCCCATCACGATGAAGCCCCCGACGGCGGATTCCGAACGCTCCCAGAAGAGCCGGGCTTTGGCATAAGCGGCCTTCGCGGCGTCAAGGTCGCGCGAGTGCAGGGCAGCATCGAGTGCCTTGACGCCATCACCGAGCTGACCGATCTGCTTGACGATGTACGCCGCGTAGTTCTTGGTGCCCTCGTTGAGGATGCTCGCGACGGCGCCCGTCAGTCCCGCCGGCGCCCGGCCCGTCACCGTCAACGTCTGGTATTCGTTGCTCGCGCCGGGGCAGTACAGCTGATACGAGCCGCCGTCGAGGGTGACGGTGAAGGAAACCGGGTCCAGGCCCGGAGCGAGGTCTTCTTTCTCGCCGACGATCCGCTGGTCCCTGAGCAACTCGACTTCGCTGATCCCGGGTGCGTTCGTGTTAACCACCGTGAAGGTCACCGGGCCGGCCGGCACGGTGGCGAGGTCGAGCGCGCAGCCTTCTCTGCCGGCGTTGTTGGCCATGGTGACCTTCACCGCGTTGGTGCCGCCGGGTTTACCGGGTTCGGCGTGGCCCGCGTCGCCGCTTTCGTGACTGCAGGCGGATGCTGCGACTGCGAGCAACACCGCGGCGGCCGCGCAAAACCCGGGAGGACGGCGCGTTCCGGCCTGACGCCCGCCGGTCACGGGACCGGCTGTGTCACGAAGTCGATGAGTTCCTCGACGCGTCCGATCAGCGCCGGCTCGAGGTCATTCCAGTCGCGCACCCGGGAACGGATATTGCGCCAGGCCCTGGCGATGTCCGCCTGGCTGGCGTGCGGCAGGCCGAGCGCCCGGCACGCGCCGTGCTTCCATTCGATGTGCCGCGGCACATCCGGCCAGGCCGCCAAGCCGAGCCGCTGGGGTTTCACGGCCTGCCAGATGTCGACGTAGGGATGCCCGACTACCAGGGTGTCGGTGCCGCCGGGGCCCCGCCGCACCGCCTCGGCGATCCGCGCCTCCTTTGACCCTGCGACGAGGTGATCGACGAGCACGCCAAGCCGCCGCCCCGGACCGGGTGCGAAGTCCAGCACGATGTCCACCAGGTCGTCCACGCCGCCGAGGTGCTCGACGACGACACCCTCGATCCGCAGGTCGTCCCCCCACACCTGCGCGATGAGTTCGGCGTCGTGGCGGCCCTCGACGTAGATGCGGCTGGCGCGCGCGACCCGGGCTCGGGCACCCGGCACGGCGACCGAGCCGGACGCCGTCCGCGTGGTAGCGGCAGGCGTCGTACGGCGCGGCGCGGTGAGGATCACCGGACGGCCCTCGAGCAAATAGCCAGGGCCCAAAGGGAACCCGCGCACGTGCCCGCGCCGGTCTTCCAGGTCGACCCGCCCGTACTCGACTCTCACGACCGCGCCGACATACCCGGTCTGCGCGTCCTCGACCACCAGGCCCAGGTCGGCTGGGTGCTCGGTCGAGCGGGGCTTGCGCCGGCCCGCGGCGAGGACATCGGTTCCATAGCGATCGGCCACGCGGCAATACTAGAAAGCCTTGCGGCCAAACGCCGTTACGGCGCGCCCGCTGGAACAGCATCGTGGCGAAGATCGCTCTCGCAGTCCGCGCCGCCACCGGGTAAAAAATGTGTTTTAACTGTGTGGCGTTACTGAGCAGATGACGTTGCCGATGGTACGTTGCTAGTTGTAAGAACTGCCGCACATTCTCAACATCGCGGCGGTGAGCGAGGTGGGACTATGGACCTGGCCCATTGGGTGTCGAGCATTGTGGCCTTCGTGCGGGCCGGCTATCCCGCCGGCATGCCGCCGTCCAGATATGCGCCCGTGGCGGCCTTGGCTCGCCGACGACTTTGCGACGACGAGATCAGCGCCATCGCAAGCAAACTCATGAAGCGTCAATTCTGGCCGATCAACCCAGTCGATATCGGCGTGGAAATCATTCGTGTCTCCAACCAGTTGCCGTTGCCTGCTGACGTGCAGCGCGTCGAACATCGCCTCGACGAGATCCGCTGCGCGCGTGGATGAGCGTCACCGCGGGATCTGATTCTGCTCAAGGGCCGCCTTTCACCGGGCCGCCGCACGCGGTTAGATAGTCCGGGTAGCTCCACGTCCGCAGAAACTGTTGGCCCGCCTGCAATCCTCGTTGATAGAGGGCGTCACGTTCCTCGGCGCTGATTTCGAAGTCGATCGGGCTGACCTCTTCGGCGGGAACGAAGATAGTGCGGCGCACCGTGCACGGATCATCGATGTAGGCGTTGTCCTGATTGCTGACCAGTGTCTCAATCGCGGCGATTCCCAACGATACTGGCCCATGAACGGGGCGGGTGGGCGGAATGCCGGGACGCGCGGACAGGCGGATCCCGAATGTCGGCCATCGCGGCTCCGCGCCGGGGCGGTCGAACAATTCCACCGGGAAATCGGACAGCAAGCCGCCGTCGACCCAGGTGGCGCCGCCCACCCTGACGGGTTGGAACACATACGGAATCGCCGATGAGGCGTGCACGGCGCGGGCCACCGAAAAGTCGTCGGGGTCGATCCCATAGGAAGCGAGATCCCACGGGATGCGCACCAGCCGGCGGCGGGACAGGTCACTGGCCGTCACCACGAGCGACCAGGCGAACTGCTCCGGCTCCTCACCGGTGCGCAAGTCACCGAATGTCCGCACACCCAAGTCAGCGAGCAAACCGGCGAGCAGCCGTTCCAAGTAGGCCCCGCAGTAGACACCGTCGGACACCAGCAGGGACAGCCCCCCACCGATCAGTGGCACGTGCCCGATCAGGCTGCGATCCAGGAACTTCCGGTAGTCGATGGACCGCATCACTTCTGCGAGCTGGCTCAGCGGTTCACCCGCGACCTGTAACGCCGCTACCAGTGCCGCGACGACCGCGCCCGCGCTGCTACCCGCCACGCGGGGGAACCGGTAGCCGGCGCCGGACAGCGCATCGACTGCACCGACCAGCCCGATCCCCCGGACGCCGCCGCCCTCACACACCAGATCGGCGCGGGATATGCTCACGTCCGCCACCATATCCCTTACCCCCTCAACAGATTCGCCGGCCATCCACGCCGAAGAAGTGCAGGTGCCCCGGTTCCGGATGCAGGCGCACCCGGCTGCCCTTCTCGGGCGGCCGGCGCGCGTCGGCGCGTGCGACGACGGGCTGGTCGATGACCTTGCCGGAGCCGGTAATTCGGCCATAGAGGTAGGCGTCCGCCCCAAGCTCCTCGACCACGTCGACCTCCATCTCGACGCCCTGGCCGCCCAGCTCGAAGTGCTCGGGGCGGACCCCCACCACGACTTCGCTCGCGGTAGCGGCGAGTTCGCGCGGTAGCGGGATCGGCCAATCCCCCAACGACACAGCGGAATCGGCGATCGGCAAGGTGAACAGGTTCATCGCCGGCGACCCGATGAAACCCGCGACGAAGACGTTGGCCGGGTTGCGGTACAGCTCGCGCGGCGCGGCGAACTGTTGCAGCACACCGTCGCGCAAAACCGCGACGCGGTCCCCCATGGTCATCGCCTCGACCTGGTCGTGGGTGACGTAGACGGTGGTGGTGCCGAGCCGCCGTTGCAGCGCCGCGATCTGGTTACGGGTTTGGACGCGCAGTTTGGCATCGAGGTTCGACAGCGGCTCGTCCATCAGGAAGACCTGCGGGCGGCGCACGATGGCGCGGCCCATCGCCACCCGCTGGCGTTGCCCACCGGAGAGGTCCTTCGGCTTGCGGTCCAGATATGGCTGCAGGTCAAGCAGTTTCGCCGCGTCCAGGACACGGTCGCGAATGTCGGCCTTCGGTGTCTTGGCGATTTTCAAGGCGAAGCCCATATTCTGCGCCACCGTCATGTGCGGGTAGAGCGCGTAATTCTGGAAAACCATCGCGACGTCGCGGTCCTTGGGATCGACGGTGGTGACGTCGCGGTCGCCAATCCGGATCCGCCCGGAGTCCAGCGTTTCCAGCCCGGCCACCATGCGGAGCGAGGTCGTCTTGCCGCATCCGGAGGGACCGACGAGCACGACGAACTCGCCGTCGCCGACTTCCAAGTCGAGACTGTCCAGGGCCGGGCGGTCCGCTCCGGCGTAACGCCGCGTCGCTTGCTCGAAAGTTACTGATGCCATGGCTTATCCGTTGAGTCCCGTGACCGCGATACCCCTGACAAAGGAACGCTGCGCGATCGCATAGATGATGACCAGCGGCACCATGATCAGTATCGAAGCCGCCATGATTATCGGCCAGCGTGCGACATACTCGCCCCGCAGCCGTACCAGGCCGAGCGTCAGCGTCGCCAGGCTGTTGCGCTGGAGCATCAGCAGTGGCCACAGGAAGTCGTTCCAGACGTTGACCCACGTGAGCACCGCCAACACCATCACCGCGGGACGCGCGTGGGGCAGCAGGATTCGCCAGTAGATCTGCCAGGGCGAGCAGCCGTCCAGTATCGCCGCCTCCTCCAGGTCGGTCGGCAGCGTCCGAAAGAACTGGCGCATCAGGTAGGTGCCGAAGGCGCTGCCGAACAGGCCAGGCACGATCATCGACCAGGGAGTGTCGACCCAGCCGACCGTCCGCATCAAGATGAACTGAGGGATCACGGTCACCGTCAGCGGCACCATCAATGTGCCCAGATACAGCACGAACAACGTGTCACGACCGCGAAATTGCAGCCGGGCGAAGGCGTATCCGGCCAACGAGCAGAAGAAGACCTGCCCAGCCGTCACGCACCCCGCGTACAGCACGGTGTTGAAGAACATCCTCGCGAAGGGCATCAGCGAGAACACCTCGGTGTAGTTGGACCACCGCGGGTGCGCCGGCAACAGCCGTGGCTCGGTGATCTCACCTTCCCTCTTCAACGAGCCGGAAACCGCCCACGCGATCGGGAACAACCAGCACCAGGCGATGGCGATCAGCGCGGTGTAGACCAGCACGCCACGAACGACATTGCGGGTGAACAACCGCTCAGCTGAGGCCACGAGAACTCTCCCACGACCGTTGCCGGGTGATCCGCAGCTGCACCACCGTCAGCATCAGCAAGATGGCGAACATCACCCACGCCAGCGCGGACGCGTACCCGAATTCCAGGAAGGAGAACGCATGCTGGAAAAGCATGATGCCCAGGACGTACGTGGCGGTTTCGGGCCCGCCGTTCGCACCGTTGAGCACGTAAACCAGGTCGAAGGCCTGGAATGCGTGGATGATCGAGATGACGCCGACAAATGATATCGACCCGCGGATCAGCGGCACCGTGATGGACACGAACTGCCGTATCTCGCCCGCCCCGTCGATTCGGGCCGCCTCATAGACCGTCTCGGGAACCCCCTGCATCGCCGCGAGCAAGATGACGGTGGCGAACGGCACGCTGCGCCACACGCTGACGATGCACAGCGAGGCCATCGCCCATCGGGGTTCGACAAGCCACGGGACCGGGCCGATCCCGAGCCAACCCAGCATGATGTTGAGCAACCCGTTGTCCGTGTCGAAGACGAACTGCCACACCACCGCCATCACCACCGACGAGATGGCCAGCGGCAGAAAGACAATGGTACGGAAAATGCCGATGCCCCTGATTTTTCGGTTCAGCACGCCGGCCACGACCAGGCTGACGACGATGGTCGGCACCACGGTCCCGAGGGTGAAGATCACGGTGTTGCGCACGGCGATGAGAAAGAGCGGGTCCGAGGTGATCAGCTCTTGGAAGTTCTTCAGACCCAAGAACTTCGGTGGTCTGAAGACGTCCCACCGCTGAAAGCTCATGTACAGCGAGAATCCGAGCGGAAAAAGCATGAACACCGCGACGGCCGCCAGGTTCGGGGCCACGAAAAGACGACCGGCCCGGGCCCGCCGCCGCCAGGGACCCGCGCCCTTGGCGGGTCTGCGGGTGACGGTGCCGGGAGCGCGACCGGTATCGACCGATGTCATGGGTTGCGTAACACCTCGTCGATGGCGGGCGACAGACCGGCCAAGGATGCGGCGGGCCGCGATCCGCGCAGCACGGGTCCGAAGCTGCGGTCCATCAAGGCGACGATCTTCTCCCACGCCGGGGTGACCGGCAGGCCTTCGGAGTAGGCCGGTCCTTGGGTGAGCACGGCGAGATTGCCGACGTTCTGGTGAGCCCTGGCGAATCCGGCCGAATTGACCGCGGATCGCAGCACCGGCACGAACAGGCTGGATTCACCGATCAACGCCTGCCCGACGGGCCCGGTCGCGAATTTCACGAATTGCCATGCCTGCTCCTTGCGTGGACTGCTTGCGGAAATCGCCAGCCCCGTCGACCCGATGTTGGAGTGGGCGGGCTGTCCCTGCCGGCGGGGCCCCACCGGCAACGGGGTGACGTCGAAATCCAGGCCGTCGGCCCGGATGAAGGTCTGGTGCCGCCAGTGGCCGCCCATCGCCAGCGCCGCCCTGCCCGCCGCGAACAGATCCGGCGTCGACATCGACTGCACCTCCGACGCATTGGGCGCCACCCGGTGTTTGTTGGCCAGGTCGGCGTAGAACTGCACCGCCTCGGTGAAGGCGCTGTCACCAAAGTTGAAGTGGACCGGGTTCTTCAGCGGGGTGGACCACGGCACCCCGTTGTTCATGGCGAACAGGCCCGCCGAATAGTACGAGACGAACATGTTCACGAAACCCCACTGGGTCACCCGGCCGGAGCGATCGCGCTTGGTGAGCGCGGCGGCGGTGTCCAAGAAGTCCGTGAAGGTCCACGGCCGCTCCCACGTTCTGGGCGGTGGCGGCACCCCGGCCTCGGCGAACAGCCGCTTGTTGTAGAACAGGTAGTTGCCGGACCATTGCTCAGGAAAGGCGTATTGGCCTCCGTTGAAGGTGAAGCAGTCATACAGCGCCCCGATGCCGTCCGATTTCAGCGTGGCCGCGAACGCCTGATCGCCGGCCAGCATCGTGTTGAGGTCCAGCAGCACACCGCGGGCGGCCAGCTCGGCGTACGTCAGTTCCCACGTCATCAACACGTCCGGGCACCTGCCACCCGCGCAGAACGTCGACAGCTGCTGCATCACGCCCGGAGCCGAAAGCACCGGGCGGACCTTGATGTCGGGATGGCGGCGCTGAAACTCGTCGACGATGCGGATCCTGGCATCGCGTTCGTCGGGGTTGGCCGCGAAGAAGAACGTCAACGCGTCTTCTTGTGGGGCGCAGCCGGCGGCCCACGGTGCCAGCGATGCCGCGGTCAGAGCGCCGGCACCACGCAGCAGGCCACGCCGTGCGAACGGCTTATCGAGCATGGTCCTTCCGTTCTCGCCCCGACGCCGGCCGCCCCTTCGGCGGTGTCTGACGTCCTTGGTACCCGATGCGGCTGTGGTCTTGCTGGATTGGCCAACTCGGGAGCGCCAGAACGGCCCGCCGGATGCGGTCGGGATCCCCGGTGATGTCGATCGCGTGGATGCGGTCATCGGTTCCGACGGCGATCAGCAGCAGCGCCTCGGCGTGCCCGCGTGGCGCGAGCACGATGCCCGGTGCCCCGTCGATGAGCATGACCGCGCCGGCGCGGGCCCGCTGGGCGAATTGGCGGGTCTCCTCCGCGATCTGACCGGCGCCGCGCAGCTCGGTCGGCACGTCGGCGGGCACCAGCGCCCGATCGACCGTGCGCACCACGTCCGGGGCCAGCAGCTCGAGCAGGGTGGCGATGTCACCGCCGCGGGACGCCGCGAGAAACGCTTCCACGATCTCGAGGTGCTTCGCCACGCGCTCGGGTTTGCCGCCCGGGTCGCCTCGCAGGCGCCCACGCGCCCGGCTCGCCAGCTTCTTGGTGGCGTCGGGCGACCGGTTCAGCAGGCCGGCGATCTTCTCGAACGGCACCGCGAACAGGTCATGCAGCACGAATGCGACGCGCTGCGCCGGGGAGAGCCGGTCGAGTACCACGAGCAGCGCGTTGCTCACCGACTCCGTCAAGAGCGTTTCCTCGTCCGCCGGCGCCGACGCGGTCGCTGCCAGCCGGTCCAGTTCGTCGGGCGAGACCAGCGGTTGTTCGGCGCGTCTCTTGCGCGCCCGCAGCTGGTCGAAGGCCTCGCGCGCGGTGATCGTGGTGAACCAGCCAGTGAGATTGTCGACCGCGCCGAAGTCCGCACGGCTGGCCTTCAGCCACGCCGACTGCACCGCGTCCTCGGCATCGGCCGTCGAGCCCAGCAGCTGGAAGGCGACCGACCTCAGGTGTCGCCGGTCCGCGTCGAACCGCTGCGCGAGATCGGCCAGATTTTCCGGGGCGCTCATGGGTCACCTTTTCCGCACGGGAACCGTCAACAGAACGACCGCGTCCATCGAGTTCGCTGATACGAAGGAGGCCAACACCATGACCCTATCGATTGTGCGCCGCAGCGCGCGCGGCGACCATCCAGCCCGCCGCCGCAAAACCGGCTGTCGGGCAACGGTTTGACGCGGATGGACACCGCATCCGTTGTCATCACGCTGTGCACCGCCGCCATCACCGCGGGGATCGCCGTGGCAGACCTCATCCCTGCGCGATTCGTCCTCGCCAACTCGGCCGAAGTCGGGGTGCCGCGTTCGTGGCTGCCGGCGCTGGGGGCGGTCAAGTTGGCCGGCGCGGCGGGGCTGGTCCTGGGCCTGGTGGGCCCGCCCGCCTTGGGAATCGCGGCCGCCGCCGGCCTGGTGCTGTTCTTTGTCGGTGCAGTAGTCACACACCTGCGGGCCCGCGTCCTGTACAACATCGCGTTCCCAGGCACGTACCTGTGCATGTCGGCGGCGGCGCTGACCCTGATGGTGTTGCGTTGACCGGGGCCGCGATCAGGCCGGGAAGTATCGGATCCGCCTGATCGCGGCGTCCCGCCAAGCCATGTCCGCGAACATGATCCCGCGCCCATGGCCGGAGTTGACCGAGATCGCTACCGTGGGGCCGGCGCTGTTCATCTTGGTCGAACGGGCGCCGTCCAGTCGCTCGACGAGCTCAGCGAGGTCGAGTGCATCATGGTCACCGAGAGTTATTGTGGCGCCTGGTGATAATGCTCGCGCGGCAGCGGTGCGATCTCGCCGCGCGGCGGCGTCGAGGAACGTCTGCGCCGATGTTTTGTGCCGCGCACCCACCCGCCGGAATCCCGCCATGAAGCCGGCCGTGCCGCGCAGCCGCTGATTGCTCAACAAGCCACGCGACAGTTGCACGGCGGGTGAGACCGCGCGTGATCCGGCCCGCAGGAACTGCAGCATCATCGCGGGCAATTCCCAATAGGCTCGCAGGTGGCCAATATGCCACTCGCCGTTGGCGTTTCGCAGGTCGTAACGCAGGAACGCGGGGATGTACATCGTGGCGGCCTTGCCCATCGCGACCTCGAGCTCGAGGTCGCGCAGGACCACGGCGCCCAAGACGATATCGAGGTCGCGGTGGAACTTGATGTCACGAGGACCGATGAAGGTGTCATAAAAGCGGCCGATCTGGTCCCGGCCGACATGCGGCCACGACCCGACCGGGTCCTCGACGCGACCGTCATCGGTGAACAGCCCCACCCACCCCGCGCGGTCGTGCGCGGCGGCCGCCTGCGGCGACCGCTCGACGGCGGCGAGCAGACATTCCCGATCCGGTGCCACCCCCATCACGGCCCCCCGACCAGTTCGATTCCTGCCGACCGCATCTCGGCCAGCGCTTGCGCCGCCGAATCCGCCGACACGGCCGCGGTCAGGTCCACCAGCACCCTGGTGGATAGGCCCGCCCGCGCGGCGTCCTCGGCGGTCGCCCGGACGCACTGGTCGGTGGCGATGCCGACCACGTCGACCTCGTCGACCCCGCGCTGCCGCAACCAGTCCAGCAGCGGGGTGCCGTTCTGATCGACGCCCTCGAAACCGCTATATCCCGCGGCGTGGGCACCCTTGCGGAAGACGGCCTCGATTCGGCTGGTGTCGAGGTCGGGCCGGAAGTCCGCACCCGGGCTTCCGGCGATGCAGTGCGGGGGCCATGACGACGAGTAATCCGGGTGATCGGAGAAATGGCCGCCCGGCTCGATATGAAAGTCCTGGGTTGCTACGACATGCTGGTAGCCCGGCTCGCCGACCAGATAGTCGTTGATGGCGGATGCGACGGCGGCCCCGCCGGCCACCGGCAGCGAGCCACCCTCGCAGAAATCGTTTTGCACGTCGACGATGATCAACGCCCTCACGTGACTCACCCTATCGATGTCACCCGTCACGGCGCTTCAGCTGGGCATATGGGCAGGGCGGTTTGTTCACCAACCCTTCGGGTAACCCACCGGCCATGTTGATCCGGAGAATCGCGCGCCCGTTGCTGTCAGTGGCATTCATCGGCCAGGGAGTCAATTCCCTGCTCAACCCCAAGTCGGCGGCCGCGGCCGCGGCGCCCGCCTTGGATGGTTTGCAGGCGCTGCCGGATTCGGTGAGCGGCAACATTCCGAGCGACCCCGAGACGTTCGCGCAAATCAACGCGGCGGTTCAGATCGGCGGCGGCCTGCTGCTTGCCACGGGCAGGCTGCCTCGGGTCGCCGCGGCGGCACTCGCGTTCACCGTGGTACCCGCCAACCTCGGGGCGCACTCGTTCTGGAACGAAAGCGACCCGCAGGCGAAAGCTCAGAAACGCCAGCAGTTCCTCACCGACCTCAGCCTGGTGGGCGGATTGTTGATCGCGTCCGCCGACACGGCGGGCAAGCCGTCGCTCGGGTGGCGCGGCCGACGCGCGGCCGAGCGCCTCTCCGAGCGAGTGTCGTCGGCCCTGCCCGGCTCACACGACGTCGATACCGACTTCTCGGAATTGGGCGAGAAGATCGTGCACGGCCTGCAGGTCGGCGCCGAACGTGGCCGCGAACTGGCCAGCACGGCCGCCGAACGGGGCGCGCCGTACGCCGAGGCCGCGCTCGAACGCGGCCGCGAATTCGCCAGCACGGCCGCCGAACGAAGCAAGCCTCTGGCCAAGAAGGCCCGCAAGCGGGGCGAGGAACTCGCCGAGGAAGCGGCCGAGCGAGCCGCACCGCTAGCCAAGAGGGCCCGTAAACGCGGCGAGACGCTGGCCGAGAAGGCACGTAAGCGTGGCGAAGACCTGGCGAGCACGGCCCTTGAGCGCGGCGAGGACCTCGCCGAAACCGCTCGCGCGCGCGGCACTTACCTCGCCGAAACGGCCCGCGCACGGGGCGGCTACCTGGCCGACACCGCGCGCGAGCGACTGGGCGAGCAGGTCCAGGCCGGCCGTCGCAAGCTTTCCTGACGGCTCAATCGGCGTCGTGTAGGTAATCCTCGACGATCGCGTGCGCGTCCCCGCCGACATCGACGGTCGCGCCCGCTTCGTCCGCGTCAAGGGGCTCCAGCGCGTCGAATTGCGAGCGCAGCAGCGCGGCTGGCATGAAGTGACCGGTCCGCGCGGCAAGCCGGGAGCCGATGAGCGCCGGTGAGCCGGCGAGGTGAAGAAACTCGACCTGCGGGCAGTGCGCGCGCAGCTGGTCGCGGTACTTGCGTTTGAGCGCCGAACAACTCACCACGCCACCGTCACTATGGTCGGCCAGCCACTCGCCGACCCTGTCCAGCCACGGATAGCGGTCCTCGTCGTCGAGTGGTTCGCCGGCCGCCATCTTGGCGATGTTGGCCGGCGGGTGCAGGGTGTCGGCGTCGACCAAGGGGACCCGCAGGCGTTGCGCGAGCGCCACCCCCACGGTCGACTTGCCCGATCCCGAGACGCCCATCACCACGATGGGGGCCGATCCGGTCACCCGGACCGTTCGCCGAAGTTACGGTTCCATTCCACCCAACCGACGCCCCCGCGGCCGTCCGCCGTTTTTACGGTGACCCAGGCCCGCGGAAACTGACTCACCCGCCCGTCGGCGGCGGTCGGGCGCACCGGCGCCTGGCCGCGCACCTCGAGGTCCGCGGTGATGTCACCGGGGTTGAGGGCCAATGTGGCGTTTAGCGGTAATCCGTTGGCGCCGAAGGACTCTCGCGATTCCACGGTTTGCAGGTCAGTGACCGTTCCTTCGGCGTCCTGACAGTAGCCGACGCTGAAGGTCGGTGCGCCGGGAATCCGGATTTCCACGCCGTGCAGGTGGGTGCCGTCGTCAAGGTGCAGCGCGCTCCACATCCAGTCCATGCTCCACCAGTCGCGCACGCCCCAGGAGTGATCGCGCTGGCCCGGCACCGACTCGAGCCGATAGCTGGCGTCGTCGATCGTGACCGTGCCCGAGACCGTGCACGGGATCTCATAACGTGTCGTCAACCGGTACTTGTACGGGACGCCGTCGGTGGCCCACACCAAGTTCATCGTCATCTCGACGGGGGTTCCCGGCTCCCCACGCAACAGCGCCGACGGATCGGAGTAAGCCTGAGCCCGCGCCCGCAGGTCGACGCGATAGGTCTGCAGCGACGCAGGCGCGCAGTGGCCGAGTTCGAAGGAGTCGGTGCGCAATTCCCAGGGGTCCGCCGGCAGGGGCACTCGCGCGTCGACGGCGATGGTCGCCATGTCGGGGCCGCACAGCAGCGCGTTCACCCACGCCGTCTGCTCGTTCGCGATCAGGCCGAGACGAAACCAGCCGCCCAATCCCTGTGTCACATCGGCGAAGTCGGCATACCAGCTCTCGCTCCACAGCGGTTCGGCGGTCGGAGCGTGCGCGAGTTCGTCCTCCTCCGACGGCCGCAAGGGTTCGGGCGTCTGCGCCACGGGCAGCACCGCCAGCGCGTCCGTGTCGAGCACGTGATCACAGTGCCGTTGCAGCATCGTCATGAACATCCGGTCGCCGCGCTCGGTGCGCTCCACCAGCATCGAGGAGACGATCGCCATCATCACGCCGAAAAAGCTCTGCCGGCGAACACCTTCGGCGACGTCGGCCAGCGTGAGGGGCGCCGCCGGCCCCAGCGCCTGGTGGTACGCCCGCAGCAAGTCGTCGTAGTGCTCCCGACGATCCTGCGTCGGCAGGGCGCAGCCGAGAAAGTAGGAGAGGTCGGTCAAAGCCGGGCCCCACGAAACCGTCTGCCAGTCGACGACCGTCAACGGACGATCCGCCCCGGCTGCGCCGAACAACAAGTTGTCCAACCGGTAGTCACCGTGCATCAGGCCCTGGATGCGGTCCGCCGCCGCCTCCTGGGCCAGGTATCCGTCGAAGGACGCGACCAGGCGTTCGCACACCACGCGGTGCTCCGGCGCGATCTGGTCGCCGTAGCGGTCGATGAAGCCGGCGTAGAGCGGGGCGATCATCGCCTGGTTGAGCGGCGACTCGCGGTTGAGCCACGGCGCTTCGGCCAGCGTGGTATCGCCGAGCAGCGGACCGTGCAGCCGCCCCAGCTCGACCACACCGAGGTGGGCCTGCTCGGCTGTCGCGCCCGCGATTTCGTCCCCGACGACCGCTGGCCCGGCATCGCCCAGCAGTAGATCGAACGCACCCGTCGAGTCATCCACGGCGGCGTGGTAGCAGGGCGCGATCGGCCCGCCCAGGCGTGGCGCTATGTCGCCGTAGAACCGCACCTCCCGCTCGTAGAGGCCCAGCGCCAGGCCCGTTTGCCGACTCACCGGGTCGGTGGCCGCTACCTTGAGGACCACCGACTCGGGCCAGTCGAGGGATGCCGGGCCGTCGGCGTAGCTGAGGCGGACGCGGTAGCACTCGCTCATCTGCCCGGTGCCGATGCGCTCTACGGAGAAATCGGCGATGGGCCCTGCGCCGAGCGCCGATTCCAGCCATTCGGCGGTGAGGTCGCCGGGTCGTTCGATGACTTGCGCGGTGTCTGCATGCATGGGGGTCAGCGTGCCAGGTCACCGGACAAGGGAGAAGCCATCCCAGGCAATCCGGCGGTGCGGATGCGGATCGAACTCGACGCGGCTCTTGCGGTCGAAGACCATGACGGCGCGGTCGGCGGTGCGGTATGTGGGCCAGTCCTCGCCCGGTGCACCGGTGCGGCTGAAGGACCGCCACCGCCGTTGCACCTGGTTGCTCACCCGCAGCGCGGCGCGCCGGTCGGCGGCGGCCGTCAACAGGGCACCCAATCGGGTGCGATAGACGTCGAAGACGGCCAGCAACTCGGTGGCATGAGTGGCGCCCAGGCCCGACCAGCGCAGCGTGCGGGGCGCGTAGTCGTAGCGGTAGAGATAGGTGGGCGCGTGCGCGCTGTGGGCCTCGGCGATCTGCCAGGCCGCAGAACCGAAGGCGAAGTCGCCGCCGAGCTGGATGCATGCCGACGGCGCGGGGTAATCCGGGTAGGCCGCGGTGATGCGTTCACGCGCGGCCGGTTCGGTGTCGGCCAGCAGCTCCTCGATCATCGCTTGATTGGTCGGCAGCATTTTGAGGAAGCGGGTGAACAGGCGGCCCTCTTCGGCGTTGGTGCCCACGATGAGGGGTACCCGATGCGCGCGGCCACCGCGCATCGCCTCGACGGGATCGATGGGCACGACGTCGTCGCCGGCCACCGGACCGATCGGGAAGGCGCCCAGCCTGTCCTCCATGCCCTGGTCGATCAGCCGGTGTTGGGCTTCCACCAGTTGCGGCGCCGAGGCGTGCATCAGCGCCTCGGCGGCGTCCTGCGGGCGCGCGCCCAGCAGCTCGGCGAAGCGCGTCGCGAATTCCGCGGCGGTTTCTCGCGACCGAACCATGCCGGAGGCCGGGCTTTCCGAGATGGCCCGGGCGAACAACCCGTCCGCGGCGGGCACGGCCAACAGGGTGGCGGTGATGTGCGCGCCGGCGCTTTCGCCGAAGATGGTGACGTTGTCCGGGTCGCCGCCGAACGCCGAGATGTTGTCTTTCACCCACCGCAAGGCCATCACGAGGTCGCGCAGGAACAAATTGCTGTCGATGGTGATATCGGGCGCCGACAGCGACGACAGGTCCAGGCATCCCAACGCGCCCAGCCGGTAGTTCACCGACACGTACACGCAACCGCGACGCGCCAGCGCGGCGCCGTCGTACAGCGGCGTGGCCGAGCTGCCCAGGATGTAGCCACCGCCGTGAATGAAGACCATGACGGGCAGCGGCTCTTCGGCGGGGGCCTCGGGAGTGACGACGTTCAGGGTGAGGCAGTCCTCCCCCATCGGCTGGTACCGGCCAAGACCCAGCATCGTGTAGCGACGCTGCTGGGGTGCGCAGTTGGCGAAGCCGTGGCAGTGCCGCACACCCGACCACGGTTGCGCCGGGCGGGGCGCCCGCAGCCGCAGCGATCCGACCGGTGGCCGGGCGTACGGGATGGATCGCCAGCGGTTGACGCCGTCCCGGGTGAAGCCCTCCACAGTGCCGATGGTCGTGCGTGCGCGGACGGTGCGCTGATGCATGACCCGACGGTAGCCGACATTGCGGGCGTAACGCGCGCGCAGCGCGTTATTTCGCGCGCATGGCGGTTAGCCTGACTGGATGCGGATTGCCGCACTGCTTGCAGCGTCGTTACTGGTCGCCGGATGCTCGCACACCGTCGGCGGCCAGTCGCAGCAAACTCAGACTTCGACGAGCGTGCCCAGCACTCCATCGGGAAACAAACCGCCGGCTCCGTCGGCCGCGCCGGCAGCCAAGGCCCCGATCTCGGACGTCATCGCGTGGATCGAATCGGGCCACCCCGCCGACCCGGGTCACTATCACAGCGCGATGCGCGACGGCGCGACGACGCCACTCGGCGCTGACATCGCCCTCACGGCGGTGGCGGGCAAAGTATCCTGCCTGACCGATCCCAAGCACACCGGTGCCGCCCTGGTGTGCCTGGTGAGCCTGACCAATCCGCCGCCCGCGCCCCCGACGTCCTACGGCGACTGGCAGGGCGGTTGGGTGACCTTCGACGGCGTGAACCTGCAGGTGGGTGCGTCGCGCGCCGATCCCGGTCCCTTCCTCAATGGCAACGGTTCGGAACTGGCGAACGGTGATTCGCTGTCATTCGGCGACTATCGTTGCCGCGCCGATCAATCCGGGCTGTATTGCCTGAACTACGCCCACCAGTCGGCCGCACGGTTGAGCCCCGCGGGCATCGAGCCGTTCGGCTGCCTACGGCCGGGCCCGGCGCCGGATGGCGTCGGCACCGCGTTCACCTGCTGACCCCCTGGCCGGCGATGGTCGCGAACAACTCGGCCATCTCGTCGGCGGGCCCGCCCGGAGTCGTGTAGCCGGCTTCGTCGCGAATCTCGTCGAGATGGTCACGCACATCCTCGATCGACAGCGTCGGGTCGTAGAAACCCTTTGTCCTGCCGATGAAGAAGCGCGCGACATATCCGGCGCCCACCGTGTAGATCTCGCCGGAGACCGGGCAATCCCGGTGCGTCAGGAAGGCGGCCACCGGCGCGACGAGCGCCGGGTCCAGCTTCTGAAGGTATTGGCCGACAAGGTCATCCAATACCGCCTGTGCCGCCACGTCATTTTCCACGGCGGGCCGGCCGGTCGCGCCGTCGAGCGAGTGGGTCAGCATCCGCGTGTAGGCGATCGGCGCAATGGCATTGACCTTGATGCCGTGCTCGGCCCCCTCGGCGGCCAGCACCCGGGTGAGGCCGAGCAACCCGGTTTTCGCGGCGCCGTAGTTGCTCATCCGTTCGGCGCCAAGGATTCCGGCGGCCGAGGTGGTGTTGAGCACCCGGCCGTACCGCTGCTCCCGCATGACCCGCCACGCGGGGCGGGTCACATAGAACGCGCCCTTCAGGTGCACGTCCACCAGCGGTTCGAGCCGATCGGCGGTCATGTCTTCGAACGCCGCGTCTCCGACGATGCCCGCGTTGTTGATCAGGATGTCCACGCGCCCCCAGGTGCGCAAGGCGGTGTCGACAATCGCTTCCGCGCCTTCGGGATTCGTCACGCTGTGGCTGTCGGCGACGGCGTCACCGCCCTGTTCGCGGATCTCCCCGGCGGCGGCGTCGGCCGCGCCGCTGGAGCCCTCCCCGGTCACCGACCCGCCCGTGTCGTTGACCACGACACGCGCGCCGCGTGAGGCGAGAAGCAGTGCGTATTGCCTACCCAACCCACCGGCGGCGCCGGTGATCACGGCGACCTGTCCGTCGAATCGCAGCGCGTTGGTCGACATGGTCACCAGCTGACCGGAAGTTCTTTCATGCCGTAGATGTTGGCGTCTTTGAACCTCAGTTCGTTTGGCGGTACCGCGAGTTTCAGGGCCGGTAGGCGGTGCGCCAGCGTGGCGAACGCCACCTGCATCTCGACACGGGCAAGGTTTGCCCCGATGCATTGGTGCACACCGTAGCCGAATCCCAAGTGACCGCGCGTGTTTCGGTCAACGTCGAGTGCGTCGGGATTGTCGACGAAGTCGGCGTCCCAGTTCCCGGCGAGCAGATTCATCATGACGAACTCTCCGGCTCCGATCAGCTGACCACCGATCACGAGGTCTTCTGTGGCCACCCGGTCCACCTGGCTGTGCACGATGGTGAGGTAGCGCATCAGCTCTTCGACGATGTTCGCGACGACCGCTGGGTCGTCGGTCTGTCCGAGCCGCTCGAACACGTCGGGATGTTGCAGCAGCGCAACCGTTCCCAGTGAGATCATGTTGGCGGTGGTTTCGTGGCCGGCCTGCATCATGATCACGGCGTTAATGGCCGTGGTGGTGCGGTCGAGTTGGCCCGTCGCCACGTATTCGGTGAGCAGGCGGCTGATCAAGTCGTCGCCGGGTTCGCGCGCTTTGCGTTCCACCAACTCCTCGATGTAGGCGTACATGGCCCCGAAAGCCCGGCCCCTTTCCTCGTCGGTGGATTTCTGGTCAAGCCCCTTAGTGGTGTTGTGCTGGAAGAGTTCGAGGTCTTCGGGCGGCACCCCCAGCAGCAGTGCGATCACCATCGACGGCACCGGCAAAGCGAATTCACGCACCAGATCGGCGGGCGCGCCGTTGGCGATCATCTGGCCGAGATAGTGGTCGACCGTTTCCTGAATGTGCGGGCGCATCGATTCGCAACGGCGGAAGGTGAAGTTGCTCGTCATCATGCGCCGCAATCGGTGATGCTCGGGATCGTCGGCGCGCGCGAACATCACCGCGACCTTGTTGTCGGCGTCCGTCGGCAAGATCGAGTCCGGAATGGTCTTCGCGGACAAGCGCGGATCGACCAGCGCCGCCCTGATGTCCTGGTAGCGGCTGACCACCCACACCGGGTTGCCGCCGAACATCGCCCGTCGCAGCCCGGGCTGTGCCCGCCACGCCGCGAACTCGGGCGGGGCCGCGAGCGGGCAGTGCGACGGCCGCGGGAGAGGCAGCACAGGAAGCTCCGCGTCGGAGCAGGATTCGGAAGCTTCGAAAGATATTGACATAACCCGTGTTTCTCGTTAAGTGTCAGATGCCTGCCAGTTGTAGAGCGTAAAGCCGGGCTAGTTGGCAGTCAACCGTCAGTTAGGCTGTCGGGATGACCGCGGTGGAGGACCGGCCGTTGCGGGCGGACGCGGCGCGCAACGTCGAGCGCATCCTGCGCGCGGCGCGGGATGTCTATGGGGAGCTGGGGCCCGATGCACCGGTGGAGGCGGTCGCACGGCGCGCTGGTGTCGGTGAGCGAACCCTCTACCGCAGGTTTCCGACGAAGGCCGGCCTGGTTCGCGCCGCCCTGGACCAGAGCATCGCCGAGGACCTCACGCCGGTAATCGACAACGCCCGCCGCGCCGATGAGCCGCTACGCGGTCTCACCGAACTGATCGAAGCGGCGATCTCGTTGGGGGCTCGCGAACACAACCTGCTGACGGCCGCGCGCCGGGCCGGGTCACTGTCTTCTGACATCTCGGTTTCGCTCAACGAGGCGCTCGGGGAGCTTGTCCGCGAGGGGCAGCGGGTCGGCAGCATCCGCGCCGATCTGGTCACCGACGACCTGCCTCGCCTGGTCGCGATGCTCTTCAGCGTGCTTTCGACCATGGATGCGGGTAGCGACGGCTGGCGACGTTACGTCTCCCTGGTGGTGGACGCGATATCGGTCAACGAACGGCAGCCGTTGCCTCCGGCTGCGCCGCTGCGTTACGCGGTCGGGCCGAATAGCTGGCCGCTGTAAGCGGTTCAGTTGATGGTCACGCCGGCGTCGACTTTGAACTCCAGCCCCGTCACGTATCGGGATTCGTCGGATAGCAGGAACAGCACCGCGTTGCTGACGTCGGCGGGTTCCACCGCCGGCGTGGGCATCGCATTGACGAAGATGGGAATCAGGTCGGACCGTTGTTCACCCAGGAGGGGGCCGAACGACGGCGGGACCATCCCCGTGGGGACACCGGTCGGCAACACGGTATTGACGCGCACATTCTGTGCCGCCAGTTCATTCGCCAAGGCCAGCGTCAAGCCCACCACGCCGTGCTTGGCCGCCGTGTAGGGCGTCTGCAACGGAAAGCCTTTGATCGCGCCCGCTGAGCTGACATTGACCAGGCTGCCGCCTCCCTGGTCGAGCAAGTGCGGTATCGCGGCCGCGCAGGTGTTCCACACTCCGATGAGATTGACATCGACCACCGTGCGCCACTGATCGGCGGTCGTCTTGTCCCACGGCGCCACCGTGAGCACACCGGCATTGGCCACCGCGCCGTCGAGACCGCCCAGCTCGCTGACGCCGTCATCGACGACCGCGCGCAACTGTGCCTCGTCGCGAACATCGACGATGTAGCTCGCGCAGCCGCGGCCGAAATCCCGTACCAGTCTGACTGTTTCGGCTAGATCGTCCTCTGTTGCAAGCGGATATTCGACCTGGGGCAGGGATTGGCAGATGTCGACCAGGATGAGGTCCGCACCCTCCTCGGCAAGCCGCAGCGCATGGCTGCGCCCCATGCCGCGGGCGGCACCGGTGATCAGAATGCGTTTGCCGGCAACACGCCCCGGATGTGGTGTCACCCGGCTACCGCTCGTTCCACATCAGGCCGCGCATCGTCGCGGACAGCGGGATGTCCTCCACCCCGATCAGCCCTTGGGGGGCGCTGCACACCCAGTCGATCGCATTGACCGCGCGGCCCGCCGTCGAGATGCAGCCGGCATCAGTGGAATCCAGCACCGGGTGGGAAACGTGCGTGTTGATTTCCACCCGCGGCTCACCCTCCACGACGACACGATGTACGCCGGTGTGCCCGTCGGGCGGGAATTCCCAGTCGGGTGCTGCGGCAGCGGTCAGCCTGGTGACGTGCTCGAGTGTGATCACCGGCTCCCCGCCGCGCACGCCCTCGGTGGCGAACCGCACCGCGGCCATCTGCCCCGACTCCACCGTCATCATCGTGCATTCGATTCGTTCCGGCGTGTACCAAGGTTCGACGCGCTGACGCACGTCGTCGAGCTTGATGTCGAGATTATCCGCCAGGCTGCGGACTTGACCGCCCCACATCGCCACGATCACCCCGGGCAGGAACATCATCGGCGAGTCGTCGTCCGGTGTTGACCCGAAACCCATTGCCGCACCCGTGAATTCGGCATCATCGTAGTTTCCGTAGTCGAAAATCTCCTGCACGGTGATCGAGTCCACGCGGGTGGTCAGGCTGGCCGCCGCGTGGACCAGCGTATCGCCGGAGAAACCCGGGTCGATGCCGTTGACGTAGAGCGAAGTGTTGCCGGCCGCGCAGGCACGCTCCAAGGGTTCGCGCAACCAATCGTCGGCATGGCGAGGCGTGACCAGCCACACCATCGACGTGCCGACGACGTTGGTGCCCGCCGCAAGGAACTTGGCCATCTGTTCGATGGCTTCCATCGGCCGGGTTTCGCCCTGAGACGTGTAAACCACGCAGTCGGCGCCCAGGGCCACCAGCGCGTCGATGTCGTCGGTGGCGACGATGCCGGTCGGCGTGTCCAGTCCACACAGCTGCGCGGCATCCTGGCCGATCTTCTCGGCGCTGGCGGCATGCACGCCGACCAGTTCTAGGTCCGGCCTGCCGATGATCGCCCGCAACGAATGCCGGCCCACGTTCCCGGTGGAGAATTGAATGACTCTGCGCACGGTTGCCCTCGTCCTCTATCGGTGGTGACGACCCATCATGGCGCGTACGAGCGCAGCGCAGGGTCAGTAATCGGGTATCGGCAAAGGTGAATTGTTCGAGTCGATGCCGCCGTCGATGTGAAAGGTCGCGTTGGTCGCATAACAATCGCGCGTGCAGAGGTACACCGCGAGCCGCCCGAGGTCCTCGACGTCGCCCAGCCGGTGCAGTGGGGTGGCCTGCAGCATCTTCTCCAGCGACCCGGGCATCAGATCCAAGCTGCCCTTGAGACCGTCGGTGGCGAATGAACCCAGGGCGATGGCGTTGACGCGAATCTTCGGGGCCAGTTCCTGCGCCATGGCGCGAGTGAGCGCCTCGAGACCCCCTTTCGCGACGCAGTACGCGGTCAGCGCGCGGATGCCGAAACGCGCCGAGCCCGAGGAGATGTTGATGATCGAACCGTGCCCCGCACCGAGCATGTGCGGTGCCACGAGCTGACTCATGATGAAGGCCGAGGTCACACACCAGTCGAACGTGTGCCGGAAATCTTCGTCGGTGATATCCAAAAACCGTGCATAGGTCGACCCGCCGACGTTGTTGACGAGAATGTCGATGCGGCCGAAGCGCTCCATGGCCGTGTTCACGACCCGCACCCCGTCCGGACGGCTCATGGCGTCGGCGACCAGCGCCAGCCCCTTGCCGCCCGCGGCCTCGATACCGTCAATGGTGCCAACGATATCCGCCTCGGTGCGCGCGGTCCCGACAATGGTGGCGCCGGCCTCCGCCAGTACCCGGGCGATGCCCGCCCCGACGCCCTTCCCGGCGCCTGTGACGATCGCGACCTGTCCATCCAGCCGGAACTGCTCCAACGCCATGCCGGGCCCTTCGATCGTGCGTGGTCATGCGCCGTTCAATCTATGAATATTGCTGACTAAAGTCAACGAATTTGCCACGTTGGGATTTCTAACGACAGATGTGATCCAACAATCACTAAGTTGTACAAGCCTTTCTGGCGGGAACACGGCATACTGGTCGAGTTAGCCGTGAGACTCATGCATGAGTCGGGTCAACATGTGAGGAAAAAATGGCTGTGACAGACCGGCTGTCGGCACGCGAAGCGAAGCGCCTGCAGACGAGGGAGCGATTGATGGGCGCCGCGATCGCGGAGTTCGCCCGCGCCGGGATGGCCGAGGCCGACGTCAGTGCCATCGTGGCCGCTGCGGGCGTCGCGCACGGGACCTTCTTCTTCCACTTCCCGACCAAAGAGCACGTGCTGCTGGAGCTCGAGCGCCGCGAAGAGGACCGCATAGCCAAGCAATTCGCGCAGTTCCTGAAGTCCAAGCACGATCTTGCTTCCGCTTTGAACGAGGCGGTCCGCTTGGTGGTCGGATTGGAACGCCGGCTGGGCGATCAGCTCTTCAATGACTTTCTCGCGCTGCACTTCTCTCAAACTCGTCCCCCCACCGAAGACGGCAGGGATCACCCGCTGATCGTCCTGGTTGCCCAGGAGATCGCGCAGGCTCAGGAACGCGGCGAAATTGATCCCGACGTCAGTCCCATGAACAGCGCGGTGTTCTTCTTGCTCGGCCTCTACTCGCTGCTGATCACGACCAATCACTGGCCGACGGGCCGCGCGCTGTTGGAGGACTACGTCGCGAGGACGTTGCGGAGTATGCGGCGCTGATGTGAGCCCGTCACGGGCGTATCACGCCGCGCAGTGGAATGAGTCCAAGTTCGTTGTGGGACATGAAGCCCGGTGGGGCGTCACAGACGGCGGGAATCGCGTTCGCGGGGCCCATCGCGGTCCAGGTGTAGCCGGGTAACGCATAGCCGCCGTCCGGGTCCTGTGCCCCCTGAAGGATCAGCTCAGTGGATGAGTCACCCTCAATCACGATGCGATAGTGGTAATGCTGAGGCCAATCCTCCTGTGGCTCAATGGCGTCGTAGGTGTCCATCGTGTATATCTCGTGAAAAACGATGAGCGGCCGGCCCTGCACCCACGCCGTCCATTTGTGATGCTGGCGGGCGACGGTGCCCGCTTTGATCACGCCCTTGAAGCCCGGCATGTCGCTGGTTTCTCCGCCTTCGAAGGGAATGTCCCGCGTGGCGACCCCCAGCTCCACTTCTGTCGTGTACTTGTCGACGGATTTGCCCATATGCTCGACCACCATCGCCATCGACTGAGCGAAGAGCGGCCAGGCTTGCCCCAACAGATTCGGACCGTCCTCGAAGCCGGCGGGATCGCTCCCCATCCCCATCTCGAACAAGTACTTCAGGGTGTCCCTGCCGAAGTTCACGACCTCGTAGATGTGAATGGTGTCGATCTGGCTGACGATCCTGGCCAGCGTCAAGACCAGGAGATCGCCCGCAAAACCGGGGTTGATACCGCCTGCATGGAACGACGTGCCCCCTTCTAAGCACGCGGCGTGGATCTTGTCGATGTCCGCCTGACTGTGCTCGGTTCGATACCACCACGCACCGCCCGACGCGACCACGTTCTTCCCGCCGCGCAGCAGGCGGCAGACTTCATCAGGGTCAGACCATAGCGGCGCGTAGAACACGCAGTCGGCATCGAGGGCCTCGATGGCCGCTTTGTCGTCGGTGGCCAGCACCCCGGTCGGTGGCTTGCCGCAGAGTTCGCCCGCGTCTTTGCCGACCTTCTCGGGACGATTGCAGAGCACCCCGACCAGTTCGTAGGCCGGGTTATGGGCGAAATGGCGGAGCGCCACCGTTCCGACATTGCCGACGCCCCATTGGATAACGCGATATTTCCGCTCGGCCGGCGACTTTCCAGACGCTGTCATCTCTTGGGTGAGCGTCATCGCTACTCCTTTGCCTGACGGCGGGGCGCTCGCTGAGCGTAGGCGTCGGCTGAACGGCGTGTCAACGCCAATCCATCTGACTTGTGTCAGTAATCAGCGCGGATGACTGGATCTGGCGGTCGCCGTCCCGCGCGAGATCATGCGTTAGTCAGGATCGTATAACGCAAAATGCCGAGGACATAGCGTGTTCCTGTCGGTATGGGCGCGGCTGTGTTCATACTTCTGCTGACTACAGTCAGCCTGTTATAGTGCCACGAGCCGATCCAATCAACGTCGATGACGGGGAGGGCTCGTGAATCTGCCGAAGCTGGGCCAGCGAGATGCCGGCGTTGGCACAGCCGCCCGCGCAACCGGGGCCGCCCCACCGGTGCTGACCATCGACGAACACATGGAACGGTCCAAATTCGTGCAGCGGCAGGCCGACAAGTGGCTTATCTCCGGCAGTCTCCTGATCGGCACCGCGGCCCTGGGCGTCTTTGGGTTGCCGCTGTTTCTCTGGGGAGTTCGGTTGCTGCGCCGAGCTCAGCGAGACGGCCTCTCCGTGCGGCCGACCTTGGTTACGTTGCTCGGCTATCTCGTCATCATCGATGCCGCCATCAACACCGTCGGATGGGCGCTCGACCTGGTGGCAAGCCACACGCTGCTGGCCCGCGTGCTGCTCAACGGCTGGGGCAACATGTTCGACGCCGGCTATTTCTGGCACTACAACGAATTGTGGGTCGGCGGCGCCGCGGGCCCCGGCGAAAAGGCCATGGAAGTCGGTCTCATCCTGACCGTCTTCACGATGCGCATCGCCGCCGCCATCGGCTTCCTGCAGATGAAACGCTGGGGCCATCAGTGGATGGTCGTCACATGCTGGATGGGCGTGGTGATCTGGGTTACCTACGTCTTCAACATGACCATGTTCGCCGACGTACGCTTCGCCGGCGTCGTGCTGCCGGTCGTCGGCTGGTGGCTCTACGACATCTTCTACATCACCCCCTTCCTCGCCATCCCCTATCTGCACACCGTCAACCGCGAACTCTTCTCCGACTGAAATGCGCGGCCACGAATCCAGTCGACAAGCCGATCGCCGGGCAATTTCGTTGCCGCCATGGCGTTTCCAAGACACCAGTACGCATCGCTTGACTACGTCACCAAGGAGGTCGAATCGTGGGCTATGTGTGGGAGATCCTTCGCTATGTCGCCGCTTGGGGCGGCACCGGACTGATCATCTGGTTCTGGTATTGGCTGTTCTCGAATATCGGCACGTTCTGAACGGTGCTCCGGGCCGCCGGGACGCGCGGGGTTCGGGCAATGGCTGAAGATTCGCACGCGATGGCGCTGGAACGGAGCTGCTCCGTGACCGCCGTCGCCCTCAGTGAGCAACGTCGCGAGGGCGTCCGGCTGGTCACCGGTGATCGGCGCGCATTCGGATTGAACGGGAAGCTCACGTACGTCCATGTCCCCTACCCACCGATGTCCGGCTGGACGCGCCGAAGCCTGACATGCGGTGTGGCGCTGCAATGTTCACCGTCTAAAGAACGCATCACCGAATATCGGCTGAACGAGTTGTCCGCTCGGGAACTGCGCGCGCTCACGCTTGTCGAAGGCGGCGTCGCCCTCGGCTGGATGGCATCGCGGTGGCCGGGCCTGGTCCCCGAGGTTCGACGCCTGCTACCGGACCTCGACACCGAAGCCGGTGACATGACCGCCGTGGAAATGCTCAACCGCGCAATCGCGTTGGCCGCCACGGGTCGGGCATTGACGGTTCATACACTGCTGGGCACCCTGCCCCTGGCCTACACAGCACCCCATGGACTGACCGACAAATTACGGCGCAGCTTCGGCAGGATGCCGTGGACGACAACGCAAAGGCGCCTTCCGCGGCCGTACTCCGTCCCGGTCGGCGGCGACGGCGGCGTCCGCAACCCTAACCTCCCGCCGCCGAACCGACCGCAGGACAACGATCTCGACGTCACGCCGGAACACCGGCCCGGGATTCCCTATCCCGAATGGAACATGTGGACACAGCGATTCATGCACGACCACGTCGCCGTTGTCGAGCGTGCGGACGCCCGGCGCATCCGCCGTCCAGTGCCGGTGGCCGTCGACGTACGCAAATACTTCGAGGAACACACCCATCGCGCGATGACAAACCGCCTCGAAGACGGCTCCGACCTTGATGTCGACCAATACGTCAACCACTACATCGACCTGGCCACCGGCGAGGCCAGGGAGCCGAAGATATTCCGCGAGTTGCTGCCCAGCAGCCGCGACGTCACCACGGCTGTGCTGCTCGACGGCAGTTCGTCGCTGGGGGTGCACGGCGGCCGAATCTTCCAACTGGAATTGACTTGCGCCGACGCGCTGTCGCGCGCCATGACGCTTGCGCACGAGCGACACGGCGTCTTCGTGTTCACCGGAAACACCCGCCATCGAGTCGAAGTCCACTGCCTGAAGGACTTCGCGGACCGCCGATTGGTGGCTCCGAGCGGGCTTGGCCTGTCCACCCGCGGATACACCAGGCTCGGTGCGCCGCTACGCCATTTGACAAACCGGCTCCTCGGCCAGCCCTCCGAACGGCGGCTGCTGATCGTCATCGGCGATGGTCTGATCTCCGACGAAGGTTATGAAGGCCGTTACGCGTGGGCGGATGCCGCTCACGCCGTCCAGGAGGCGGCCGATGCCGGGGTGTCGATGTACTACGTCGGCGTGGGGCCAACCCGTGTCGACCCCCTCCCGGAGGTGTTCGGGACCCGACGGTCTCAACGGATCCGACGCGTAGAGGAGCTGCCGCGGGTGTTGGCCCACGTGCATCGTGAACTGGTTGCCGCATGAGTGCTGCCACCGACACTTATTTCGCACACGGCAATGAAGTCCAGCTGTTCGAGCAGGCCTTCCGCCAGCAGCTGCCCGTGATGCTCACCGGCCCGACCGGATGCGGCAAGACACGTCTCGTCGAGCACATGGGCCTGGTGCTGCAACGACCAGTCGTCACGATCAGTTGCCACGACGACCTCACCAGCTCGGATCTCATCGGCCGCTTCATGGTGACTGGCGGCGATGTCGTCTGGACCGACGGCCCGCTGACCCGGGCGGTCAAAGCGGGTGCGATCTGCTACCTCGACGAGGTCGTCGAAGCCCGCCACGACTCGTTGGCCATCCTGCATTCGCTCACCGATCACCGCCGATCGCTGTACCTCGACCGGGCCGGCGAAGCCGTGTCGGCGTCGGAGGAGTTCATGCTGGTGTGTTCGTACAACCCGGCCTATCGCAGCTCGCTCAAGGAGCTCAAGCCGTCATTCCGCCAGCGGTTCGTCACCCTCGCGATGCGGTATCTGCCACCGGAGCGCGAGGCCGAAGTGATCGTCGCCGAAGCCGGAATTCCCGTCGCGACGGCACGCCGTCTGGTCGGATGCGCGGTTGCCATCCGCACCGCCGACGAAGCCTTTCACTTCGAGCCGCCGTCGACCAGGGTGTTGGTCACAGCCGCGCACCTGATCGCCGCCGGCGCAAGCGAATTGGATGCGGCCGAGGCTTGCATCCTCGCGCCACTGAGCACGGACGGCGCGGTCACCGACGGCCTACGAGAAGTCGCAGCGGCCAGCCTGGCCACTACCGACACCACGAGCACGCGGCAATAGGAAAGGAGTCCGGCATGGACCAGCAGGAAAAGAAGCGCAAGAGGGCGCTCATCGTCTTCCAGCTATTCATCTACGGCTACTTACTGGTGATGTTCGGCATCCAGCTGTACATGTCGTTCGCCCGAGGGTGGTGGGATCTGTGAATCCTGTTGCCGCGCAGACAGCAAGCCCGTCCGGCTTCGAGGATCACCACGACGAATCGCGCCAAGCGCAGCGCCGGGCCGATAAATGGATGATCGTCGGCGCCGCCCTGATGGGCATGTGGGCTCCGGGCCTCATCGGGTTTCCCATCTTCATGCGTGGAGTGTGGCTGCAGCGCCAGGCGCTGCGGGCCGGCTTGTCGGTCCGGCCCATGATCGTGACCCTGATCGGTTACCTGGTCCTGATCGACGGAATGCTCAACAGTCTCGGCTGGGCACTGGACCTGGTCGCCAACCACACCTTGATCAACCGGGTGCTGATGGTTGGGTGGGGCAACATGTTTGATGCCGGCTACTTCTGGCACTACAACGAGCTCTGGATCGGCGGTGCAGCGGGACCGGGCGAAAAGGCTTATGTGGCGGGGCTGATCCTCACGGTGTTCTCCATGCGGGTGGCCGCGGCGATCGGATTCCTGCAGATGAAGCGGTGGGGCCATCAGTGGATGGTCGTCACCTGCTGGATGGGCGTGGTGATCTGGTCGGCCTACGTGTTCAACATGACCATGTTCGCCGACGTCCGCTACGCCGGTGTGGTGTTCCCGGTCATCGGCTGGTGGCTCTACGACATCTTCTACATCACCCCCTTCCTCGCCATCCCCTATCTGCACACCGTTAACCGCGAAATCTTCTCCGACTGAACAGTTTTAAGGAGCAACGCCATGACCGCACCAACACCCACCGAAGAGCAAGAACCCGCCGCTGATCTCGAGCCGGGGACCACGCCGTATTACGCGCGAATGCACAAGTGGATCAAACGGGCGGTGTTGGTATGCCTCGTCGCCCTGGTCATCGAAGGTGCATTCACTTTGCCGTTCATGGCGGTCTACTACGGCTACCCGACGCTGAGCCTCACGCAGATCTGCAGCGAGTTGCTCAAGATTCGCTACTCCAACGACACCCTGGAGTGCAAGTATCCGTACCCGCCCTTCGGGCCGCCGGAGGGCGCCGAGGGCAAGGCCACCGCGCAGGACGTGTGGGGCATCCAGCCGATACCGAAATACCACAGGCTCGGGTTCCGCGAATTGGTGAGGATTCACAACGAACGGCTCGCCCGCCAGGCGGCCCAACAGCACGCGGCGCCGCACCCGTGACCTATCGGGTCGTTCAGTGGACGACAGGTAACGTCGGCAAGAGTTCGGTGCGTGCGATAGCCACGAACCCCACACTGGAGCTCGTCGGGTGTTACGCCTGGTCGCCAGAGAAGGTCGGCCGCGATGCCGGCGAGCTGTGCGGGATCGAACCGCTCGATGTGAAGGCCACCAACGACATTGACGCGCTGCTCGCGCTCAAGCCGGACTGCGTGGTCTACAACCCGATGTTCGCCGACGTCGATGAGCTCGTCAGCATCCTCGAAGCGGGTATCAACGTGGTGGGTACGGCAGGGTTCGTCACCGGCCACTTCCTCGGCGCGGGACGCGATCGCATCGCCGAGGCCTGTAAGCATGGCGGGTCGACCATTTTCGGCAGCGGCATCAACCCCGGTTTCATCCAACTGTTCGCCATCGTGTCGGCCGGCCTCTCGGACCGAGTGGACAAGGTGTCCATGCTGGAATCCGCTGACACCACCATCTACAACTCCCCCGCGACCGAAATACCGATGGGCTTCGGCTATCCCATCGACCAGGCGGACCTGCCGGCCATCACCGAGAAGGGGTCCGGCGTCTTCCGGGACGCTGTGTTGCTGATCGCCGACGCTCTCGGTGTGGAGCTCGACGAAGTGCGTTGCGAGGTCGAGTATGCCCAGACCACCGAGGATCTTCAGCTCCCCGGCGACTGGACGATCGCAAGAGGATGTGTCGCCGGCGTAGACGTCCGCTGGAAAGGCATTTTCGGCGGTCGCGAAATCATCGAGATCCGCGGCCGGTGGCGCAAGGGTCAAACGCTGGATCCGGATTGGCCGCTGGACATGGGCTACACCATTGAGGTGCAAGGCCAACCGACAATCAAGACGACGTTGAGCTTCCTTCCGCCGCCAGACTTTCAGGGCGAGACATTGGATGACTACATCATGTTGGGTCTCACCATCACCGCCATGCCGGCGATCAACGCGATACCTGCCGTAGTCGCCGCTCCGCCCGGCATCGCCACCTACAACGGCCTGCCGCTGCTCCTTCCGCGGGGAGTGCTGGCAGGTAGCTGAGAGGACGTGCGTGTAATGACCGCAACAACCGGTGCGCCCAGTGTCTTTGAGGCGGGACTTCCGGCGCTCGAATACGACATCACCGAGTCACCGCACGAGGTCTGCGCTCGCATCCGGGCAGCGCAGCTACGTGGACCAATCGCACTCGGCCCATTCGGACCCGAGATCCTCTCCTACGAGCTCGCGCGCACCGTCCTCCGCGACACCCGATTCATCATTCCCCCGGGTCTTCACCTGAGCGCGCAAGGCGTGACCTCGGGCCCGCTTTGGGACAGAGTTGTCGGAAGCATAATCTGCGCGGAAGGCTCCGAACATCATCGGCTGCGAAGCTTGGTGTCGCGGGCATTCACCCCACGGGCAACCGCGCGTCTGCACGACACTATCGGCGAAGTCGTTAACGAACTGGTCGATGGCGTCGTCGACGCCGGTCGCTGTGACGTTGTGACTGACATTGCCCGTCACTACCCGATCCCAATCATCTGTGCATTGCTCGGTGCGCCACGTGGGAGCTGGGCACAGTTTTCACGATGGGCGGAAGCCATCTTCAAGATGGCCAACTTCTCGGTCAATCTCGCCGACGAAAAGCCCGCGATCCTTCGCGGTTGGGCCGAGCTCGACGCCTATGTCGATGAAATGGTCGCCGAGCGACGACACCACCTGACCGACGACCTACTCTCCGATCTCATCCGCGCCGAGGATGACGGTGACCGCCTCAATGCCGACGAACTCCGCATGACGGTGGCCGGATTGTTGCTTGCCGGAACGGATACCACGCGCAATCAGCTGGCCGCGTCCTTGCAGGTGCTGCTCGATCACCCGGAGCAGTGGGCGATGCTGCGCGAGCACCCCGAACTCGCCATGCCGGCGGTCGAAGAGAGCATGCGCCACTCGCCCGCCGTGTGCAACACCGTCCGCACCGTGAACGAAGATGTCGAGTTGGACGGATACACGTTCCCGAGTGGGACCTATATTTTTGTGAATTCGTTTGCAGCCAACCGCGATCCGAATATCTACCAGGAACCTGACCGCTTCGACATCACCCGCAACGAAGCGCCGGCGGTACTGACATTCGGCGGCGGTGTGCACTATTGCCTCGGCGCAAACCTGGCCCGGCTGGAGCTGGCCGAAGGCCTCAAGATCCTGGTGCAGCGGCTGCCGGAAGCCCGACGTGTCGGACCGGCACCGTGGAAGCCGATGCTCGGCATGAGCGGGCCGACAAGTCTTCCCATAGATTTCGGCCGCCCATGACGCGCGTCCGGCTTCCCGAGCACTCTCCCGATCCCGCCCGGAGGTCACGAATGAATGATTCACCGTCGCGGCTGCATCACGTCGTCTTCGCGGTGGCAAGGGATCGACATGACGCCGTGGGACAGCTATTCACCGAACTGGGCTTCAGCTTCGATGAGATCAATTTGGACGAACTCGGGATCCGGGTGCTCCTGGATTGGAATCGGGGCATCGAGCTGATCAGTCCCAACCCGGGGTCCACCGCCGAGGTGGCCACGTCGGTGACCGAATTCCTGGCCAGTCATGGTGATGGTGGCGTTTTCACGGTGGTGGTGCAGGTTCCCGGAGCGTCGGAGGCAGAGGATATCGCCAAGCGCTACGGCTCGACCACGCGCTTCCGGCAAGGCTTCGAGGGTGAGGGCAACTATCTCGAGGAAATCGACTTGTCAGTGCTCGGCCTGCCCCTGACATTCCTGTCGACCAACCTGCCGTAGGAAGCCACGAAAAGGACTGCCATGAGCGAGCTTCGATTCGACGGCCGGGTTGCCATCGTCACCGGGGCCGGTGGCCAGGACCCCAGTTTGGGCCGGTCCCATGCGACTCTGCTCGCCGAGCGCGGAGCCAAAGTGGTGGTCAATGACCTTGGCGTGGGCCCCGACGGGCGGGGAACCATGCGGGCGAATGCGGAGGAGGTCGTCGAAGAGATCCTCGCCGCCGGCGGCGAGGCGGTTCCCGATCAACACAGCGTTGCCGAGGAAGACGGCGCCCGCCGTGTAGTCACGACGGCGCTGGACACGTGGGGACGCCTCGACATCGTGGTGAACAACGCCGGGGTCTGCTTCATGGCGCATTTCGACGAGATCTCCAGTGCCGATATCCGCACGATCATCGACGTGCACCTGATGGGAACCGTGTGGATGTGCCGGGCGGCATGGCCGCACATGCGTGAGGCGGGGTATGGACGGATTGTGAACACGACGTCAGGCGCGATGTTCGGGATCGAGAACCTTTCCATCTACGGTGCGGCCAAGAGCGGCATCTTCGGATTGACCCGCGGGCTGGCCGTCGAAGGCGCGCCGTTCGGTATCAAGGTCAACGCGCTGGGACCGGCCGCCAACACCACCGCTATCCGGCACTTCAACGAGACGTCGCCGTTCACCTCATTGATGGAGGCGCATTTCCCCACCGGCCTGGTGTCACCCGCCGTCGGTTATTTGGCTCATGAGGCCTGCGAGATCTCGGGAGCCAACCTCGAAGCGGGCGCCGGCAACGTCGGCCTGCGCGTTTTCGGCCAGACTGCGGGATACACCGACACCGGGCTCACCGTCGAGAAAGTGCGAGACCACCTCTCGACGGTCATCGACAAGCGCACGGCGACGATGATCCCCGACCCCGGCGAGCTACCTGCCGGGCCCACCGGTGCGGCCCAGATAGGCGTCGTTCTGAAGCCCTACCAACCGATTTGAGCAATCGAGACCGCGACAGGGAGACATCATGAGCGTCGGTACCGCAAAGCCCAGTGTCTTTGACGCCGATCTACCGGTGCTGAACTACGACGTCACGGCGACACCCCAGGAAATCTATCCTCAATTTCGGGCCGCCCAGCAGGTGGCACCGGTCGCGCTGGGACCCGTCGGGCCGGAAGTGCTCTCCTACGAACTTGCTCGAACCGTGCTGGGCGACCCACGGTTCGGCATCCCGCCGGGCATCCACCTCACTGCGCACGGGGTGACATCCGGTGAGCTGTGGGACCGCGTCGTCCGCAGCATCCTCTGCATGGAGGGCGCCGAACACCGGCGGTTGCGCAGCCTGGTTTCGAGGGCCTTCACCCCACGAGCGACCGCGCGCATGGACGAGACGATCCATGCCGTCATCAATGAACTCGTCGATGCCGTTGTCGCGGAAGAGCGTTGTGAGTTCGTCGAGGAGATCGCGCGGCCCTACCCGATCCCCGTTATCTGTGCCCTCCTGGGTGCACCCCGGCAAGACTGGCTGCTGTTCTCGAAGTGGGCAGAGGACATATTCAAGATAGTCAGCTTCGACTGCAATCTGGCCGAGGAAGAGCCCAAGGTCCTGAAGGCCTGGGACGCTTTTGACGAATACATCGACGGGATGATCGCCGACCGGCGCAATGCACTCACAGACGACCTGCTCTCCGAACTCATCCGCGCGGAAGACCGAGGAGATCGGCTCGATGCCGGAGAAGTCCGGATGCTGGCGTTCAGCATCCTGGTGGCCGGAACCGACACCACACGTACGCAATTGGCCGCCTCGATGCAAGTCTTATCCGAGCATCCGGACCAGTGGGCGCTGCTTCGTGACAGCCCTGAGCTCGGAATGAAAGCCGTCGAGGAGACCATGCGTCATTCTCCGTCGATGTGCAGCACCGTCCGCAGCGTCACTGACGACGTCACGATCGACGACTACACGTTCCCAGCGGGCACCTTCATCATCGTGAACACCTTTGCCGCCAACAGGGATCCCTCCGTTTACGACGACCCCACGCGATTCGACATCACTCGCAACGATCCGCCGCCCATCCTCACCTTCGGCGGGGGCGCTCACTACTGCCTCGGCGCTAACCTCGCCAGGCGGGAGCTCTCCGAAGCGCTCAAGATACTCGCCTACCGGCTTCCGCATCCGAGGTGCACCGAACCCCCGCCGTGGAGACCGCTTCTCGGCATGAGTGGACCCACCAGCCTTGCACTCGAGTTTGACAGATCAAACGCAGCGGTGTAGCCGCCAACCGAAAGAGATAACTCCTATGACCAAGTCTCCTGATTCCCAGGTCATTCCGGTGCTCGACATGATCGATTTGCCGATGTCCCTCGACCGGGGCGCCGGTTGGGCTACCTTGCGAGAAGCCGGTCCGGTGGTATTGAGCGACGGTTGGTACGCTTTGACTCGTCGATCTGATGTACTTGCCGCGCTGCGTAATCCGCGTGTTTTCTCTTCCAAGAAGGCATTCGAGATCGTCGGCAGCCCACTGCCGCTGGTACCCGCGGCCTTTGATCCTCCCGAACACACCCGGTTCCGCAAGATTCTGCAACCGTTCTTCAGCCCACATGCGCTTGCAGCGATACTGCCCTCGATACAGGACCAAGCGATCGACATCATCGACTCGATTGCCGGACGCGACAAGTGTGAGGTGATGGCCGACCTGGCAACTCCCTACCCGTCGCAGGTCTTCCTGACGCTGTTCGGCCTGCCGCTACAGGATCAGTAGAGGCTAATCGGGTGGAAGGACGCCATCATCGAACTGAGCATCCCGAACGCCGCCGGTGAAGCCCCGGATCTGACGCGGGCGCTGGAGCTGTTCGCCTACCTCACCGAGGCCGTCGCCGCTCATCGGCAGAATCCGGGCGACGATGTCCTGTCCCAGGTACTGGTCGGCGAGGACGCGATGACCGACGATGAAGCCCTCGGCGTGGCCTTCTTCTTCGTGCTGGCGGGCCTGGACACCGTCACCTCAGCCATCGGGGCGGCGATGCTCGAGTTGGCTCGCCGTCCCGACCTGCGTCAAAGGCTTTGCCAAAAACCCTCTGAAATAGACGTTTTCGTCGAGGAGATTGTCCGGCTTGAGTCGTCGGCGCCCGTCGTTCCCCGGGTGACCACAGAGGAGGTCACCATTGCCGGCATCACATTGCCGGCCGGCTCGCGGGTCCGACTGTGCTTAGGGGCGATCAACCGGGATGGCAGCGACGCGATCTCCGGTGATGACGTAGTGCTGGATGGCAAGGTGCACAAGCATTGGGGCTTCGGTGGCGGTCCGCACCGTTGCGTCGGCTCTCATCTGGCCCGGATGGAAATGAATGTAATCGTGACCCAATGGCTGAGCCGCATTCCCCATTTCGAGCTTGAGAACGGATATCGTCCCGAAATCACCTGGCCATCCCCCACCTCCATGTTGCCCAGGCTGCCGCTGAGGATTCTCGCGACGGAGGCGCCGTGACCGTCCACATCGAAACACCGCGTCATATCGGCCCGTGGCGCAACCGATTTCAGTCGGCGTGATCGTTCGCCGGAAGCGGCGGATGATCCGCAGACGTCAACTCCAACACGCAGATCTCGCCCGTCGTGCCGTCGACTTCGACCAGGGCGCCGGGCGGCAACGACTTGGTAGCTCCCTGCACGTCCACCACACAGGGGAAGCCGAATTCGCGGGCCACCACAGCCGCGTGGGACATCGGGCCGCCCAATTCGGTCACCACTGCCGCGGCGTAGCAGAACGCGGCCGTATATCCGACGTCGGTGACCTCCGCGACAAGGACTTCGCCCGGTTGGAGGTCATCGATCGTCTCGGGCCGCACGATCCGCACGCGGCCTCGCACCTTCCCCCCGCACACTCCGACACCGCGCAGAGTCTCCCCGCTGCCGAGAACCGCCGACGTCGTTGTGGTTGGTTGCCAGCTCCCGCTGAACACCGTCGGCGGAACCACGGCGACCAGCCGGCGTTGTTCGGCACGCCGCCGGGCCACCAGCCCCCCGACATCCGCCGGGAGTGCATCAAGCTCGTCAACGAGCAGATAGAACACATCATCGGCAGTAGCGAAGATTCCGGCCTCGACCAACCTGCGCCCGTACTCACGCATCAAGTTGCGTAGCACCCAGTTGGCCCGCACCACTTTGTCGCGACGGACTTCGCGGTCGCGGAGCTGGCGTGCTGCCAGCTGCGCAACGGGCTTGGCGTGCAGGGGAATCCGAGGGGGCGATGGTTGAGGCGCGGGGGGGACGCTCATCGCTCTGGTCACCATCCGGACGAGCAACTCGGGATCATCGGCGTAGCTGATCGATAGCATCTCGAGCTCGGCCGGGCCCCGATGCCCGATCAGCGCCAGCTCGGCGAGTACGGCGGCGTGAAACTCCGGCGCCTCGACGGCCAGCTTGCCCAGCCGCTCCCCCGGTTCGGCCAGCAGCGCCGTCACTTTCGGGTCGCGCTGTGCGGCAACCACCAACCGCTGCATCGCCTCGACCGAGCGCGCGCTGACCAATTCCGGTCCCGCCGGTGCGGCGGTGTCTCGCCCACACAATCCGCGCAGCAGGACGTTGAACGCCGCGCACAGCATGAACGACGCCGATGCCAGTACCCAGCCATGCACCACGTCGTCGCGCGCCAAGGTGATCAGGCTGAGCAGCCGACGATCGTCCAGCCGGGTGACGTCGTCGGCCAAGCGTTCCAGGTGATCGACATCGGCGACGAACTCGTGGGTGTCCCTGGACGAGCCGGCGGACAGGCCGATGAGGTTGACGCCGAATACCCCGATGTTGCGAACGGTCCGCAGTTGCTTTCGGATCCAGCTGGTTTCGGAGCGTGCACGCTCCTCACCGAAGATGGGCAACGACGCCATGCTGGGACCGAAGAATCCGCTGTTGCTGACGATCGTCGCGGGCTTGGCAAACGGTACGGTTTCGGCCATGAAATGCGCCGAGGTGATGGCACCGTAGAGCCGGTGGGCGAAGACCGCGACGGTTCGCATGGCGATTTCACGCTGGATGATGCCGCCGGGCCGCAGTCGCTCGGCGATGGCCACGCCGCCAGCGCGCAGCCCGCGCACGGTCACCGATGCCGACGCCGGCGAGAACGGGCCAGGCAGCGCCTCGGACAAATTGGTGGCCAGGAAAGTCGGAAAGCGCGGGTCGATCGGGGTATCGAATTCCCCGTTATCCCCGGCCGGGCCAGCCCAATTGGGCTTCACCCCGTCCTCGGAGGGCGCGTCAACGGAGGGAAGGTCTCCGATGCTGGCCATCCGCCACGGTAGCGACACCACCCGCTTGCCCACGGTGACCCGGCCGCGCACCGCGAGCGCGAAATCCTCGACGCATTCACCGGAGTTCCACGCCGGCCGGAACCCCCACTGCTCACGCAACCGCGCGGTATCCATGAACGCGGCGCCGTGCACCAGTTGCAGTTCGGCCAGTTCGAAGCCCGAGCGCACGACGGGACGGCCAAGCGCGGCGGCGACCCGCCGGAAGGTCAGCTCGCCCGGTGCGGCGAGATTAACGGGGCCGCTGCCTATTTCGGTGTCCACGATCGCCCGGTTGAATAGCCGAAGGGCATCGTCGAGGTGGACCACCTGCATGAGACGGTCGGCCGACCCGTCGGGGAATCCCGGCAGCGCCAACAGCCGGCGCACCCAGTTATCGACACTCCGGCCGAGGATCAGCGCGGAGCGGATCGCGACCCATTCCAGGCCCGATTCCTCAAGCATCCGCTCGACCCGGGCCTTGTCTTGGCCGTCGGCGCTGACCGGCGTTCTCGCGTCGTGCTCGGTCTTCGGCGCGTCTCCGCCGCCGTAGACGTGTGCCGACGACGCGAAAACGATCCTCCTGGCTCCGGTCTCGGCCATCGCCGCCAGGACGTTGCGGGTGCCTTCGATGTTGACCTGGTGGCTGATCTGGGCCTCGGGGCCGGGACTGTTCGCCCAAGCACAGTGCGCGACAACGTCGGTGCCGGTCAAGGCGCGGTTGACCGCATCGGCGTCCCGGATGTCGGCCTCGACGAATTCGGCGGCACTCGGCCAGCTTTCGGGCCGGTGCCTGGCGATCCCGATGACGCCGTGGCCTTCGCTGAGCAGGCGAGCGGTAAGGCCCCGGCCGACGACGCCGCCGGCCCCGGTGACGGCGATTCTCACTGACTGGCCTTGCTCAAGCTCATGGCTATTCGTCGTCGTCCATCAGCGCGGCGTTGACCAGATCCTCGAGGTCCATGTCCGCGATATCCTTCTCCGAGGTCACCGCGGCGGCCGGCGACTGTCCGTCGGCTTCATTTGCCAACGCCAGCAACAGCTCCAGCACCCCCGCCTGTCGCAGTCGCTTGACCGGAATCGATGCCACGGCGCGCTGAATCTCGGCCTCGCCGGGCGCGGCGGCCGGGCTCTGCTGCTCGGCTGCGCCGACGAGTTCGCGGTGCATATATCCGGCCAGCGCGGCGGAGTTCGGGTAGTCGAAGATCAGCGTGGGTGACAGCGCCAGGCCGGTAGCGGATTTGAGCCGGTTGCGCATCTCGACCGCGGTCAGCGAGTCGAAGCCGAGCTCCTGGAATGCCCGGTCCGGGTCGATGGAATCGGGGCTGGAATTGCCGAGCACGGTGGCGATGTTGGCCCGCACCAAATCCAGCAGCACCGCCTGTTGCTCGTCCTCGGGCAATCCTTCCAGGCGCTGCAGCAGAGCCGATTTCGACTTCGCCGCGGCCAGCGAGTCGTCGACCTGACGCCGGGTGGGCGCGTTGATCAGATCAACGAACATCGGCGGCAACGTTCCGCCGTCGAACTTGACCCGCAGCGCGGCACGGTCGATGTGGGCAGGCAACAGGAACGGCTCGTCGACGATCAGCGCGGTGTCCATCAGTTCGAGCGCCTCGTCCGAGGACATCGCGACGATTCCGTCACGGCCGAACCGCGCACGATCGGCGGCGCCGAGCGCGCCGGTCATGGCGCTGGCCTGATCCCACAGTCCCCAGGCCAGAGACATCGCCGGCAACCCGTGGGTGCGCCGGTGCACGGCCAGCCCGTCCAGGAACGAGTTTGCCGCCGCGTAGTTGGCTTGGCCCGAGGCCCCCGCCAACCCGGCCATCGACGAAAACATCACGAACGCAGACACATCCAGGTCGCGGGTCAGCTCGTGCAGGTTCCACGCCGCATCCACCTTGGCCCGCAGCACCGCCTCCACTCGCTCCGGAGTGAGCGAGGAAATCACCGCGTCGTCGAGCACGCCGGCCGCGTGGATCACCCCCGACAACGGCCGCTGCACCGGGATATCCGCGATCACCTTCGCCAGCGCCTCGCGATCGGCGGCGTCGCAGGCCACCACTTGCACCTGGGCACCGGCGGCGCTGAGTTCCGTCACCAGTTCCGCGGCCCCGGGCGCGTCCAGGCCGCGCCGGCTCACCAACACCAGGTTCCGCGCGTCGTGGCGGGTCACCACGTGGCGGGCCATCGCCGAACCCGCCATCCCGGTGGCACCGGTGATCAACACGGTGCCGGCCGCCCAGGCGTCCGGCATGTTCATGACGACCTTGCCGACGTGGCGCGCCTGGCTCAAGTACCGCAGCGCGGCCGGCGCGCGTCGGACGTCAAACCTGGTGACCGGCAACGGCCGCAGCACGTCGTCACCGAACAAGGCGGTCAGTTCGTCGAGTATCTGCGCGATGCGGTCCGGCCCGGCCTCGAACAGGTCGAAGGCGCGGTAGCGCACGCCGGGGTGCTGCTGGGCGACCGCCTCGGGGTCGCGCATGTCGGTCTTGCCCATCTCCAGGAACACGCCGCCGGGGGCCACCAGCCGCAGGGAGGCGTCCACGAAATCGCCGGACAGCGAATCCAGCACCAGGTCCATGCCGCGCCCGCCGCTGACCGCCCGGAACTTGTCCTCGAATTCCAGGCTGCGGGAATCCGCGATGTGGTCATCGTCAAAGCCCATGGCCCGCAGCGTGTCCCACTTGCCGCGGCTGGCGGTGGCGAACACCTCCAGACCCAGGTGGCGGGCCAGCTGCACCGCGGCCATACCCACCCCGCCGGTGGCGGCGTGCACCAACACCCGCTGGCGGCGCTTGGCCGCGGCCAGGTCCACCAACGCGTAGAAGGCGGTGGCGAACACCACCGTGGTGGTGGCGGCCGCGGTGTGCGACCAGCCCGCCGGCATCTTGGCGAGCAGGCGGTGGTCGGTCCTGGCGATCGTGCCGGTGCCGTCGGGGAACAGGCCCATGACGCGGTCGCCGATCGCGAAACGCCTCTCGCCCGGGCCGGTTTCCGGCCCAATTTCCACGACGACGCCGGAGGCCTCGATGCCCATGACGGCGTCCGGATCCGGATACAGGCCCAGCGCGATCATCACGTCGCGGAAGTTGGCGGCCAGGGCCGACACCGCAACCCGTACCTGTCCGGGCGCCAGCGGGGCGTCGGCGTCGGGGATGCGCTCCAACCGCAGGTTTTCGAAGGTGCCGTAACTGCTCATGCCGAGTCGCCACGGTCCGTCGGTCGGGGGCACCAACAGGCCGCCGACGGCGCGACTGCCATGCACCCGGGCGGTGTACACGGTTGCGCCGCGCAGCAAGACCTGCGGCTCACCGGCCGACAAGGCCGCCGCCACCGACTCCTCGTCCAACGGGCCGTCGGTGTCGACGAGCAGGATGCGGCCCGGGTGTTCGGTCTGCGCCGACCGCACCAGTCCCCACACCGCCGCGCCCGCCAGGTCGGTGACGTCCTCCCCCGGCAACGCCATCGCGCCGCGGGTCGCCACCACCAGGGTGCCCGCCCCGTCGCGGGCCAGCCACGACTGCAGCACCGGCAGCACCGCGCGCGTGGCCGCGTACACGTCGGCCACGACATCGTCGACCATCGGTGTCGACTCGAACACCACCGCCGACGGTTGCGCCTCGGTGTTGTCGAACTCCGTTGCACCCCAGGCGGACACCGAGACGGGCTGAACGGAGGTCGACCGCTGCGCGGACCAGATGACCTCGAAGAGCCGGTCGGGTCCCGAACTCGACACCGCCGCCAGCAGCTGCTGGTCGGTGACCGGCCGGGCCACCATCGACGCCACCGAGAGCACCGGCAGCCCCAGCCCGTCCGCGAGTTCGATCGACACCGCGGACTCACTCACCGGCACGATCCGCGCCCGCACCGCCGTCGCTCCGGCGGCGTGCAGCGACACCCGCTGCCACGAGAACGGCACCAGCATCGAGCCTTCGGGGAGTTCGTCGCCGTCGGACGCCAGGATCACCGCGTGCAACGCGGCGTCGAGCATCGCCGGGTGGACGCCGAACCCCGACGGCGAGACCCCCGCGTCGGCGGGCAGCGTCACTTCGGCGAACACCTCGTCGCCGCGACGCCACATCGACGTCAGCCCGCGGAAAGCGGGGCCGTATCCATACCCGCGCTCGGCCAACCGCTCATAGCCGTCGCCGACATCCACCGGGGTGGCACCGATCGGTGGCCACGCCGACAGGTCCGCGCTCGGCTGCACCGACCCGGCGCGCAGCACACCCTCGGCGTGTAGCGACCAGCCCGAACCCGCGTCGGCGCGGGAAAACACCGACACGGCGCGGGCACCCGAGTCGTCGGTGTCGCCAACCACGACCTGCACCGCGACCGAGCCGGAGCCCGGCAAGACCAAGGGGGCGGCCAGGTTCAGTTCCTCGACCACGCCGCAACCCACTTCGTCGCCGGCACGGATAGCCAGCTCCACAAATCCAGCGCCGGGGAACAACACCACACCCCCGACGGCGTGATCGGCCAACCAGCCCTGCGCACTGGGCGACAACCGGCCCGTCAACACCACCCCACCGGACGCCGGCAGGTCCACCACCGCGCCGAGCAACGCGTGCTCGCCGGGCGCGAGCCCCAAGCCCGCGGCGTCGACCGTGGCGTCGTCGCCGGACAGCCAAAACCTCCGGCGCTCAAAGGCATAGGTCGGCAGCTCAACGAGACGGGCTTTGCCGATCACGCCGCGCCAGTCCACGTCCATCCCCGCGACGAATCCCTGCGCGACCGCGTTGGTCAGGGCCACCGGTTCCGGACGGTCCTTGCGCAGCGCCGACATGGTGACGATCGGCGCGTCCGGAAGCGACTCTTCGATCGACGCGGTCAGCCCGCTGCCGGGACCGACCTCGAGGAAGCGGTTTCCGCCCGCCGAGTGCACGAAGCGCACACTGTCGGCGAACCGCACAGCTTCGCGGATATGCCGTTTCCAGTAGGCCGGCGAAGCGAAGTCGTCGCCCGCCAGCTGCCCGGTCAGGTTCGACACGACCGGTATCGTCGGTTTGCCGATGGCGAGCCCGGCTGCGACCGTGCCGAATTCGTCGAGCATCGGCTCCATCAACGGCGAGTGGAACGCATGGGACACCGCCAACTGGTGGACGCGGCGGCCGTCGGCGCGGAGTCGGTCCGCGAGCGCGGCCACCTTGTCCTCGGCGCCCGAAATGACCACCGACGCCGGCCCGTTGACGGCGGCGATGCCCACGCCGGCCTCTTCGGAGGGCACCAGCAGCGGCCGCACTTCCTCCTCGGTGGCCTGCACGGCGATCATCGCCCCACCCTCCGGCAGGGCCTGCATGAAACGTCCGCGGGCGGCGACCAACACGGCGGCGTTCTCCAGCGACAGCACACCGGCGACGTGCGCGGCCGACAACTCGCCGATCGAGTGGCCAAGCACGAAGTCGGGGTGCACACCCCAGGATTCGAGCAACCGGAACAACGCGACTTCCACCGCGAACAGCGCGGGCTGTGCGAATTCGGTGGTGTTGATCAGGTTTTCGTCGTGGCCCCACATGACTTCACGCAACGGCCGCAACAGGTGCCGGTCCAGTTCGGCCACGACCGTGTTGAACGCCTCGGCAAACACCGGGTAGGCGGCGTGCAAGCCCATGCCCATGCCGAGCATCTGGGCGCCTTGCCCTGGGAAGACGAAGACGGTCTTGCCGCCGGACGCCGAGCCCTGGACCACCGACCCGACCTGACCCGCGGCCAACTCGTCGAGGCCGGCCAGCAACTGCTCGCGATCACCCCCGACGACCACCGCGCGGTGCTCGAAGTTCGACCGGCCCGCCAACGACCACGCCACATCACCGGCATCGAGCTCGGCGTGCCGGCGTAGGTGCCCGGCGAGCCGCTCAGCTTGGGAACCCAACGCCGGCAACGACTTCGCCGATACCACCCAGGGCAGCACGGGCGCATTGACGGGTTCCACCGCAGGCGCGGACTCTACCCGTGCCGCCTCGATGATCACATGCGCGTTGGTGCCGCTGATGCCGAATGAGGACACCCCGGCCCGGCGCGGACGAGTCGCCGGCCAGTTCCGCGGTTCGGTCAGCAGCGACACCGATCCCACCGACCAGTCGACGTGCGGACTGGGTTCGTCGACGTGCAGCGTCGCCGGCAGCAGGTCGTGGCGCATCGCCAGCACCATCTTGATCACCCCGGCCACGCCGGCGGCGGCCTGCGTGTGGCCCATGTTGGACTTGATCGAGCCCAGGAAGAGCGGCTCGGCACGGTCCTGTCCGTAGGTGGCCAACAACGCTTGGGCCTCAATGGGATCACCCAGTGTGGTCCCCGTGCCGTGGCCCTCGACCACGTCGACCTCGGCCGCGGACAGTCCGGCGTTGGCCAGCGCGGCGCGCACCACCCGCTGCTGCGACGGACCGTTGGGCGCGGTCAGGCCGTTGGAGGCGCCGTCCTGATTGATCGCCGAACCCCGCACCACCGCCAGCACCGGGTGACCGAGCCGCTGCGCATCCGAGAGGCGCTCCATGACGAGCATGCCGCCACCTTCGGAGAATCCGGTGCCGTCGGCGGCCCCCGCGTACGCCTTGCACCGGCCGTCCGCGGAAAGCCCGCGCATGCGGCTGAACTCCACGAAGATGTCGGGTGTGGCGTTGACGGTGACGCCGCCGGCCAGCGCCAGATCGCACTCGCCCGACCGCAGCGACTGCGCCGCCATGTGCAACGCCACCAACGAGGACGAGCACGCGGTATCCACCGACACCGCGGGGCCTTCCAAGCCCAGCACGTACGAAATACGGCCGGACGCCACACTCGACGACTGCCCGGTCAGGCGAAAGCCCTCCGCGGCCGCGCCGGCGCCCATGCCGTAGCCCTGGGTGTACACCCCGGCGAAGACGCCGGTCGCGCTACCCCGCAATGCGCCGGGTTCAATTCCGGCCCGCTCCAAGGCTTCCCAAGACAGTTCGAGGAACATCCGCTGCTGCGGATCCATCGCCAGCGCCTCGCTGGGTGCGATACCGAAGAAGCCGGGGTCGAAGTCCGCGACACCGTCGACGAAGCCGCCGGTGCGGGTGTAGCACGTGCCCGGGACGTCGGGATCCGGGTTGTAGATGCCGGCCAGGTCCCAGCCCCGGTCGGTGGGGAACTCCGAGAGCACGTCGCGGCGCTCGATGAGCATCTGCCACAGGTCCTCCGGGGAAGTCACCCCGCCCGGGTAGCGGCAAGACATGCCGACGATCACGATCGGGTCGTCGCCGACGGCGCGAACGACCGGGGCGGTGGTGACTTCCGGTGAGACCCCGGCGAGTTCGCTGCGGATGTAGCCCGCCAGGCCGTTCGGTGTCGGGTAGTCGAAGATGAGGGTGGGTGAGAGCGGCAGCCCGGTGGCGGTTTTCAGCCGGTTGCGCATTTCGACGGCGGTCAGCGAGTCGAAGCCCAGGTCCTGGAACGCCTTGTCCGGGTCGATCGCCTCCGGGGTGGTGTTACCGAGGACGGTGGCGATGTGCGAGCGGACCAGGTCCAGCAGCACGGCGTGCTGTTCAGGTTCGGGTAGCCCGTGCAGACGATGCGCCAGAGCCGATTTCGACTTCGCGGCCACCAGCGAGTCGTCGACCTGACGCCGCGAGGGCGCCGCGACCAGGTCGGCGAACATGGGTGGCACCGCGGCGGCGTGGGCACGCAGGGCACCCAGGTCGATGCGGGCGGGCGCCAGGAACGGCTCGTCGACGATCAATGCGGTGTCGAACAGTTCCATCGCCTCGTCCGACGACAAGGCCAAGATCCCGTCGCGGCCGAGCCGGGCGAGGTCGGCCGCGTCGAGCCCACCGGTCATGGCGCTGGCTTGATCCCACAACCCCCAGCCCAGCGAGATCGCCGGCAGCCCATGAGCCCGCCGGTGCGCGGCCAGTGCGTCCAGGAAACAGTTCGCCGCCGCGTAGTTGGCCTGGCCCGACGACCCCACCAGGCCGGCCATCGACGAGAACATGACGAACACCGACAGGCCGCGATCGCGCGTGAGCTCGTGCAGGTTCCAGGCGGCATCGACCTTGGCGCGCAACACCGCATCGACCCGCTCCGGGGTCAACGAGGTGACCACCGCGTCGTCGAGCACACCGGCCGCATGGATCACCCCGGTCAGCGGATGGCTGGCCGGGATGTCGGCGATCACGGAGGCCAGCGCCTTCCGGTCGGCTGCGTCGCACGCGACGGCGCGCGCCCAGGCTCCGGCTTCCTCCAGTTCGGCGACCAACTCGGGGCATCCGGGCGCGGCCGGACCGGTGCGGCTCAGCAACACGACGTTTTGCACACCGTGCTGGGTCACCAGGTGGCGGGCCAGCGCCGAACCCGCCATTCCGGTTCCACCGGTGATCAGCACGGTCCCGGCGGCCCACGCGTCGGGAATGGTCATGACGACCTTGCCGACGTGGCGGGCCTGGCTCAGGTACCGCAACGCCGTCCGTGCGCGTCGGATGTCGAAGGTGGTGACCGGTAACGGCCGCAACGCACCGGCCTCGAAAAGTCCGGCCAATTCGATCATCCACTGGTGCATCCGGGGACGGCCAGGCTCGAAGAGGTCGAAGGCGCGGTAGCGCAGGCCGGGATATTCCTGGGCGATCACGCCGGGGTCGCGGATGTCCGTCTTGCCCATCTCCAGGAACACGCCGCCGGGGGCCACCAGCCGCAGGGAGGCGTCCACGAAGTCGCCGGCCAGCGAATCCAGCACCACGTCCATGCCCCGGCCACCGGTCGCCGCCCGGAACTTCTCCTCGAACTCCAAGCTGCGGGAATCCGCGATGTGGTCGTCGTCGAAGCCCATGGCCCGCAACGTGTCCCACTTGCCACGACTGGCCGTCGCGAATATCTCGAGACCCAAATGCCGGCCCAACTGCACCGCGGCCATCCCGACACCGCCGGCGGCCGCATGCACCAACACCCGTTGACCCGGCTTGACATCGGCCAGGTGCACGAAGGCCATGTACGCGGTGGTGAAGACGGCCGAGATGGCGGCGGCTTCGGCGTACGACCAGTCCGGCGGCATCGGCTGCAACAGCCGGATGTCGCCGGCGACCAGCGTGCCGCTGCCGTCGGGGAAAAACCCGTAAACCGAGTCGCCGACTGCGAATTCGGTGACGCCCGGGCCGACTTCGACCACCACGCCGGCGCCCTCGCCGCCGAGCAGCGCGTCGTGGGTGAACATGCCCAGGGTGATCATGATGTCGCGGAAGTTGGCCGCGATCGCGCGCAGCGCCACCCGAACCTGGCCCGGCTCCAATGGCGCGTCGGCGTTGGGAACCGGCTCCAGCCGCAGGTTTTCAAAGGTGCCGGCGCTGCTGATGCCCAGCCGCCAGGGGCCCCCGCCCGGAGGCACCAGGAGGTCGTCGACCGCACGGCTGGGCCGCACCCGCGCCGTGTAGACCTGGCCGTTGCGCAGCAATACCTGCGGCTCCGCGGCCGCGAGCACCGACGCGATGGCCTGTTCATCCAGCGGCGCATCGGAATCCACCAGGACGATGCGGCCGGGATGCTCCGTTTGCGCCGAGCGCACCAGACCCCACACCGCCGCGCCGGGCAGATCGGTGGTGTCCTCCCCCGCCAATCCGATTGCGCCGCGAGTCGCCACGACCAGCACGCCGGAGTCGCGCTCGGTCAACCACGACTGCACCGCGGCCAGCGCCCGATGGGTGCGCTCGTAGGTCGCCGTGACCGGATCCTGTTCGGTGGCAACCGATTCCAGAACCTCGTAGGACGGCGCCTCGCCGGCGGCGCCCGGCGCCGCCGGCGACCACGCCACCTCGAACAGCCGCTCAGGGCCCGAGCTGGTCACCGCCGCGCGCAGCTGCCGCTCGCTCACCGGGCGGGCGACCATCGCGCCCACCGACAGCACCGGCAAGCCCAGCCCGTCGGCGAGCTCGATCGAGATCGCGGTGGTGCCGTCGGTCGGCGCTATCCGCGCGCGGACCGCGGTCGCACCCGCGGCGTGCAACGAAACGTCTTGCCACGAGAACGGCAGCATCACTTCGACGGGCCGGCCCGCCGCCTGCTGGGCCATGATGACGGCGTGCATCGCCGCGTCGAGCAACGCCGGGTGCAACCCGAACCCGCTGGCGCCCCCCGCCGCGTCCGGCAGCCGCACCTCGGCGAACACCTCGTCGCCGCGGATCCACGTCGCGGTCAGCCCCCTGAACGCCGGGCCGTAACCGTAGCCGTGCGTCGCCAGCTGGTCATAGCCGTCGGCCACGTCCACCGCGACCGCGCCCTCGGGCGGCCACACCGACAGATCGGCGCTGGGCTCAATCGAGCGGGAGCTCAAGATCCCCTCCGCGTGACATACCCACGCCGAACCCGCGTCGGGGCGGGAGAACACCGCGACGGAGCGCCGTCCCGATTCCTCGCTGGGCCCCACAACCACTTGCACGGCAACCGAACTGGAGGCGGGCAGCATCAGGGGTGCCTGCAGTGTCAGTTCGTCGACCACCGAACAACCGACTTCGTCGCCGGCCCGGATCGCCAACTCGACAAACCCCGCGCCCGGGAACACGGCGGCACCGGAGACCGCGTGATCGCCCAGCCAGCCCTGCAGGCCGGGCGACAAACGACCCGTCAGCAGCACGCCGTCCGAAGCCGGTAGCTCCACCACCGCGCTGAGCAACGCGTGCTCGCTGGTACCCAGCCCCAAGCCCGCTGCGTCAGCCCCGATGCCCTCGCCGGCCAGCCAAAACCTGCGCCGGTCAAACGCGTACGTCGGCAGCTCCACGAAGCTCGCCCCTGCCAACACACCGCGCCAATTCACGCTTACGCCCGCCACGAATGCGGCGGCGGCCGACGTCAGGAACCGCTCGAGGCCGCCGTCGTCACGGCCCAGGGTGGGAATCACGATGGCCTCGGAGTCGCCGGCTGAGTTTTTCAGGCAGTCGTTGGCGGTGCCTTCGATACCGGCGATCAGCGCGGGATGCGGACTGGACTCGATGAACGTGCGGTATCCGTGCTCGCACGCGGCGCGCACCGCCTGGTCGAACTGCACGGTCTGCCGAATGTTGCGATACCAGTACGCGGCGTCCAAACCGGCGGTGTCCAAACGGTTTCCGGTTACCGTGGAAAAGAAGGCGACGCGCGAGGTCCGGGGCTCGATCCCGGCGAGGACCTCAACCAGTTCATCACGAATGGCCTCGACCTCGATCGAGTGCGACGCATAGTCCACGTCGATCCGGCGGGTGCGCAGCTCGAGATCGGCGCAGAAGCCGACGAGTTCGTCCAGCGCGGCCACATCGCCCGATACCACCACCGCAAACGGGCCGTTGACGGCCGCGATGCTGACACGATTACCGTAGGGCGCCAACAGTTCCCGGGCGCGCTCGGTGCTGCACGCGATCGACAGCATGCCCCCGGAGTGGGCCAGCGACCGCAGCAGCCGGCTGCGCAGCGTGACCACCCGAGCGGCATCACGCAGCGAGAGGGCGCCGGCGACATAGGCGGCGGCGATCTCGCCCTGTGAATGGCCGATCACCGCGTCCGGGCTGACTCCGACCGATTTCCACAGTTCGGCCAGCGACACCATCACGGCGAAGAGCACCGGCTGCACCACGTCCACGCGGTCCAGACCCGGAGCGCCCGGGGCGCCACGCAGGACGTCGATCAGCGACCAGTCGACGAATTCCGCGAATGCTTCGGCGCACGCGTCCATCTGCTGCGCGAATACCGGTGCGGTTTCCAGCAATTCGATTCCCATGCCCAGCCATTGAGAGCCTTGGCCGGGGAACACGAAGACGTTCTTGCCGGCGTGCACGGCGGCGCCCTGAATGACGGCACCGGCCGGGTCGTCACCGGCCAGCTCATCCAGCCCGGCCAGCAACCGGTCTCGATCGCCACCGACAACGACGGCCCGGTGCTCGAAGGTCGCGCGGCCCGCCAGGGACCAGGCCACGTCGGCGACATCCATGGGCTCACCATGGTCACGCACGTGTCCGGCCAGCCGGGCGGCCTGAGACCTCAACGCCGACAACGATTTCGCCGACACCACCCACGGCACCGCGACGGGCTTCGGGCAATCCTCCGACGGCTCGGGCGCTGGAACCGCTTCGACGATGACGTGCGCGTTGGTGCCGCTGATCCCGAACGAAGAGATGCCGGCTCGTTGGACCCGGCTCGCCGGCCAGGGCTGCGCCTCGGTCAGCAGCGACACCGATCCCGCAGACCAATCGACATGCGGGCTGGGCGCGTCGACATGCAATGTCGGCGGCAACATTTCGTGGCGCATGGCCTGGACCATCTTGATCACACCGGCCGCGCCCGCCGCGGCCTGGGTGTGACCCATGTTCGACTTGATCGACCCCAGCCACAGCGGCTCCGACCTATCCTGGCCGTACGTCGCCAACAGGGCCTGGGCTTCGATGGGGTCGCCCAACGTGGTGCCCGTACCGTGGCCTTCCACGACATCGACGTCGGCCGCCGACAAGCCGGCATTGGCGAGCGCCGCGCGCACCACCCGCTGCTGCGACGGACCATTCGGCGCCGTCAACCCGTTGGACGCACCGTCCTGGTTGACCGCCGAGCCACGCACCAGCGCCAGCACCGGGTGGCCCAGCCGGCGCGCGTCCGACAGTCGCTCGACGACCAGCATCGCGCCGCCCTCCGACCAGCCGACGCCATCGGCCGCTCCGGCATACGCCTTGCACCGGCCGTCCGGGGCCAGCCCCCGGTGGCGGCTGAACTCGACGAAGACCGTCGGCGTGGAGTTCACGGTCGCGCCACCGGCCAACGCCAGGTCACACTCGCCCGAGCGCAACGACTGCACCGCCATGTGCAACGCCACCAACGATGACGAACACGCCGTATCCACCGACACCGCAGGGCCCTCGAGCCCGAGCACGTACGACACCCGACCGGAGGCGACGCTGGAGGTCATCCCGGTCAGGCGGTAGCCCTCGATCTCTTCGGCGAGCATGCCGTAGCCCTGGACGATGAGGCCGGCGAACACCCCGGTCGCGCTGCCTCGCAGGCCGCTGGGGTCGATCCCGCCCCGCTCCAGCGCCTCCCAGGAGAGTTCCAGCAACATCCGATGCTGGGGGTCCATCGCGAGCGCCTCGCTCGGAGCGATCCCGAAGAAGGCCGCATCGAAGTCGGCGACACCGTCGACGAAGCCGCCGGTGTTCGCGTACGTCTTGTGGCGCGCGTCGGGGTCCGGGTCATACAGGCTCGCCAGGTCCCAGCCGCGATCGGTGGGAAACTCCGTGATCACGTCGCGGCCCTCGGCCACCATCTGCCACAGGTCTTCTGGTGTTTCGACCCCGCCGGGGAAGCGGCAGGACATGCCGACGATCGCGATCGGCTCGCTCGACCGCTCCAGCAGCGCACGGTTGGTGCGTTTCAGGCGTTCGACCTGGACCAGCGCCTTGCGCAGCGCTTCGGTCGCATGCTGGAGTTGATCCACCATCACTACCTCTCGCCTAACTTTGGCCGTCAGCTGCCCCGATGCGACTCTCGCCGAGTCACGGAAATTGCTGCACGATGCGATGTCGTGCCGCTCTCCGGCCCAAGAATGTCGCTGGTGAGTATGGCCAACTCTGACGGTATTTCAAAACGTCCGATGCTCCCGGCTGCTACAGGAGGACCGGCTTCGGCGTGAGGCACGCCTTGTCCAGGGGGGTGCGGAACGCGCCGTTGCGGGTGTCGGGGCCGCTGAAGCCCCGGGATACATCTGACGCGCCGTCCATGGCGCGACTGTACCCGGGTATGCATCGGTAGTGGTCAGGGCGGTCAGACACCCGCCCGGCGCCAGCCGTCGGCCGCCCGGGCGGCCCGGATCAGGACGTCGCACAATTCGCGCAGTTCGGTTGGCTGGGCTCCCTCTTCCAGGGCGGTGGCGACGTCCTCGGCCGCGCACCGCACCTGGTAGACCCGGTCGGACAGGTCGGCCGCGTCGTCGGCCGACAGGACCACCGCATCGGCGGGCAAGTCCAGTGCGGTCCCGGCACCGCCACGGGTCAACGACGCGCGTTGTTCGTATGCCCGCTGCCGGCAGGACTGCCGGCAATACTGGCGGCGACGTCCCATCCCGGCGTCGGACACGTCTCGACCGCACCAGCGGCAAGGCTGGGGGCGGGGACGACGGCTCACGCCTGCCGACTTTAGTCGGGATTGCCCGGCGATCCCGGTATCATTGAAGGTCGCGTCGCGTACGCCGGCCGCCGAGCCCGGGAACTAGGCAGAGCGCCGCAACGTTTGCCAAACGGACAGAATTGCACGACAGCAGCCCGACAGTTCAGAAGACTTAGAGGAGTAGCAGCATGGCTGATCGCGTCCTTAGGGGCAGCCGTCTCGGAGCCGTGAGCTACGAGACCGACCGCAACCATGACCTCGCGCCGCGTCAGATCGCGCGGTACCGCACCGAGAACGGCGAGGAGTTCGAGGTCCCGTTCGCCGATGACGCCGAGATCCCCGGCACCTGGCTGTGCCGCAACGGCATGGAAGGCACCCTGATCGAGGGCGACCTGCCCGAGCCGAAGAAGGTGAAGCCGCCGCGCACGCACTGGGACATGTTGCTGGAGCGGCGCAGCATCGAAGAACTCGAAGAGTTGCTCAAGGAGCGGCTCGACATCATCCGGACACGCCGCCGGGGCTGAGCGACCGCCTAGGTGCGGTTTTTGGCGCGCTGGCTGCCGGCGCCGCTCTTGCGGCCCTCGATCCCCCACCGGGTGACCTTGACCAGCGCCTCGCGGATGTTCGATCCGCTCATTTTGGAGACACCGAGTTCACGCTCGGTGAAGGTGATCGGCACCTCGGTGATGACGAACCCGTTGCAGACGGTGCGCCAGGTCAGGTCGATCTGGAAGCAGTAGCCCTTCGAATCCACCGCCTCGAGACCGATCGCCTCGAGGACTTCCCGGCGGTAGGCGCGGTAGCCCGCGGTGATGTCATGGACACCGATACCCAGAGCGAGGCGGGCGTAGGTGTTGGCCGTCCAAGACAGCGCCCAGCGTCGCCACGGCCAATTTCGCACCGTCCCGCCCTCGACATAGCGGGACCCGATGGCCAGATCGGCGCCCGCGTCGACGGCGTCCAGCAGCCGGTGCAGCTGTTCGGGGGCGTGGCTGCCGTCGGCGTCCATTTCCACCAGCACCGAGTAGTCGCGGCTGAGGCCCCAGGCGAAGCCGGCCAGATACGCCGCGCCCAGGCCGTCCTTGGCGGTCCGGTGCATCACGTGTGTGCGACCGGCATCGGCGGCCGCCAGCTCCTCGGCGAGTTCGCCGGTGCCGTCGGGGCTGCTGTCGTCGACGATGAGCACGTGCACGTGGGGGCACGCGTCCTTCAGCCGCCGGTGGATCACCGGCAGGTTCTCCCGCTCGTTGTAGGTGGGGATGATCACCAGGACGCGCTCGCTGGGACGGTTTCCCGGGTCCCGGGGCGCCGGCTGGCCGGTGGTCATGTAGCTCCTCTGTGTCGCCCGAGATTACGCGACGCTGGTCGGCCGCCCTCGTGGGGCGGAGTGTAGTCACCGCCGTCATCCGGCGGAGTCCGGTCCCCGCCCTCGTCGGGCGGGGTTTCGCCCGCGGGCGTACCGGTGTTTGGGGATTCATCCGGGGCCCGGGACCGCTGACGAATCGGACGCGGGAACCATCCATTCTGCCGTACCCCGACCAGGATCGCCGCTCCGGCGGCAGCGACCAGGAGCCATTGCAGCATCGGGCCCCACCGGGTCGCGGGCGTCAGTTTCGTCTTCAGGCGCACCTGGATGTCCAGGTAATCGGGCTGGAAGAAGTCCGTGCGCACCAGCTCGACGCCGTCCGGCGCGATCACCGCGCTGATTCCGGTGGTGCCCGCGACGACCACGTATCGATCGTGCTCGACGGCGCGCACCTTGGCGAAGCCCAGCTGCTGTTCGCTCATCGTCTTGTTGAAGGTGGCGTTGTTGCTCGGCACGGCCAGCAATTGGGCGCCGTTGCGGACCGCTTTGCGAGGGACACGGTCGAAGATCACCTCCCAGCACGTGGCCACGCCGACCGGCACCCCAGCGATGTGCGCCACGTCGGGGCCCGGGCGGGGCACCATGTTCCCGGCGCGGTCGGCGTACCCGGAGAGGTGCTTGAACAGCCACGGCATCGGCAGGTATTCGCCGAACGGCTGCACGATCTCCTTGTCGTGCCGGTCGGCCGGCCCGGTGGACGGATTCCACACGATCATCGTGTTGGTGTACTCCGGATTCTCCGGCGGGCTGCCGGGCAGTTCCGCCACCGTGCCGATCAGGATCGGCGCGCCGATCGCCGTTGCGGCCTGCGATATCTCCAGCGCGGCGTCGACATTTTCCCCCGGGTCGATGTCCGAGGAGTCCTCCGGCCAGATGACGAATTGCGGTTGCGGCGCCTGTCCGGAGCGCACGTCCTCCGCCAGCCGCAGCGTTTCGCGGACGTGGTTGTCGAGCACCGCGCGGCGTTGCGCGTTGAAGTCCAGACCGAGCCGCGGCACGTTCCCCTGGACCACCGCGACGGTGACCGAGGGCTCGCCGCCCGATCCCGTGCCGGCGTGTCGAACCTGCGGCCAGACGACGACGGACGCGAACAGCACCAGGCATATGCAGACGCCCGGCAGCACCACCGCGGGTGGGGCCGTATCGGCCGTGGGAGGTTCTTCGCCGCCGTCGCCACGATGCGACCGATTCCCGGTGTGCCACCACTTCACGATCTCCAGCTCGATGGCGGTCGCGCTGAAGCCCACCAGCATGATCGCCGTCGAGAGCAGCGCGGCACCCCCGAGCTGGACCAACGGCAAGAAGGGGCCCTGCGCTTGGCCGAAAGCCACCGACCCCCACGGGAAGCCGCCGAACGGGACGATTGATTTCAGCCACTCCTGGGCCGCCCACACCAGCGCAAACCAGACGGGCCACCCCGGCAGCCCGCGCACGAGCACGGCGCACAGGCCGAAGATCGCGGGAAAGAGCGCACACGTCATCGCCAGCACCACCCAGGGCCCGGCGCCGACGAGCGTGCTGACCCAGGGCAGCAGCGGCAGGTAGAACGCCAGGCCGAACAGGAATCCGTAGCCCAACCCACCCGCCGGTGTTGTCGCCGGATGCTTGAGCGTCCAGGCCAGCAGCGCGGCCGCGACGACCGCGCCCCACCACCAGTTCAGCGCCGGGAAGCTGGCGAAGAGGAGTGCACCGCCCGCTACGGCGCACACCAACCTGGTCAGCCGCGGCAGCATGGCGGCCCGGACGGCGGGCAACCGCGCGATCGCCGCCGCGCCGAGTCCCGCGCCCGTCCGGCGCGCCATGGTCGCCAGGCGGTTTTTCAGCGGCGGGGCCCCGGGTCCGGTGGAATCCGGCTCCGCGTCGGGTGCGGGCTCCGCGTCGACGTCGGTGGGCTCGTCGTCGCGCTCCGATTCGGCTTCGTCGCTTACCGGGTCGGTGCCCGGGCGCGGCGCGAGGTCGGCGTCCGCCGGGTCGGGCTCGTCCGCGTGGTCGTGACGGTCTTTTCGGCCCAACCAGTGTCTAGCCATAGATGACAGCGCCCCGATGCACCGTGCGCCGGCACCGCGGCAAGGCGTCGGTCGGGTCCAAGCGCGGTAAGGCAGGCACTCGGGCGCGCGGGTCGGTCGACCAGCGCTGAACGGCGTCGCGAGGTGCGTGGACGTCCAGTGCCCCGGCGTCCCACACGGCGTAGGAGGCCGGCGCGCCGGGCACCAGGGTTCCCGCCCGGCCGTCGTGCATACCGGCGGCCCGCCAGCCGCCACGGGTCGCGGCGGCGAACGCGGCCCGGGCCGAGACGGCGCTGCCGGGGGTGTGATGGTTGACCGCCGCGCGCACGCTCGCCCACGGGTCGAGGCCCGTTACCGGTGCGTCGGAACCTAGGGCGAGGGGCACGCCTTGGGATGCTAACAGCGCGAGCGGGTTGAGCTGAGCGGCTCGTTGGGCGCCAAGGCGCCGCGCGTACATGCCGTCGGTTCCGCCCCACAGCGCGTCGAAGTTGGGCTGCACGCTGGCGATGACGCCCCATTGCCCGAGTTGGGCGGCCTGCTCGGCGGTGACCATTTCGAGGTGCTCGACGCGGTGCCCGCACCGGGCGACGGCCACCGCGCCGAGCTGCGCGACGACCCGTTCGAAGGCGGTGACCACCGCCGCGACGGCCGCATCGCCGATGACGTGGAAGCCCGCGGTCACCTCAGCCTCGGTGCACGCCCGGACATGCGCCTCGATCAGGTCGGGGTCGAGGTAGCAGGTGCCGACCCGGTCCGGGGCATCGGCGTACGGCTCGTGCAGCCAGGCGGTGCGCGACCCGAGTGCACCGTCGACGAAGAGGTCGCCGGCGAGTCCGCGGGCTCCGGTCTTTTCGATGAGTGCGCGCGCCTGTGCCGCCGTGGTCACCGCCTGGCCCCAGTAGCCGATCACCTCGACGCCGGAATCGAGGGACCGCAGCTGCAGCCAGTCGTCCAGCCCGCCGATCTCGGGTCCGGCGCATTCGTGCACCGCGACGATGCCGGCCGCCGCTGCGGCCCGCAGGGCGGCCGCGCGGGCCTCGGCCAGCTGCTCGGGCGTCAGCAGGTCACGGGCGACGGCGCGGACCAGGTGGTGAGCGTCGGCGGTGAGGGGGCGGTCGGGGGCGAAGCCGACCGCCGCGGGCAGGTCCGCGACCAGCCGGCGCAATCCCGACGAGGCGAGCGCGGAGTGGACGTCGACCCTGGACAGGTAGGCGGGCCGGTCACCGAGCACGGCGTCGAGGTCGGCGGTGCTCGGCGGGCTGTTCTCCGGCCACGACGACTCGTCCCAGCCATGCCCCCACACGGGCCGGCCGGGGTGGGCGGCCGCGTAGTCGGCGACCATCTGGAGGCACTGCGCCCGCGAGCCCGCCGCGCGCAGGTCGAGCCCGCTGAGCGTCAGGCCGGTCGCGGTCAGGTGGATGTGGCTGTCCACGAATCCCGGCGCCACGAAACCGCCGTCCAAGTCCTCGGGGTCGGCGTCGGGATACAGGCCGCGACCGACGTCATCGCTGCCCAGCCATGCGACGACGTCGCCCCGCACCGCGATGGCGGTGGCGTCGGGGTGGGTGGGGCTGTGCACCCGGCCGTTGACCAGCAGCGTGGTCGTCGTGTCGCTCACAGGGCAAAACTACTGGGCTTCGCCGGGCGATCAGTCCCAGTCGGGCCGTCCCGGGAACCCGCCACGCACCGGCTCGTTCTCTAGGGCGGGCGGCCTGATGTCCCGGACGTCCACGACCTCGCCGTCGATGTAGCCATCGTCAGCGGCTTGGCGCGCCCCCGCACCGAACAGCGTCGTTTCGGCGAGCAACGGCATCCGCCGCCGCAGACCGCGCATGGCGATGGCGGCCAGCCCGGGGCCGACGGCCGACCGGACGGGCCGCACCAGCAGCAAGAGCCCCAACACCGTGGTGACCAACCCGGGCACCAGGACCAGGAGGGTGGCTAGCGAGACCAGCGTCCCGTCTCGCACCGCGGTGCGCGGTTCGGCGAGGCCGGACTGGAGGTCGCCGACCTGGTGGAGCAGGTGCGAGCCCATCATCGGCACCAGGAGGCCCCATCCGAGCAGGAAGGCGCCCGCCAACGCCAGCAGCGTCCAGCCCCACCCGACCGTCGACACCAGGGCGATGACCGCCGCCAGTTCGACGACGGCGTAGCCGAGAAACAGCCGTGACAGCATGTCCCGCCAACGTCCGCCGACCGCGCCGAAGTTCCCATGGTGGTGTCCGGGGCGATTGCAGTTAGATGACGACATGACCACGATTGAGATCGACACCCCCGACGGACCGATTGACGCGCTGCTGGACCTTCCCCCGGGTCAGGGCCCGTGGCCCGGCGTGGTCGTTATTCACGATGCGTTCGGGTACGGCAGGGACAAGGAGTCGACGAACAAGCGCATCGCCCAGGCCGGCTATGTGGCGATCACCCCGAACATGTACGCGCGGGGTGGCCGCATCCGCTGCATCACCCGGGTGATGAAGGAGCTGCAGACGCAGCGCGGCCGCGCGCTCGATGACATCTTGGCTGCCCGCGATCACCTGAAGGCCATGCCGGAATGTTCCGGCCAGGTCGGCATCGCGGGTTTCTGCATGGGCGGTCAGTTCGCATTGGTCATGTCGCCCAAGGGTTTCGGGGCGTCCGCGCCGTTCTACGGCGCTCCCCTCCCCCGCAACCTCGACAAGACGCTGGAGGGGGCGTGCCCGATCGTGGCCAGCTTCGGCGCCCGTGACCCGTTGGGGCGCGGCGCGCCCGAGAAACTGCGCGAGGTGGTCGCTGACAAGGGCATCACCGCCGATGTGAAGGTTTACCCCGGCGTGGGGCACAGCTTCGCCAACGAACTGCCCGCCCAGCCGCTGCTTCGGATCACCGGTTTCGGCTACGACCGGGCGGCGACCGAGGACGCCTGGCGCCGCGTTTTCGCGTTCTTCGGCGAACATTTGGCGGCGGGCGCGACGAAGTAGTTGGGTCACACCAACTTTCGCGACAAGGCCGCAGCGAACGTGTGGGTATCTCCCGGTCAGCGCGCCGACACGTAGTTGCCGTCGTCGACGACGAACGCGGGCCGCGAGTCGGTCGCGGTGTCGCGCACCATGCCGGAGGTCTTGCGCCGCCAGTGCGGCGTACCCCGCACGACGTCGCGAAAATCCATCGGATCCTCAAGCGCGCGAGTCACTTCCGCCTGCACCGACATGTACCCGTCGGGCTGGCCGGGCTGCTCGGTGTAGGTGCGGTAGTAGTTTGGGTCGCAGAATCGGGTGACCCGCGTCAATCGCCACGCCAGGCGCTCCATCGCCCACGTCAATGCCGTGGTCTTGTGCCCATAGAGCACCGAGCGACCCGTTGCGGGGTCGACGCTGCGCGCGGCGAGCAGCACGCCATGACAGATGGCGGCCACGATCACTTCCCGTTTGAAGGCGTCCACGACGAGCCGGTGCAGGATGTCGCTGTCGATGTAGCTGCGCATGCCGCGGGCGCGATGTCCGCCGGGCAACAGCAGCGCGTCGATGCCGTCCAGGCCGGCGTGGGCCCACGCGATCGGGTGCTGGAAGTCGTTTGAGGCCAACATGTCCCGGTAGGCGCTGCGGCTGGCCTTGTTTGCGCGCAGTATCAGCCCGATGGCCGGGATGGCGCCGAGCACCGGCAGGGCGGACCACACGTCCAACCCGCGACCGCTCACCATGATGTCGTCGGCCGCCCCGGGCGCTCCGCTTTCGGTGGCGAAGACCACCCGATGGCCGTCGCGGGTCAGGACGCGCCAGCTGACGGCGACCTCCGTCGGGTCGAAGTCGACGTCCGGAATCGGAATGAGGACGGTGCCCATCCGCCCTTACCCCTTCGCCACCCTGAGCTCGAGACCGACGTTGTTCTCCATGCCGCCGCGCAGCTTGCTGACGAAGTTGAACACCTTGCCCACGATGCCGTAACGCTGTCCGATCGCGTGGTAGACGGCGGCCGTCTGCGATGTGTCGAGGATGGCGGCGGCGCCTTCCACGGTCTCGCTGGTCGGCCGGCCCTGCATGGTGCAGGTGGCCAGCGTGACCCGCGAAGTGTTGCGGATCCGCTTGACCTTCCATGACTTTTCCTGGGTCATGACCAGCAGCCGATCCTGGTCGGCGGCCGCCCACACCGGTGTCGGCTTGGGTTTGCCGTCCTTGGTGAAGGTGGTCAGCAGGATGTATTGCGCCTTGGCGAGATCGGCGAAGGTGGGCGTCACGGTGTCAACCTACCCCGCCATGGTGCCGCGAGCAGACGCAGAATCGCACCGCAGAGACCGCGATAGTGCGATTCTGCGTCTGCTCGCCAGGGGACGGCGGCAGATGCGACGTTGACTTTCGGGCCGCTGCGCTGCGATAGTCATCAGCGTTAGCCGAAAATACTATTTTCATTTAAAGGCCTTGTGGACGTGAGCGACCCGAAGAACCCGCTGGCGTGGTTGCCGTTCTCGATCGCCGAGGCGGCGCTATCTGGCGCCCACGGCGATGGCGGTCTCGCACAGGCCTGGCCATACCTCTTGGACCGGCTCCGCGAAGCCGCAGAACACGTGAAATCCCATCCCGCGAACCTGAATCGAGCCGATGCCGCTGCCGGCATCCGGCATCTGCTCGTGCTGCTCGCCGCGGGCATCGACGAGGTGTTGCGGTTCGATCCGGATCCGATCCTGCGTGTCCAGCGCACCAGCACCGATGACGTCGTGACGTGGGGAATGGAATGTCCGGACTGCATTTACACCCGCGCCGTGCTCTGCGGCGGGGAGAGCTACCGACTGTTCGGCAATCGCGGCACCGCCCGCTACGTCGGGCTGCAGACGATGAGCGGCATCGCGGCGACGGCCAACGAACTGGTCGACGAGCTCGAGGTGGACGCGGACGGAAACTTCGAAGTGGTGCTTTCCCCGTCCGAGCAGACGGGCAACTGGATGCGTCTCACCGGCGAGCATCCCACGCTGACGGTGCGGCACTTCTTCTACGACTGGGACACCGAGGTGGCATCGTCGCTGCGCATCGAGCGGCTCGGCGAGCCGGCGAAGGCCACCAGCGCTTCGGTCGATGCTGACCTGGCCCTGACGAGGCAGCTGGTCGCCCTGGGCGACTTCGTCCGAGACAACCTGTCGTTCTTCTTGCAGTTCGGTGCGGCGGCGCCACCCAACGGGTTCTTGCCCCCGATCGACCGCACCGATATGGGAGCCGCGGCGGAGAACCGGCCGGTGATCGGCCGGTGGGAGCTGCACCCCGGCGAGGCGCTGATCGTCGAAGTCGAACCGCCGGAAGGCATTTACTGGAGCTTCTCCGTCGGCAACCCGTGGTGGGAGACCATCCATTACGGCCGCCACCAATCCAGCCTCAACGGCCATCAGGCCGCGGTGGATTCCGACGGCCTCGTGCGCGCGGTGCTGTGCGCCGAGGATCCCGGAGTCGCGAATTGGCTCGACACCGCCGGACACAGCAACGGACCCATCATCCTGCGCTGCGTGCGCACCATCACGGCGCCGACGCCGACGGCGCGCGTCGTGCCATTCCACGATATCCGCGCCGAATTGCCTTCGGATACCGCCGAAGTCACCGCCGAGCAGCGGGCAGCTATTCTCGCGGCTCGCCGCCGCGCCGTACACGAAAGGTTCGGACGGTGACGTTCGACGCTGACGAGCTAGAGGACGCTGCCCGAGCGGCAACCGGTCTCGAGGATTTCGGCTCGGCATACTATCGCGAGGGACTGGAGCGGATCGTCGAGGCGCTGAACACCGAGGCGGACCTCAACGACATGGGCCGGGTCATCCAACAGGCCACAATCAGCAACGCCCTGATCCAGCGCCTCAAGGTCGAGGACACCTACCGCCGGCACCCCGAGATCGAGAACCAGGTGGTTGGCGGACCGGTCTTCGTCATCGGATTACCCCGCACCGGCACCACCGCTTTGAGCCAGCTGGTGGCCGCCGACCCTCAGTTCCGGTCTTTGCGCATGTGGGAATCCCAGGCTCCCACCCCGCCGCCGGAGACGGCCACCGAGCACAGCGACCCGCGAATCGCGCAGGCCGAGGCCGGCCTGAAGATGCTCGACGAGATGTTCCCACTGATGAAGACGCTCTACAACTCCGAGCCCACGGCCCCGACCGAATGCCAGGACCTCATGGGAATGAGCTTTCGCACCTTCCACTTCGACGGCGCCGTCCGCGCGCCACGCTACCTGGCGTGGCTGATGGATTGCGACATGCGTGAAACGTACACATTTCACCGGCGGGTGCTGAAGCTCCTGCAATGGCACTGCCCGCCCGATTTGTGGCACCTCAAGACGCCCGTACACATGTTCGCCCTCGACGCGCTCGTCGAGGCATACCCGAACGCCAAATTCCTGTGGAGCCACCGTGATCCGGCCAAGGTGATGGGCTCTGTGTGCAGTCTGATCCAGTACGTGCGGAGCTGGAGCAGCGACCGCAACGACGCCAGGGAGCTTGGCGCCGAGCAGGTCGACAGTTGGGTCGAAGGCGTACGGCGGGCGATGGATTTCCGCAACCGCAACGGCGACAAGCGATTCGTCGACGTCTCCTTCGCCGATCTGCAAACCGATCCCGTGCGCACCTTACAAACCAGCTACGAATCCCTGGGTTTGGAGTTCACCGATGCCACTTTGCATTCGGTCACGCAATGGGCGCGGGGGCACCGTCCCGGGTCACGCGGTACCCACGAATACGATTTGACCGACTACGGCCTGACTCCCGAAGGTGTCCGCGAGCGGTTCGCCGACTACCTCGCCGCCTACGACGCGACCGCCTGAACCGTGAGTGCCCCACGCACGCGGCGACGCGACAAGCTGAGTCCCGACCCCACGGTGCGCCGGACGATCCTGGCCGCCGCGTCGGCCACTCTGCGGGAGCAAGGGATCCAAGGGTTCAGCATCGCCGCGGTCCTCGACCGTGCCGCATTGGGCACCCGCGCGTTCTATCGGCATTTCGGCTCCAAGGATGAACTGGTGGCCGCACTCTTCCTGGACATGGCGCGCGTAGAGGAGCGGCGACTGCGACGCCGCATGGCTTCCGCCACCACGGAGGTCGGCACGGTGGCGGCGTGGATCGACGGACGACTAGACCTGGCGTTCGACGACAACATCAAATCCGACCTGCGTCGCGTATCGCTGGAGGCTCAATCGCAGATGTTCGTGTCCCCCAAGCTGATCCAGCCCGCCTACACGCAGTTGCTGGCGCCGCTCAGCGAGGCTTTGCAGCGCGGCCTGCAGCGCGGGGTGTTTTCTCACATCGACCCGGTGGGCGACGCGCAGGCGATCCACGCCGTGGTGTGGGCCGCCATCGAGCGGCAATGGGCGACCGGCGATTGTGACCGCGACGGTGTCCGCGAACGCATCCTGCGTTTCTGCTTGGGCGGCCTGGGCGTGACCGAAAAAGCGATCGCCCAGGTTTAGCCAACCGCACACAAACCGGAGGGAGACACAGATGGACCTGGGCTTCGCGGGGTCGACGGCCGTGGTCACGGGCGGCAGCAAGGGCATGGGGCTGGCCATCGCCGAAACCCTTGCGGCCGAAGGAGCCAGCGTGGCGGTGATGGCCCGAGGCCAGGGGGCGCTGGATGCCGCGGTGACCTCACTGCGCGCGGCGGGCGCCCCGGATGCCGTCGGGATCAGCGTGGACATGGCCGATGCCGAGTCCATCGCAGACGGCTTCGCCGCGATCTCCGAGCGTTGGGGACGGCTCAACAGCCTTGTCCACACGATAGGACCGGGTGACGGCTATTTCGAGCAGATGGACGACGCACAATGGAACGACGCCTTTGCGCTGGGCACGATGTCGGCCGTGCGATCGATCCGCTCCGCGCTGCCGTTGCTGCGATCGGCGGATTGGGCGCGCATCGTGACGCTGTCCGCGCACTCGATCCAGCGGCAAAACCCGCGCCTCGTCGCCTACACGGCCTCAAAGGCGGCGTTGGCCAGCATCACCAAGAACTTATCCAAAAGCCTTGCCCAAGACGGCATCCTGGTCAATTGCGTGTGCCCCGGGACCATCGTGACTGCCAGCTTCACGGAGGTACTGAAGGACATCCTCGCCGCCGATGGCCTCGACGCCACCAATCCGGTCGATGTGATGACCTGGATCGACAACAACTTTCACCAGCCCTGCGACCTGGGTCGCGCCGGACTTCCCGAAGAGGTCGCCTCCATTACTGCCTATCTGGCGTCGCGGCGAAACGGTTACGTCACGGGCGCCACCGTCAACGTGGACGGCGGGTCGGACTTCATCTGACCGGCTGCCGCTCCGCTTCCAGATCGGGGTGTCAACCTACGGCAAATTGGGCGGTGAGCACACGCCGCACCCGCCGCAGCGGGGTCGGCGACCGTTGCGCCACCGACATGATGACCGCACCCTCTACGGCGGCAACCGCGGTGGTGGCCAGATCGGCGGCCGCCGATCGCTCCACGCCGGCTTCGCGGAGCAGCTGCGCCAGCAGGCCCTCCCACCTGCTGAAAGCCGCTGCCGCCGCGTCGGCAGCGGCAGGCGCCTCCGCGCGGCCCAACGTCGCCGCGACGATCGGGCAGCCCGCCGTGTAGTCACTGTCGGCCAGCATCGCTTCCCACATCTGCAGGAAGGCGGCCACCGCCCGCGCGGGATCGTCGTCGTGCATGCAGTCCTGGATGGCGGCGGTGAGCTCGGCGCCGGCGGCGTCGGTTGCCGCCTCGACAAGTTCTGGTTTCCCGCCGGGGAAGTTCAGATAGAGCGTTCGGCGTGCCAGGCCGGAGTGGTCGAGCAGCGCCGACACGCTCGCGCCGGCGACCCCGGCGGTCCGAATGAGCGCAATTGCGCTGGCAATCAACCGCTCCCGTGCAGACATCGATCTTCCTCGCCTTCGCCCGTCACCACCCACTTGCGGTAGACCGATTATTCTACTAGATTGCGCAGAATGGTAGACCGATCGATCTACCGAGACGAGGATCGGAGGCTGACGATGTGGAGCAACGCGGCTGACCCCACCACCACCCGGCGGGCCGTCCGGAAGTTTCGCAGGGAGCGCCTCATCGGTCGCTACGTCGCCAATCCCGCCGTGGCATTGCTCGGCCGCCTCGGCATCCGGACGACCTTCGCGACGGAGCTCGAAACGACCGGCCGAAAATCCGGGGTTCGCCGCCGTGTTCCCGTTTCCGCCAACTTCGACGGTGCGGGCGCGTGGGTGATTTCCCAGCACGGGCGACGCTCCGGGTGGGCCCTCAACATCACGGCCGACCCCAAAGTGCGCATCCGGCAAGGCGACCGGTGGCGTTCCGGCATCGCCCGGTTCGAACCCGATGACGACCCAGCGAAGCGGGCCAGCACATTCGCGACGTCGCGGCTGCTGTCGCCAGTCGTCGCGGCGACGTTTCGCGCACTGCAGTCCGACCCGATCAGCGTCCGTATCGACTTCACCGACTGACCCGGGTGCGAGGACGGTGCCGCTTAGCCCGCGAGCAGACGTAAACCTCGCACGGGAATGGTCTTTATGCGCGATCTTGCGTCTGCTCGCCAACTTAACGGAGCTAGCCCTCCAGGTCACCCTCGGTTTCCAGCAGCGCCTGACGCAGGCGAGAGAGCGTTTCCGCTTCCGGTTGTTCCCACATGCCGCGGCCGGCGGCCTCCAGCAGTCGTTCGGCCATGCCGTGCAACGCCCAGGGGTTGGATTCCGCCATGAACTTGCGGTTCTCGGGATCCAGCACGTAGCTCTGGGTGAGTTGCTCGTACATCCAGTCGGCCAGCACGTTCGCGGTGGCGTCGTAGCCGAACAGGTAGTCCACCGTCGCCGCCATTTCGAACGCGCCCTTGTACCCGTGTCGGCGCATCGCCGCCATCCAGCGCGGATTGACGACGCGGGCGCGAAACACCCGCGTGGTCTCCTCGGACAGGGTGCGGGTACGGATCGCGTCGGGCCTGGTGTTGTCCCCGATGTAGGCGGCCGGCGCCTGCCCGGTCAGCGCCCGGACCGTGGCCACCATGCCGCCGTGGTACTGGAAGTAGTCGTCGGAGTCGGCGATGTCGTGTTCGCGGGTGTCGGTGTTCTTGGCGGCCACCGCGATGCGCCGGTACTGGCGGTTCATGTCGTCGACCGCCTCGCGGCCATCCAGGTCGCGGCCGTAGGCGAACCCGCCCCACGCCGTGTACACCTGTGCCAGGTCGGCGTCGTCGCGCCAGTTCCGACTGTCGATCAGCTGCAGCAGCCCGGCGCCGTAGGTGCCCGGCTTGGAACCGAAAATCCTTGTCGTGGAGCGTCGCTGGTCGCCATGCTGAGCCAGGTCGGCCTGCGCGTGCGCGCGCACGTAGTTGTCCTCGGCGGGCTCGTCGAGGCCGGCGACCAACCGCACCGCGTCGTCGAGCATGGTCACCACGTGCGGGAAGGCGTCGCGGAAGAACCCCGAGATCCGCACCGTCACGTCGATGCGCGGACGGCCCAGCTCCGCCAGCGGAATCGGCGCGAGGTCGACGACACGCCGCGACGCGTCGTCCCAGACCGGCCGAACACCCAGCAGCGCAAGCACTTCGGCGATGTCGTCGCCGGCGGTGCGCATCGCCGAGGTGCCCCACACCGACAGCCCCACCGACTGCGGCCACCGCCCATGATCGTTGCGGTAGCGGGCAAGCAGCGAATCCGCCAGGGCCACACCGGCTTCCCAGGCCAGCCGCGACGGCACCGCCTTGGGATCGACGGAGTAGAAGTTGCGGCCGGTGGGCAGCACGTTCACCAGGCCGCGCAGCGGTGATCCCGACGGGCCGGCCGGGATGAAGCGGCCGTCCAGCGCGTTGAGCACCTGCTCGATCTCGGCCGCGGTGCCGGCCAGCCTGGGCACCACTTCGGTGGCCGCGAACCGCAGCACCGCCGCCACCTCGGGATTGTCGGTGATGCGTTCGGCAGCATCGGGATCCCAGCCGCTGGCCTGCAGCGCCGCGACGAGCTCGCGGGCGGCGGCCTCGGCCGAGTCGACGGTCGCCCGTTCGTCGGTGCCGTCCTCGGCCAGCCCCAGCGCCTGTCGCAGGCCCGGCAGCACGTGCTCTCCGCCGAAAAGTTGGCGGGCCCGCAGGATTGCCAGCACGAGGTCGAGTTCGGCTTCCCTCGGGGGCTTTTGGCCCAGTATGTGCAGGCCGTCGCGAATTTGTACGTCCTTGATCTCGCAGAGCCAGCCGTCCACGTGCAGCAGCATGTCGTCGAACGAGTCCTCCGGGGGCCGCTCGGTCAGTCCGAGATCGTGGTCCATCTTGGCGGCCCGGATCAACGTCCAGATCTGTTGGCGGATGGCGGGCAGCTTGCCGGGATCGAGCGCGGCGACGTTGGCATGTTCGTCGAGCAGCTGCTCGAGACGCGCGATGTCGCCGTAGGTTTCGGCGCGGGCCATCGGCGGGATGAGGTGGTCGACGAGCACGGCGTGCGCCCGGCGCTTGGCCTGGGTGCCCTCGCCGGGATCGTTGACCAGGAAGGGGTAAATCAGAGGCAGGTTGCCCAGCGCGGCGTCGGATCCGCAGGCCGCCGACATGCCTAGAGTCTTTCCGGGCAGCCATTCCAGGTTGCCGTGCTTGCCCAGGTGCACCACGGCGTGTGAGCCGAATCCGGTGTCCAGCCAGTGGTAGGCGGCCAGGTAGTGGTGGCTGGGCGGCAGGGCAGGGTCGTGGTAGATCGCCACCGGGTTCTCCCCGAAACCGCGAGGCGGCTGCACCATCAACACCAGGTTGTCCGCTTGCAGTGCGGCGATGACGATTTCACCGTCGGGATCGCCTGTGCGGTCCACGAAGAGGTCGCCGGGCGGAGGGCCCCAATGCCGTATCACCTCGTCCCTGAGCTCGGCGGGCAGCGTGGCGAACCAGTCGCGATACTCCTTGGCGGACAACCGGATCGGATTGCCGGTCAGTTGTCCTTCGGTGAGCCAGTCGGGGTCCTGGCCGCCGCGCTCGATCAACGCGTGGATGAGGGCGTCACCGTCGTTGGCATCCACCCCGGGAAGCTCGCCCACCTGGTACCCGCGCTCGCGCATCGCCCGCAGCAGCGCCACCGCGCTGGCGGGCGTGTCCAGGCCCACCGCGTTTCCGATCCGGGCGTGCTTGGTCGGATAGGCCGAAAACACCAGGGCGACCCGCTTGTCGGTCGGGCCGATATGGCGCAGCCGCGCGTGCCGGACCGCCAGGCCCGCGACGCGCGCGCACCGTTCCGGGTCGGCGACATAGGAGATCAGCCCGTCGTCGTCGATCTCTTTGAAAGAGAACGGGACCGTAATGATGCGGCCGTCGAACTCGGGCACTGCGACCTGGCTGGCCACGTCGAGCGGGCTGAGCCCGTCGTCGTTTTCGCTCCACTGGGCCCGGGAGCTGGTCAGGCACAACCCTTGCAGGATCGGAATGTCCAGGGCCGCCAGGTGTTCGACGTTCCAGCTGTCGTCATCGCCGCCGGCGGACACCGTGGCCGGCTTCAGTCCGCCTGCGGCCAGCACGGTGACCACCATGGCGTCGGCGTCGCCCAGTCGTTGCAGCAGTTCGGGTTCGGCGGTGCGCAGCGACGCGCAGTAGACCGGCAGCGGCCGCCCGCCGGTGTCCTCGATGGCCCGGCACAGCGCCTCGACGTAGCCGGTGTTGCCGGCCAGCTGCTGTGCGCGGTAGTACAGGACGGCGATCGTGGGACCGTCAATGTCGCAGGCGTTTGGCCGCTCCAGCTCGCCCCAGGTCGGTGTGACGACGGGCGGGCTGAACCCGAACCCCGTCATCAGCACAGTGTCGGACAGGAACGCGTGCAGCTGGCGCAGGTTTTCCACGCCGCCGTGCGCCAGGTAGATGTGCGCCTGCACCGCGATGCCGGCGGCGAGCGTGGACAGGCCGGTCAGCTCGGCGTCGGCGGCCTGCTCGCCGCTGACCAACACCGTCGGCACACCGCTGGCGAGCACCGTGTCGATGCCGCCCTGCCAGGCGCGGTATCCGCCGAGGATGCGGACCACCACGATCGAGGTGTCGGCCAGCAGGTCCGGCAACTCGCTCTCGTCCAGGCGCGACGGGTTGGCCCACCGATAGTTCTTCCCGCAGGAACGGGCGCTGATCAGGTCCGTATCGGACGTCGACAGCAACAGAATGGTCGGCTCAGCCACCCCTCATTCGTACCGGAACGTCGCCGCGATGCGACCGGCGACCTCGTCGGCCATGCGCTGCGCCGCCTCGCTGGTTCCGGGTACGTAGCGATCCGCGGCTTCGTCGTAGTCGGCGCCGGCGATCGTTCCGTGGTCGGCGTCCGGCTCCACCAACTCGACCGGCCAGCCGACCCGCCGGAGGCCGGCGGCGAACTCCCTGCTGGCCGTCGCTGGCACGACGCCATCAGCCCGGCCATGCAGCAACGTGAACGGCGTACCGACACGATGCGGCGAGAGTTGCTCGGTCACGCGTGCACCGAAAATCGGATCGGGGACCATGAAAGCGCCCGCCAGGCAAACCGTGTGCGCCAACGGCACGTCGGCGCGGAGGGTCAGGGCCGCCGCGGCGACACCTCCCATCGACCACCCGACGAGCACGATGGCGTCGGGGTGGCCGGCGCGCTCCCGGGTGAAGTCGAGCGATCCCAACAGATCCGAGCGCCCGCCGTCGTCGGCGTGGGAGTTCCAGTCCGGCGCCACCACCGCGGCCCCGTGGTCGGCGAGCCTGCCGGCGAGGGGACGGAAGGCGGCGCGGGCGTCGGTCTGCATGCCGTGCCACAACAAGACCGTGGGCTGCGCCGAGTCACCGTAGACATCGGCCAAGCGTCCCCGGGCGTATTCCACTGTCCTCACGCGCACGAGTGTGCCCCGGATGTCGTCGACGCAATCACCTAGCGCTTTTTGACCTGGCCTGAGGGCCCGCGCGCGCCCTGGCCGTACCGTGGACGGGTGGCCAGGATGCGCGACACCGACGCATGCCCGGGTGCGCTGCAGGTGCACCGGGCGGCCGACGGCGCCCTGGCGCGGATCCGGCTGCCCGGCGGCATGCTCACCGCCGCTCAGCTGGCGGCGCTGGCGCGGGTGTCCAGCGAGCACGGGTCGGCGACGCTGGAGCTCACCGCCCGCGGCAACGTGCAGCTGCGCGGGATCACCGAAGTGACGGCAGCGGCCGACGCGATCGCCAATGCCGGGCTCTTGCCCTCAGCGACACACGAGCGGGTCCGCAACATCGTCGCGTCGCCGCTGTCCGGCCGGGCGGGCGGAAATGTCGACGTGCGGTCGTGGGTCGCCGCGCTGGACGCGGCGATCTGCGCCGAGCCGAGCCTGGTCGAGCTGGGCGGCCGGTTCTGGTTCAGCGTCGACGACGGGCGCGCCGACGTCTCGGGGCTGTGCGCCGACGTGGGCGTGCACGCCCTCCCCGACGGCTGCGCGCTACTGCTTGCCGGATGCGACACCGGTGTCCGGCTGGCGGCCGGTGAGGCGGTCGAGACGCTGGTGACCATCGCGACACGGTTTGCAATTACACGCGGGACCGCTTGGCGCATCAAGGAATTGGACAATATCGAAAGCCTGCAGCCCGGCGCCGAACTCAGCCTCGCCCCGTTTCCCGCGGTCACCAGGCCGCCGGTGGGCTGGATCGACCAGGACGACGGCCGGGTGGCGCTCGGCGCCGCGGTACCGCTGGGGGTGCTGTCCGCGCGCGTCGCGGAGTACCTGGCGGCGATCGAAGCACCCCTGGTGATCACGCCCTGGCGGTCGGTGCTGGTGTGTGATCTCGACGAGGCCGTCGCCGACGTCGCGTTGCGGGTGCTGGCGCCGTTGGGCTTGGTCTTCGACGAACACTCCCCGTGGCTCAACGTCAGCGCCTGCACCGGCAGCCCCGGGTGCGCGCATTCGCTCGCCGATGTGCGGGCCGACGCCGCCCGGGCGCTCGACACGGATACGGCAGTGCATCGTCACTTCGTCGGCTGCAACCGCGCATGCGGGAGCCCCCTTGCCGGCGAGGTGCTGCTGGCGACCGCCGACGGATACCGCCAGCTACGGTAATCGGGTGCTCGACTACGTCCGCGACGCGGCGGAGATCTACCGCCAGTCGTTCGCGACCATCCGCGCCGAAGCCGATCTGACCCGGTTTCCGGACGACATCGCGCGGGTTGTGGTCCGGTTGATCCATACCTGCGGGCAGGTCGACGTCGCCGAGCACGTCGCATTCACCGACGACGTCGTCGCACGCGTCGGCGCCGCCCTGCGCAGCGGCGCCCCGGTGCTGTGCGATTCGTCGATGGTGGCCGCCGGGATCACCGGCGCGCGGTTGCCGGCCGGCAACGAGGTGGTTTCGCTGGTGGCCGATCCGCGCGCCGCCAAACTGGCCGCGCGCCGGCACACCACTCGATCGGCGGCGGGGGTGGAGCTGTGGGCCGACCGGCTGCCCGGAGCCGTGCTGGCGATCGGCAACGCGCCGACCGCCCTGTTCCGGCTGCTCGAGCTGGTCGACGAGGGGGTTTGTCCGCCGGCCGGGGTCCTGGGTGGGCCGGTCGGATTCGTCGGGTCGGCTCAGTCCAAGCAGGAGCTCATCGATCGTCCGCGCGGGATGTCGTATCTGGTGGTGCAGGGACGCCGCGGCGGCAGCGCCATGGCCGCCGCCGCCGTCAACGCGATCGCGAGCGACCGCGAATGACCGCCCGGGGGACGCTCTGGGGCGTCGGGCTGGGGCCGGGGGACCCGGAACTGGTGACCATCAAGGCGGCCCGAGTGATCAGCGAGGCGGACGTGGTGGCTTACCACAGCGCCCGGCACGGCCGCAGCATCGCGCGCGGCATCGCCGAACCGTACCTGCGGCCGGGCCAGATCGAGGAGCACCTGATCTACCCGGTGACCACCGAGGTGACCGACCATCCCGGCGGTTACGCCGGGGCGCTCGAAGATTTCTACGTCAAAGCCAGCGCGCGCATCGCCGCGCACCTGGACGCGGGCCGCAATGTGGCGCTGCTCGCCGAGGGTGACCCGCTGTTCTACAGCTCCTACATGCATCTGCACACGCGGCTGACGCGGCGGTTCAACGCCGTCATCGTGCCGGGTGTGACGTCGGTGAGCGCCGCCTCGGCGGCCATCTCGACGCCATTGGTGGCCGGCGACGAGGTGCTCTCGGTGTTGCCCGGCACGCTGCCGGTCGCCGAGCTGACCCGCCGTCTGGCCGACGCGGACGCCGCGGTGGTGCTGAAACTGGGTCGCTCGTATCATGCTGTGCGGGAAGCGCTTTCGGCATCCGGTCAACTGGACGACGCGTACTACGTCGAGCGGGCGAGCACGGCCGGGCAGCGCATCCTGCCGGCTGCCGACGTCGACGAGTCCGGTGTGCCGTACTTCTCGCTCGCCATGCTGCCGGGCGGGCGGCGCGGACGGCGGTCGCCGACGGCCGGCACCGTCGCGGTGGTGGGCCTGGGACCCGGCGACAGTGACTGGATGACGCCGCAAAGCCGGCGCGAGCTGGCCACCGCCACCGACCTGATTGGTTACCGCGGTTACCTGGACCGCGTTCCGGTGCGTGACGGCCAACGGCGGCACCCCAGCGACAACACGGACGAGTCTGCGCGTGCCCGACTGGCGTGCACGTTGGCCGAGGAAGGGCGGGCCGTGGCGGTGGTGTCCTCGGGGGACCCCGGCGTGTTCGCGATGGCCACCGCCGTGCTGGAAGAGGCCAAAGAGTGGCCGGGAGTGCGGATCCGGGTGATTCCGGCGATGACGGCCGCGCAGGCCGTCGCCAGCCGCGTGGGCGCTCCGCTGGGCCACGACTACGCGGTGATTTCGCTGTCCGACCGGCTCAAGCCGTGGGAGATCATCGCCGAGCGGTTGGCCGCCGCGGCCTCCGCCGATCTGGTGCTGGCCATCTACAACCCGGCGTCCAAGACGCGAACGTGGCAGGTCGGCGCGATGCGCGACCTGCTGCTGGAACACCGCGAGCCCGGGACACCGGTGGTGATCGGCCGCAACGTTTCCGGGCCCGACGAGCAGGTCCGCGTGATGCGGTTGGCCGATCTCGATCCCGCCGAGGTGGACATGCGCTGCCTGCTGATCGTCGGTTCCTCGCAAACGCAGTGGCATTCAGACGATTTCGGTGACCGGGTGTTCACGCCCCGGCGCTACCCACTCGGCTAGTCGTTGCCCCAGCTGCTCGGCATCATCGGTACGGTGGGTCCGTCGCCCAGCCCGACGCGGGTCAGCGTCGCCAACCCGGCTGGCTGGTCGAGGCCCGATCTGGTTGCGGCCCCGGCGAATCCGACCGGTCCCCCACCCTGACCCGAGGGGTGCACGGCCTCCGGCCCTTCGTCGTCCCGGCCCGAATTCTCCTCCAGATCCATGAATTCGTAACGGTACGCGCGGTCCGTGGCGGTCCCGGCGCGGCGCCGCCGGGCCCGGGCCCTCTTCCTAGCCGCTGCCTCCGCGGCGGCCGCGGCGGGTGCCTCGACGTCGTCGGGCGCCGGCTCCTCCGACTTGCGACGCGCCCGGCCGCTGGCGCTGCCGCGCGCCGCCAGCCCCGACAAGCCGACGGCGTACAGAGTGTCGGACATGCCCGCGCCGATGCCGTCCGTGCCTGTCGGACCGAAACCCACCGCGGGCCCGCCGCCGACCGGTCCGCCACCGGCCGGTGTTGCTACGGCCGATGCGGGGGCGCTGGACATCGTCGGGGCGTTGCTGACACCCGCCGGGGCGGTACCGGGCGCCGGAGCCGGCGCGGGCACCGTCGGCGCGGGCGCGGCCGCCGGCAGCGGGGCGGCAACCGAGAGCGGGACCGCGACGCTGACCGCGGTGACCGCTGCCGCCGCGCCGCCAGCCGCCGCGGCGCCCAGGGCGGAAACGACCATCGGCGCGAGCACGACCGCCATTTGGATGGCGGCCTGCATGAAGGGCCAGAAGATCATCAGGGTATGGAAGATGGCCCACCCGAGCGCAGTGGAGAGGGCCGGCGAGAATCCCAATTGGCCGAAGAACGAGGCGAGCCCGTTGACGAACGGCACCGGCGGGAACGGCCAGCCGCCGGGGTTGAGGTCTTTGGACACCGGCCAGGCGAAGTTTTTGGTGTACTGCTGCAGCCACGCCGTGAGCTGGTCCTGCCAGGCCGGATAGGTCCGTGCCGGCTGCTGGGTGTCGGCGGCGTGGGCCGTCGCAGTGCCGGCCTCCGCGCCCGGGGTGACGATCGGCGGCGCGGGCGTCGTGGTGGGGACCGCCGCCAGGGCGGAGTCATTGACGGCCTGGTATGTGGTCATCGTCGTCGCCGCTTGCACCCACATGCGCGCGTAGTCGGCCTCGTTCACGGCGATGGGAATGGTGTTGACGCCGAAGAAGTTCGTCGCCACCAGCGCCGCATGGGTCGCGTGGTTGGCGGCGAGCTCGGGCATCGTGGGCATGGCGGCCAGCGCCGAGGTGTACGCACCGGCCGCCGTCTGGTGCAGCGCGGCAGCGGTCGTGCTTTTTGCCGAGCTTTCGAGCAGCCAGGTCAGATACGGGGTGTGGGCGGCGACGTACTGCTCGGCGCTTGGTCCCACCCATGCGCCCCCCTGCACCCCGGCCAGGACCCCAGTGAGCTCCTCTGCGGCCTCGGCATATTGGGCGCCGATCGACGACCACGTCGCGGCGGCGGCGAGCAGGGGCCCGGGTCCGGGGCCGCTGCTGAGCAAGGTCGAGTGCACCTCGGGCGGGAACGCGATCCAAATCGGGGCGGTCATCGGCGGGGGCCTTCGGGCACGAACACGAATACCTCTTCGGTCGGGGCGGCTTACGGTCAGTGGTCGGTTTGCCGGACCGATTAGTTCCCGCCGGTTGATTTCGCGTGCTCTTTGCGCCGGGACCGGGCATACGCAACGATGCAGGGATGCGGTGTGACGCGGCGCGTGAAGCGCTTTCGGCTCGACTGGACGGCGAACGCCCCCAGGCGCTCGCGCAGCAGGTCGACGCCCACCTCGAATCGTGCCGGCGTTGCCGCGCCTGGCTCATCGGCGCCGCCGCGCAGACCCGCCGGTTCTCCTCGGTTGAGCCGGTCGACGGACCCGACCTGGTCGCGAAAATCATGGCGAACGTCGGCGCGGAGTTGTCCGGGCGTCAGCGCAGGATGCGCTGGCTGCGCTCGCACTACCGGCGGTGGGGCCTGATCGGAGTCGGTCTTTTTCAGGTGGCGATCGCCGCCGCGCAAATCAGCGGCATCGATTTCGGCATGGTGTCGAGTCACATGCACGGTGCGATGTCCGGAGAGCACCTGATGCACGAGTCGACCGCATGGTTGCTGGCGCTGGGCCTGGCGATGGTCGCCGCCGGCGTCTGGCCCGTCACCGCGATTGGGGTGGCCGCGATTACGGGCGTCTATTCGGTCGCGCTGTTGGGTTACGTGGTGATCGACGCCTTCGCCGGCGACGTCACCGCAACGCGCATCGCCAGCCACATGCCGTTGCTATTGGGCCTCGCGTTCGCGCTGTTGGTGGCCCGGGAACGGGTCAGGTCAGACCGGGCGTCCGCCGATGCGGCAGACGCCGGTCACCCCGGCTGGCCCGTGGAGTCCGTCGCCGCACGACGGCGCGGTCACCTCCGGCCCATCAACCGGTCGGCGCTTCACCCCGCCGCAGCCGCTACGACAGACCGTCGTAGACTCAGTCAGCCCGCGAAACGAAGGTGGTTCGCCATGACCGCGTCAAGCGATGACGAGGCCGTTACCGAGCTCGCCTTGGCCGCCGCGCGTGGAAATGACCGGGCGCTCGAGGCATTCATCAAGGCCACCCAGCAAGACGTATGGCGGTTCGTCACATACCTGTCGGACGCGGGCAGCGCCGACGATCTGACTCAAGAGACTTTCCTGCGCGCGATCGGCGCCATCGAACGGTTCTCCGGGCGCTCGAGCGCCCGGACGTGGCTGCTCTCCATTGCGCGCCGGGTTGTCGCGGACCACATCCGCCACGTCCAGTCGCGGCCGCGCGCCGCCCCGGGCGCCGACCCGGAACAGGTCCTGCGCGCTGACCGCCACGCCCGTGGATTCGAAGACCTGGTCGAGGTCACGACCATGATCGCGAGCCTCACCGCCGAACAGCGGGAAGCCTTGTTGCTCACCCAGTTGCTCGGGCTGCCCTACGCCGACGCCGCCGCGGTGTGCGGCTGCCCGGTGGGCACCATCCGGTCCCGCGTCGCACGCGCCCGTGACGCGCTGCTGGCCACCGACGCCGAGCGCGACGACCTGACCGGTTAGTCCAGTTGGGTGACCCATTCGGCGGCCTCGTCGACGCTGCCCACCGCCATCACCCCGGTCGGTAGCGGCGGCCGCGCCACCATCATCACCGGAATGCCCAGCGCCGCAGCGGCGTCCAGCTTCGCCCGCGTCATCTGCCCGCCGCTGTTCTTGGTGACCAGGGTGTCTATGCGGTGTTCCCGCATCAGCGCGAGCTCGCCGTCGTAGCGATACGGGCCGCGGGATAGCAGCAACTGATGGCGGCGCGGCAGCGAGCCAGGGGCGGGTTCGGTGACCGCGCGGATCAGAAACCACGCGTCGCTGTCCGCGAAGGCCTTTGTCCCCGAGCGTCCGGTGGTGAGAAACACCCGCGAGAATGATTGTCGCGCAACGGCTTCCGCGGCTTTGGTGTCCGATTCCACCACGATCGCATCGCCGGGGTCCCACGCCGGGCGGGCCAGCACCAGATGCGGGATCTGCAACTCGGCGCAGACTTGGGCGGCGTGTGCCGTCATCCTCGCCGCGAACGGGTGCGTCGCGTCGATCACCGCATCGATTCGTTCGTTACGCAACCAGCGGCGTAGGCCTTCGACGCCGCCGAAGCCGCCGATGCGAACCGGGCCGACCGGCAAGGCGGGGTCGGGCACCCGGCCCGCCAGCGAGCTGACGATGTCGAGGCGCGGGTGTAAGGCCTTCGCCAGCGCGCGACCTTCGGCGGTGCCCCCCAGCAAGAGCACTCGCATCAGTGCCCGCTCCCCCGCACCCGCCCGGTCGAATACAGGTAGCTGTCGGTGAACCCCTCGGCGGCGAGGACGTCGCCGACGATGATCACCGCCGTCTTCGTGATGTTGGCCTGGTGCATCTGGTCGGCGATGCCGGCGAGCGTCCCGCGCAGCACCACTTCTTGCGGCCAACTCGCGAAAGCGACGACCGCAGCGGGCGTTTCGGGGCGATATCCGCCTTCGAGAAGTTGCGGCACGATGGCATCGACCTGGGCGGCCGCCAGGTGCAGCACCAGCGTGGCGCCGGAACGAGCCAGGGTGGGCAGGTCTTCACCGGGCGGCATAGCCGTCGACAGGGTGGCGACCCGGGTCAGCGTCACGGTCTGCGCGACGCCGGGAACCGTGAGCTCGCGCTTGAGCGCGGCCGCCGCCGCGGCAAACGACGGTACGCCAGGGACGATTTCGTAGTCGATGCCCAGCCCGTCGAGTCGGCGGCATTGTTCGGCCAGCGCGCTGTAGAGCGAGGGGTCGCCCGAATGCAGCCGCGCCACGTCGTGGCCGGCGGCGTCGGCGTCAGCCAGTTCGGTGATGATCTGCTCCAGCGTCAGCGGGCCGGTGTCAATGACTTTCGCCCCGGGCGGACACAGCGCCAGAAGATCGTCGGGCATGATCGAACCCGCATACAGGCACGTTTCGCACCTTTCGAGGAGCCGTTGCCCGCGGACCGTGATCAGGTCGGCGGCGCCCGGGCCCGCGCCGATGAAATAGACCGTCATTTCGTCACCGTCCACTGCGTGACCGGCATCTGCGGGCGCCATCCGGTGAAACCGCCGAGCGGCTCACCCTGATAAAGCTGGAAGCGGCGCAGGAGACCTCCCAGGCGCGAATGTAACTGCGCCAAAGTGGATTCGGATTCCGCGGTGACCGCGTTGGCGACGAGACGGCCTTGCGTTGGCAAGGCGTCCAGGCACGCGTCGAGCAGGCCGGGCTGGGTGAGGCCGCCGCCGATGAAGATTGCCGACGGCGGATCGAGGCCGCCGAACCCTTCCGGCGCGCCACCGCGCACGTCGATGGGAGCGCCGAAAGCCGCGGCGTTCGACCCGATGTTGTGGCGGCGTCGTTCGTCGCGCTCGAATGCGACCGCGCTGCAACCGCTCCAACTCAGGCACCACTCGACGCTGATGCTGCCCGAGCCCGCGCCGACGTCCCATAGGCGTTCGCCCGGGCGCGGGGCCAGCGCTGCCAGCGTCACCGCGCGGATTCCGTGTTTGGTGATCTGCCCGTCGTGGACGAACACGTCATCCGGCAGCGGCGACAGCCGTTCGTCGGGCAGGTATCGGATGGCGATGACGTTGAGGTCGTCGACGCCCTGGGGCGGGTCCTCGGCCCATTGGCGCGCCGTGCCGTCGCGGCGGTGTTCGGTTAAGCCACCGAGGTTTTCGAGGACGGTGAGTGTGGAATCGCCGCGGCCGTGCGCGTTGAGCAGTGCGGCGAGTTCCTTCGGTGTGGCGCCGTTTTTGGACAGCACGATCGCTTGGCCGCCGCGGCGTATCGCGGTGTGCGACTGCGCGGTGACGAGGCTGATCACCTCCGTGTCGTGAACGTTCCAGCCCATCCGCGCGCACGCCAGCGTCACCGAGGACACGTGTGGCAGCACCCTGACTCGGTCGGGGCCGTACAGCCGGATCAGCGTGCCCCCGATGCCGTGCAGGAGCGGGTCGCCGCTGGCCACCACGTGGACGTCGTCGGCGTGGTCGTCGAGCAACGTCTGCAGCGCGGGCAACATCGGCGAGGGCCACTGCCGACGGGGCGCGGTCACGGTCTCGTCGAGCAAGCCCAGTTGCCTTTGGGACCCGTAAACTATTGTCGCCCTTCGCAGTTCACTGCGTGATGCTTCGGCGAGCCCGGCCATGCCGTCGGCTCCGATGCCGACCACGATGATCATCGCGGCATCCGGCGCCAGACGAATTGCGGCAGCATCCGCATCACGGCCGAGGCGGGCCCCAACGCCCACGGGATCCACACCGTGCGTCGGCCCTTGGCCAGCGCACGGGCGGTCGCCGCGGCCACCTGCGGGGGCGTGCTGGCCAGCGGCGCGGGCGTCATCCCCTCCGTCATGCGACCGACCACAAAGCCCGGCCGGGCGATCAGCAGCCGAACGCCCGTGTCGTGCAGCGCGTCGGCCAAGCCGCTGGCGAAGCCGTCCAGCCCGGCCTTGGCCGATCCGTAGACGTAGTTGGCGCGACGCACGCGCGCGCCGGCGATCGAGGAGAACACCACCAGTTGGCCGCGGCCAGCCCCGCGCATCGCGGCGGCGAGGTGGGTGAGCATGCTGACCTGGGCGACGTAGTCGGTATGCACGACCGCCACCGCGTGTCCGGCGTCGGTCTCGGCGCGGGCCTGGTCACCGAGGATTCCGAAGGCGAGCACCGCCGTCCCGATGGGTCCGTGATCGGCGACGACCGAGGCGACCAGCGGGCCGTGCGAGGCGAGGTCGTCGGCGTCGAACTCGACCCCGTGCACCGCCGCCGCACCCGCGGCGTTCAGCGCAGCGACCTGCTCGTCGAGTTGATCGGCCTTGCGCGCGGCCAGCACCACCGTCGCCCCGGGCGCCAGGAGGCGCGCCAACTCGACGCCGATCTCGCTGCGGCCGCCCAGGACTAGTACTGGTCCTGCGCCCGTGTCGTCCACGGCTGCGATTATGACCTGCGCTAGCGTGGGCGGTGATGGCGAATACCACTACCCGGCTCACCGACGATGCGCTGGCGTTCCTGTCCGAACGGCATCTAGCCATGCTGACCACGCTGCGAGCCGACAATTCACCACACGTGGTGGCGGTGGGTTTCACCTTCGACCCCAAGACTCACATCGCGCGGGTGATCACCACCGGGGGCTCGCAGAAGGCGGTGAACGCCGACCGCGGCGGGGTGGCGGTGCTCAGTCAGGTCGACGGCGCGCGGTGGCTGTCGTTGGAGGGCCGGTCCAAGGTAAACAACGCTGTCGACGCCGTGCGTGATGCCGAACTGCGGTATGCCCAGCGCTATCGCACCCCGCGGCCAAATCCGCGGCGGGTGGTCATCGAGGTGCACGTGGAGCGGGTGCTTGGGTCGTCGGGCTTATTGGACCGCGGCGAGAAGTAGCGCAACTCGTGTCAGTTCGGCTGCTTCGTCGAGCTATCGCGGCTCGCCGCGGGGCCGTCGGGATAGATGTAGGTGCCGCGTGGCGGCGCCTGCACTTTCAGATCGCCGATTGGCAGGCCCGTCGCGCCGTGGTCGTCGTAGAGGAAGTCGGTCCAAAACAGGGCACCGCCGGACACGCGGCCCGTGCCACACGTGCGTGGAAACTCCTCGCCGAACGGCCATCCGGACGGCACCGGAAGTTGCGGCTCGGGCCGAAGCGCCGCCGGCGGCACCCCCTCGGGCATCCCGTCGATCACGATGAGCTCAGCTGGCGGCGCGGGTGACGTTGCGGCGCGATGCACCAGCGTGTCGGCGATGTGGCGTGCGATGCGGATCGGAAGGAGCGTCAAATCCAGAAGTGACATCAAGCCAAACGTACGCGCGGGTGCGCCCTGGGCGCTACGACGCGGGCACCACGATCAACTCGTGCGGCCGATTGTTGACGGCCAGCCCGCCGTCTTCGGTCACGACGACGATGTCCTCGATGCGAGCGCCCCACCGGCCCGGGAAGTAGATGCCCGGCTCGATGGAGAAGGCCATGCCGGCGGCCAGCGGCAGGTCACTGCCCGCGACGATGTAGGGCTCCTCGTGTACCGACAGCCCGATGCCGTGGCCGGTGCGGTGCACGAAGGCCTCACCGAGTCCGGCCTCGGCCAGCACATCGCGGGCGGCCGCGTCGACCTGCTCGGCCGTCACGCCCGGGCGCACCGCATCGACGGCCGCGCGCTGCGCCCGCTGCAGCACCGAATAGTGCTGCGCCACTTCGGGATCCGGCTCGCCGATGCTGTAAGTACGCGTCGAGTCGGAGTGGTACCCGGGCTCGTACGCGCCGCCGATGTCGACGACGACGATGTCACCCGCCTGCAATTCACGATCCGAGCATCCGTGGTGCGGGTCGGCACTGTGCGGCCCGGAACCGACGATGATGAATGCCACCTCCGAATGCCCTTCGGCCACAATCGCTTCCGCGATGTCAGCGGCCACGTCGGCCTCGGTCCGGCCGGGAACCAGAAACTCGGGCACCCGGGCGTGCACTCGATCGATGGCCGCGCCGGCCTTGCGCAGCGCGTCGATCTCGCATTCCTCCTTGACCATCCGCAGCGTGCGCCTCACGTCGGTGGCCAGCACCGGCAACACCCCGAGCGCACCGGCGAGCGGCAGCAGATGCAACGCCGGCATCGAATCGGTGACGGCGGTCGCGGCGGGAGCCCCGCCCAAAGCGGCGCCCACCAATCGGTAAGGGTCGTCCCCGTCCACCCAATCCCGCACCGCCAACCCCAGTTCCGCAATGGCCGAACCCTTGAGCGAAGCCAGCTCCAGCCGCGGGACAACCACGGTCGGATCGCCGGACGCCGGCAACACGAGGGCGGTGAACCGCTCGAGCGTCTGGGCGCGCGACCCGACCAGGTAGCGCAGGTCGTACCCGGGGGTGATCACCAGCCCCGACAGCCCCGCGTCGGCGGTCGCGGCAGCCGCCGCTGCCAGCCGGCGGGCATACACCCCGGTGTCGAACCGATGAGATTGCATGGCAGCCAGGCTAACCCGGCCGGCCCAACGTCGAGTTGTTGCGGCGAAACGATTGGGTCGTCAACAACACGCCGACGCTCGGCGCCATGAGACGATACCGGGATGCCCGCGCCGCTCTTGCTGCTCGACGGGGCCAGCATGTGGTTCCGGTCGTATTTCGGGGTACCGTCCTCGATCACCAGCCCCGACGGCCGGCCCGTCAACGCCGTGCGCGGGTTCATCGACTCGATGGCGGTGGTGATCAGCCGGCAGCGCCCCAATCGGCTGGTGGTATGCCTGGACCTCGACTGGCGGCCGCAGTTCCGGGTGGACCTCGTCCCGTCCTACAAGGCTCATCGCGTCGCGGAAGCGGAGCCCGAGGGCGAGCCGGACGTCGAAGAGGTGCCCGACGACCTGACGCCGCAGATCGACATGATCATGGAACTGCTGGACGCCTTCGGGATCCCGACCGCGGGGGCCGAAGGTTTCGAGGCCGACGACGTGCTGGGCACCCTGGCCGCTCGCGAACGCCGCGATCCCGTGGTGGTGGTCAGCGGGGACCGCGACCTGCTGCAGGTGGTGTCGGACGATCCGGTCCCGGTCCGGGTGCTCTACCTGGGCCGCGGGCTGGCGAAAGCCACCCTGTTCGGGCCGGCGGAGGTCGCCGAACAATACGGCCTGCCGCAGCATCGGGCCGGGCCGGCCTACGCGGAATTCGCGCTGATGCGCGGCGATCCGTCGGACGGCCTGCCGGGCGTGCCGGGTGTCGGCGAGAAGACGGCGGCGACGCTGCTGGCGCAGCACGGGTCGCTGGAGCAGATCCTGGCGGCCGCCCACGACCCGAAATCGAAGATGGCCAAGGGTCTGCGCTCGAAACTGCTGGGCGCGACCGACTACATCGACGCCGCCGGACAGGTGGTGCGGGTGGCCACCGACGCGCCCGTCAGCCTGTCGACCGCGACCGACGCGCTACCCTTGGCGGCCGACGACCCGCACCGCACGGCCAGGCTGGCGACCAAACTGGGCGTCGGCTCCTCGATAGCCCGGTTGCAGAAGGCGCTCGACGCGCTGCCGTCGTGACCGACTACTGCGGGCGGCCGACCTCGTAGGTGCCCTTGTTGTCCTGGAAGGTCACCGTCACGCGCTTGGGGGCGCCGTCGATGCTGACGTCGCAGTCGAACGTGGCGCCCTTCTTGACGGTGGGATTCTGCCCGTGGTTGCACTTGACGTTTTGGACGTTCTTGGCGCCGTAACCGTTGGTCTCGTCGGACAGGACCTGCTGCACACCGGCCTGCGCCTTGTTGACGTCCAGCTTGGTGGTGACGAAGAACCCGGGCTGCCAGAAGCCCAGCACCAGCACGACCGCGATGAGAAGGAAGGCGATCGCCCCGCCCACGCCGGCAATCAGGGCCACCGGGCGCTTCTTGGCCGGTTGCTGCTCGTAGGGCGGGTACTGCTGCGGGTACTGGCCCGGCTGGCCGTATTGACCCGGCTGGCCGTACTGGCCCGGCGGACCGTACTGACCCGGCTGGCCGTACTGGCCCGGCGGACCGTACTGACCCGGCTGGCCGTACTGGCCGGGCTGCGCATACTGACCCGGCTGGCCGTACTGACCGTAGCCCGGCTGCTGCGGGTATTGCTGCGGATAGGCCTGCTCGGCCGGCTGTTGGTACTGCGGGTACTCGGCGGGCGGCGTGTACGCCGGGGTCTGCCAGGTCGCCTCCTGGCCCGGTTGCTGCTGCCAGGGCGAGCCGACCTGCGTCGGTTCCGAGGACTGATCGCTACCTTGGCCGGGCGGTTGCCACTGCTGTTCCGGTCCCTGCGGTCCGCTCATCGTCTCTCCTCAGCCCCTATGTGTCTCGGCATGAATTATCGGCGTAGTGCTTTCCCGGATCTACGGTAGCTTCGGCACAGCCTACCCGGCGTCAACAGCGACGACGCCGCGCCGAACGTCATTGATGGCGCGCTTGGCGGTCGCCCGCAGCTCAGCATCGGGCGCCGCGTTGCGCACCTGGTCGAGCAGATCGAGCACCTGGCGGCACCAGCGCACGAAATCCCCCGCCAGCAGCGGCGAGCCGGCGCCGACCGGGTCGACGGCGGCCAGCGCCGCGGCCAGATCCCCGGTCTTGGCCCAGCGATAGATGACGTTGACGAAGCCGTCGTCGGGTTCCCGACTCGGCGCGATCCGGTGCGTCTGCTCGTCGGTGCGCAACACATAGGACAGCCGCGACGTTTGCTGCAGCGCCTGTCGCACCCGCTGGGTGGGCGCCTCGGCGGCGAACGCCGCCCTTGGCCCCTCACCACCCCTGCTCTCGTACACGACCGCCGAGACCACCGCCGCCAACTCGGGCGGCTTCAGGCCGGCCCACGCGCCGGTGCGCAGGCATTCGGCGACCAGGAGGTCACTCTCGCTATAGATGCGGGCCAGCATCCGGCCGTCGTCGGTGACGTGGGGATCGGTGTCGGGGCCCTGGATGAAGCCGCGCTCGGTGAGCAGGCCGACGATCCGGTCGAAGGTCCGCGCCAGCGAATTGGTCGCGGCGGCAACTTTTTTCTCCAATTGCGCATTGTCGCGTTCGATGCGCAGGTAGCGCTCGGCCTGCCGGACTTGGGATTCCAGGCCGGGGCTGTTGTGCGACGGGTGGCGACGCAGCTCCTCACGCAACGATGCCAGCTCGGGGTCGTGGAACGCGCCGTCCTGATCGCCGCGGCCGCTGCGGCGCCGGCCCGGAATGACCAGGCCGGCGGCCGCCGATCGCAGCGCCGACGCCAGGTCGCGCCGGACCCGCGGCTGGCGGTGCTCGACCCGCTTGGGCAGCGGCATCGAACCGACCGGAGCCGACGCACCCGTGTAGTCGGCCGTCGAAATGCGCCCCGCCCAGCGGTTTTCGGTGAGCACCAACGGGCGCGGATCCTCGCCGTCGCGGGCCGGTTCCAGCACCACCGCCAGCCCACCGCGCCGGCCGTGAGTGATGTTGATGATGTCGCCACGCCGCAGCGCGGCCAGCGCGTCGCTGGCCGCCTGCCGACGCTGCAGCCGCGACGCGCGGGACTGCGCGCGCTCCATGTCCGAAATTCGGGCGCGCAGCCGGGCGTAGTCGAGGATCGGCGCCTCCGGCCCGCCCAGCTCGGCGGCGATCTCGGCGAGCATCGCCTTGCCGCGCTCGATACCGCGGATCAGGCCGACGACGGAGCGGTCTGCCTGATACTGGGCGAACGACTGCTCCAGCAGCCGATGCGCCTGCTCGGGGCCCATGTGCTGCACCAGGTTGATCGTCATGTTGTACGACGGGGCGAACGAGCTGCGCAGCGGAAAGGTGCGGGTGGAGGCCAGGCCCGCCACCGCGGACGGTTCGGTGGTTTCTTCAGTGGGGTTCCACAGCACCACCGCGTGACCCTCGACGTCGATGCCGCGCCGGCCGGCGCGCCCGGTCAGCTGCGTGTACTCCCCCGGCGTCAGCGGCACATGCTGCTCGCCGTTGAACTTCACCAGCCGCTCGAGCACTACGGTGCGAGCGGGCATGTTGATGCCGAGCGCCAACGTCTCGGTGGCGAACACCGCCTTGACCAGACCGGCGGTAAACAGCTCCTCGACGGTGTGCCGGAAGGCCGGCAACATCCCGGCGTGGTGCGCCGCCAGACCGCGCAGCAGCCCCTCCCGCCACTCGTAATAGCCGAGCACCGCCAAGTCGGCGTCGGCCAGATCGCCGCACCGGTGATCGATCACCTCGGCGATCTGCGCTCGCTCCTCCTCGGTGGTCAACCGGAGCGGCGAACGCAGGCACTGCTGGACGGCGGCGTCGCAGCCAGCGCGGGAGAACACGAAGGTGATCGCCGGAAGCAGCCCCTCGGAGTCCAGGGTCGCGATCACGTCCGCCCGCCCGGGCGGACGGTAAAGGCGCGGCCGGCCGGGCCCACCGCGGCCGGTGCGCCCTCGGCGTGGCTGCCAGTCCAACATTCGGTCCGCTTCGCGGCGGTGCGCGATGTGGCGGGTCAGGTCCGGGCTGACGCGCGCCTCGCGGCCGGCCACCGGCGGCTCCCCGGCGTCCGAGCCCCGGTAGTCGAAGAGGTCGAACAGCCGCTTGCCCACCAAGACGTGCTGCCACAGCGGCACCGGCCGGTGCTCGTCGACCACCACGGTCGTGTCGCCCCGCACCGTCTGGATCCAGCCGCCAAACTCCTCGGCGTTGCTCACCGTCGCCGACAGGCTGACCACCCGCACCTCGTCGGGCAGGTGCAGGATCACTTCCTCCCACACCGGACCGCGCATCCGGTCGGCCAGGAAATGCACCTCGTCCATCACCACGTAGGAGAGCCCTTGCAGCGCAGGCGAATCGGCGTAGAGCATGTTGCGCAGCACCTCGGTGGTCATCACCACCACCGGGGCGTCGGCGTTCACCGACATGTCACCTGTCAGCAGGCCGATCCGGTCGCGGCCGTAGCGCACGGTCAGGTCGGTGTGCTTCTGGTTGCTCAGCGCCTTGAGCGGCGTGGTGTAGAAGCACTTGCCGCCGGCGGCCAGCGCCAGATGCACGGCGAATTCGCCCACCACCGTCTTGCCGGCGCCGGTCGGCGCGCAGACCAGCACGCCGTGGCCTCGTTCGAGCGCCGCGCACGCCCGCTGCTGGAATCCGTCCAGCGCGAAGGGCAATTCGGCGGTGAACCGTGGCAGCTCGACGAGCTCCGTCACGCCGTCACCCCGGTGCGCGAGGGTCCGCAAATGCACGTCGGATACGGCGTGTCGCTGTACAAACACGGTCGCTCGCGGGATGAGAACTTAGGTGACATCGTCATGCTGGCCGGCGGTGAACGACGGCTCCCGTACCGGCTCCTGTATCGGTGTGGGCGGCTCGATGACCGATGCCTCGTCGTCGGCGATCGCGGCCCGGGCTTCGCGTTTGGCTTTCCGCCTGTCGTGCAGGCGACAGATCTGGATGGCGAACTCGAGGAGCACCGACAGCGCCAGGCCCAGGGCGGTCATCGAGAACGGGTCGGACCCGGGGGTGAAAACGGCCGCGAACGCGAACATCGCGAAGATCAGGCCGCGCCGCCAGGACTTGAGCCGCTCGTAAGGCAGCACGCCCGTCATGTTGAGCATGACGATCAGCAAGGGGAATTCGAAGCTGACGCCGAACACCACCAACAGGTTGATCAGGAAACCGAAGTACCGGTCCCCGGACAACGCGGTCACCTGCACGTCGCTGCCGACGGTCAGCAGAAAGCCCAGCGCCTTGGACAGCACGAAGTAGGCCAGGATCGCACCCGCGACGAAGAGCACCGCCGCGGGGACCACGAACCCGACCGCGAAGCGGCGCTCCTTCTGGTACAGCCCCGGCGTGATGAACGCCCACAGCTCGTAGAACCACACCGGACAGGCCAGCACGACCCCGGCCGTCAGCCCGACCTTGAGTCGCAACATGAATTGGTCGAACGGCGCCGTGGCCAGCAGTCGACATTGCCCGTCGGCGCTGATGCTCGCGCGCGCCGATTGGGGCAGCGAACAGTAGGGGTGCCGCAGCCACTCGCCGAGGCTTTCCAGCCCGAAGATGGAATGCGAATACCAAACGAACCCGAAGATCGTGGTGAGCAGGATGGCGGCCAGCGAGATCAGCAACCGGGTGCGCAGCTCGGTCAGGTGATCGACGAGCGACATCGTCGCATCGGGATTGGTGCGACTGCGCCGGTTACGCGGATTGAGGCGTTTCAGCACGCCCGCAGTGCGCGCTGAAACCTTGAGAAATTTCACGACGCTCGTTCAGTGGCGTCCGGGCACCGCGACGATGATGACAGGCTACGCCGGGCGTGCTTCGGACTGCCCCTGCTCGGTGGCCGCCGGAGCGTCGACTCGCTGCGACTGCACGGGAGTGGGGTTCGTCGCGGAGGGCGCGTTGTTGGTGTCCAACGCGGGCGGTTCCGCTTTGTTCTCGCTCTGCATTTCGCGCAGCTCAGACTTGAAGATGCGCATCGACTTGCCCAGCGAACGCGCTGCATCGGGGAGCTTCTTGGCACCGAAAAGCAGGATCACCACCACAGCGAGGATCGCCCAGTGCCACGGACTAAGACTGCCCACTTTGATTACCTCCAGACGTCTACCCGATGCTACCGCAGTGGGGCGATACACCGGGTCGCCCGCGCCGTGGCCTCAGGGGGCAAGCGCCCGGTAGGACTCGCACGCCGCCGCGGCGGCATCACGGACACGCCGTGCGAGTGATTCCGGTTCAAGCACCCGCACGGCCGAGCCGAAGCCCAGCACCAGGCGCGTCATCCAGTCCTCGGAGGCGTAGGTCATGACCGCCTCACAGGATCCGTCCGGCAGCTCGCGCACCTCGCGCATCGGGTAATACTCGAACATCCACGACGCCGAGGGCGCGACGCGCAGCTTGGCCGACGGCAGGGACGGATCGCCGTCGAACAGCGACGTGTCCGGTGGCGACTGCAGGGCCACTTCGGGCGGAGCTGCCGGCTCCCCCAGGTCGGTGGCGTCGACGATCCGGTCGAATCGGAACAGCCGCACCCCGTCGGCCTCGCGTGACCAGGCCTCCAGGTAGCTGTGGCCGCCGATCAGCAGCACCCGGATGGGGTCGACGACTCGACTGGTCAGAGTGTCGTGCGACGCGGAGTAATAGTCGATGGCCAGGGCGCGTTTGTCCTGCACCGCGGTGCGCACCGCAGCCGCCGCGCGACCCTCCACGGGCGCCGGCTCGTCGGCCGCTGCCGCCGAGCCGGTGGCGTCGTGCCCGACGGCCCCGGCCGCGGTCTCGATCTTGGCGATCGCGCTGCGTGCCGCTTGCGGATCGACGACGCCGGGGATGTCGGCGAGCGCCCGCAGTGCCACGAGCAGACCGGTGGCCTCCGGCGAGGTGAGCTTGAGCGGTCGGTCGATGCCCGCCGAGAACGTCACCTCGATGGTGTCGCCGGCGAACTGGAAATCGATCAGGTCACCCGGGTAGTAGCCGGGCAGGCCGCACATCCACAGCTGGTTGAGGTCCTCCTCCAGCTGCCTGGCGGACACCCCGAGGTCGGCGGCCGCCTTGGCCCGGGTGACGCGCGGGTTGGCCTGGAAGTAAGGCACCATGTTGAGCAACCGGATCAACCGGGTGGATATGGCCGTCACGACAGCTCCGCATGGGCGCGCAGCCGCGCCAGCACGTCCTCGCGCAGTGACTGCGGCTCGAGCACGACGGCGTCGGCCCCGTAGCCGGCGATGTCGCGCGCCAGCCGGTCACTCGACCCGATTTCGAGTTCGATCACCTCGCCGTCGCGGCCGCCCAGTTGCCGTGCGCCGGTGGACCTCCCGGCGCGCCGCAGCGCGGTGGCCCGCCCGTCGGCGACCCACACCCGCGCCTGCCCGCCGGTCGGTGTCTCGGCGATCGTGCGGGCCACGATCTGGCGCAGGTCCACGTCCTCGGGCACGACGACCGCCCCGGGCGGGCCGATCGGCGTGACCTCGGCACCGATTCGCGACAGCCGGAAGGTGCGGGTGGCATCGCGGTCGCGGTCGTGGCCCACCAGGTACCAGCGGCCGTTCTGGGTGACGACGCCCCACGGCTCCACCGTGCGCATGCTGTAGGGCTCCGTGCGCGACGGCCGATGCGGAAACCGCACCGCCTGCCGGGAATCGATGGCCGACAACAGGATCCCGAGCACCTCTTCCGACCCGCGCAGCCCGGGCACGCCGGCCGGTGAGGCGATGGCCACCGGCGCGTCGGGATCGACGTCCACCCCGGCGGCGCGCAGCTTGAGCAACGCGCCCTGGGTGGCGGTGATCAGTTCGGGCGACTCCCACAGTTGCGTCGCGACCGCGACCGCGGCCGCCTCGTCCGGAGTGAGCTCGACCGCGGGCAGCGAGTAGGCGTCGCGATTGATTCGGTAGCCCTCGGTGGGATCGGAGGCCGACGCCCTGCCGACCTCGAGCGGGATGCCCAGATCGCGCAGTTCGTTCTTGTCGCGCTCGAACATGCGGGAAAACGCCTCGGCGCTGGGGCTGTCCGCGTAACCGGCCACGCTGGTCCTGATCTTCTCCGCGCTGATGTAGCCGCGGGTGGACAGTAGGGCGATGACCAGATTGACCAACCGCTCGACTTTCGAGGTCGCCATTCGCATCAGGTTATAGCCGCCGCGCGCCGCGCGCCTGCACCGGCTGGCGAGTCGCACTTTTCACAATTGAAACATCAGTCACCGGTTCGCAGGGAGCACCGGCTCTGAAAATCAGATAGCGCCCGCAATATCAGATTGCGCTTCGAGCATCGGTGCCTACCAGGGACTGGGGTGACAGCTGTGGCCAAAGGTGAAGAGCTACATGCTGGCGATCAGCCGCTTGACTCGCTCATCGACCGCCCGGAAGGGGTCTTTGCACAGCACGGTGCGCTGCGCCTGATCGTTGAGCTTGAGATGGACCCAGTCGACGGTGAAGTCGCGGCCCGCGGCCTGGGCGGCGCTGATGAACTCGCCGCGCAGCCGGGCGCGGGTGGTCTGCGGCGGATGGTCGACCGCCTCCGCGATCTCCTCGTCGGTGGTGACGCGCGTCGCGAGGCCCTTGCGCTGCAGTAGGTCGAACACGCCGCGCCCGCGCTTGATGTCGTGGTAGGCCAGGTCCAGCTGGGCGATCTTGGGGTCGGACAGCTCCATGTTGTAGCGGTCCTGGTAACGCTGGAACAGCTTGCGCTTGATCACCCAGTCGATCTCGGTGTCCACCTTGGCGAAGTCCTGGCTCTCGACGGCGTCGAGCTGACGTCCCCACAGGTCGACGACCTGCTCGATCTGCGCGTTGGGCTCCCGGGTCTGCAGGTGCTCGACGGCGCGGCTGTAGTACTCGCGCTGGATGTCGAGCGCGCTGGCCTGCCGCCCGCCGGCCAACCGCACCGGCCGCCGGCCGGTGATGTCGTGGCTGACCTCGCGGATGGCGCGGATGGGGTTGTCCAGAGAGAAGTCGCGGAAGGGAACGCCGGCCTCGATCATCTCCAGCACCAGCGCCGCGGTGCCCACCTTGAGCATCGTGGTGGTCTCGCACATGTTGGAGTCGCCGACGATCACGTGCAACCGCCGGTATTTCTCGGCGTCGGCGTGTGGCTCGTCGCGGGTGTTGATGATCGGCCGGCTGCGAGTGGTGGCCGAGGAAACGCCCTCCCAGATGTGCTCGGCACGTTGAGACAGGCAGAATGTCGCCGCCTTGGGGGTCTGGAGTACCTTGCCGGCGCCGCAGATCAGCTGGCGGGTGACCAGGAACGGCAGCAGTACGTCGGAAATCCGGGAGAACTCGCCGGCCCGCACGATCAGGTAGTTCTCGTGGCAGCCGTAGGAGTTGCCCGCCGAATCGGTGTTGTTCTTGAACAGGTAGATGTCGCCGCCGATGCCCTCGTCGGCGAGGCGCTGCTCGGCGTCGATGAGCAGGTCCTCCAGCACCCATTCGCCGGCGCGGTCGTGGGTGACCAGCTGCACCAGGCTGTCGCATTCGGCGGTCGCGTACTCGGGGTGGCTGCCGACGTCGAGGTACAGGCGGGCGCCATTGCGAAGGAACACGTTGGAACTGCGGCCCCACGACACCACCCGGCGGAACAGGTAACGGGCGACCTCGTCCGGAGACAGGCGACGGTGGCCGTGGAACGTGCAGGTGACACCGAACTCGGTCTCGATGCCCATAATTCGCCGCTGCACGTAATCGAGGGTACTGGTTGTCTCACCGGGACGGTGCGGAAGCCGCGCCTATGGGTTCCGACGAGTTCCCCGCGGCCCCCGAGCGCGCCACGACGAGGGCGGCTGTCCGGCATCCAGGTGACCCACCAGCAACGTGGGCACCAGCGGCCCCGGCGACGCGCTCGGCGTTCTGCCGATAGCGAACACGCCTCGGCGACTGATGCGTCCCGATTCAGCCCGCGGAGTCGCCGTTGGAATCCGGCACTTCGCCGTTGGTTTCCGGCTGCTTCGAATCCCCCTCGTGCAGCAGGCTTTCCAGGGTGGCTCGGTTGATCCGCCGGAACGCCCGTCGCGGCCGGCTGACGTCCAGGATGGCGACCTCCAGGCTGCCCACATCCGGAGAGGGCTGATCCCCGCTGGAACCCTCCGCGCTTCCGGCGCGCAGCGCCTTCACGGCGATCTGCGTCGCGTCGCGCAGGTCGGCGTTTTCGGCGTAAGACTCCTTGAGCGCGGTGGTGATCGGCTCGGTGGTACCGCCCATCACCACGAAATGCGGCTCGTCGGCGATCGACCCGTCGTAGGTGATCCGGTACAGCTCAGGCGGTTTCGTCTCGCCGTAGTGCGCGACCTCGGCGACACACAACTCCACCTCGTACGGCTTGGCCTGCTCGGTGAAGATGGTGCCCAGGGTCTGCGCGTAGACGTTGGCCAGCTGGCGCCCGGTGACGTCGCGGCGGTCGTAGGCGTAGCCCCGGGTGTCGGCGAACTGAATTCCGCCGCGGCGCAGATTGTCGAATTCGTTGAACTTGCCCGCGGCCGCGAAGCCCACGCGATCGTAGAGCTCGCTGATCTTCTGCAGCGAGCGCGACGGGTTCTCCGCCACGAAAAGCACACCACCGGCGTAGACCAGCGCCACCACGCTCTTGCCGCGCGCGATGCCTTTGCGGGCGAGCTCGCTGCGCTCGCGCATCGCCTGCTCGGGCGAGATGAAATACGGGAAACTCACTTCTCACCGCCATCGGGGCCGAAAGTGTCTGCGCGCGAGCGGCTCTCGATGACGTCGCGGGCAAGCTCAGCGATCCGACTCTCGGGCACCTCGGCCGCCCCCTCGGCGCCGATGGTGACCGCCGTCGGGTAGATACCGCGAACCAGGTCGGGTCCGCCGGTGGCGGAATCGTCGTCGGCGGCGTCGTAGAGCGCCTCGATGGCCACCCGCACCGCGGACTCGGAATCGACGACCTGCGAGTACAACTTCTTCATCGACGACTTGGCGAAGATCGAACCCGAGCCCACCGCCTGGTAGCCCTCTTCTTCCAGGTTCCATCCGCCGGCGGCGTCGAACGAAACGATCCGGCCGGCGCCCTCGGGATCGGCCGCGTCGATGTCATAGCCCGCCAGCAGCGGCAGAGCCACCAGCCCCTGCATCGCGGCGGCGAGATTGCCGCGCACCATGATCGCGAGGCGGTTCACCTTGCCGGCAAACGTGAGCGGGACGCCTTCGAGCTTCTCGTAGTGCTCGAGTTCCACCGCGTAGAGCCGAGCGAACTCGACGGCGATGGCGGCGGTGCCCGCGATGCCGGTGGCGGTGTAGTCGTCGGTGATGTACACCTTCTTCACGTCGCGTCCGGCGATCATGTTGCCCTGGGTCGAGCGCCGGTCACCGGCGATGACGACGCCGCCGGGGTACTTCAGCGCGACGATGGTGGTGCCGTGCGGCAGCTGCGAGGCGGCCTCACCGGATCGCGCGCCGCCGCCGAGGCTCGCCGGCAGCAGCTCCGGCGCTTGACGGCGCAGGAAGTCAGCAAACGACGACAGGTCTACGGCGGGGTTTGCCGGGATTGCGGAGTTAGTGGACAGGCGATCGGAGAACGGCCAGGTCACTGTCCGCCCTTTTGGACGTATGCCCGGACGAAGTCTTCGGCGTTCTCTTCGAGGACGTCATCGATCTCGTCGAGCAGATCGTCGGTGTCCTCGGCGAGCTTCTCGCGGCGCTCTTGGCCCGCGGCCGTGCTGTCGGCGAGATCGTCGTCGTCGCCGCCACCACCGCCACGCTTGGTCTGCTCTTGAGCCATCGCCGGCCTCCTGCTTCATCTGAACTTGTTCAGCGGCTTGCTTGCCATTTAAGCCACACTGCTCGCTGGTATCTCTACCCTACCGGTCAACCCCGACGTTCCCCGGTCTAACTGGCTTAGCTGGTGAGTTGTTCTACCAGTTCGGCGGCGCTATCCACCGAGTCCAGCAGCGCTCCGACGTGTGCCTTGCTGCCCCGCAGTGGCTCGAGCGTCGGAATGCGTACCAGAGAATCACCGCCCAGGTCGAAAATCACGGAGTCCCAGCTGGCCGCGGCGATGTCGGCGCCGAACCTGCGCAGGCATTCACCACGGAAGTACGCGCGCGTATCGGTCGGCGGGTTGTCCACCGCGTCCAGCACCTGGTGTTCGGTGACCAGGCGCTTCATCGAGCCGCGCGCGACGAGCCGGTTGTACAGCCCCTTGTCCAGCCGGACGTCGGAATACTGCAGGTCGACGAGATGCAGCCGCGGCGCCGACCAGCTCAGATTTTCCCGCTGCCGGAAACCCTCGAGCAGGCGTAGCTTGGCGGGCCAGTCGAGCACTTCGGCGCATTCCATCGGATCCCGCTCGAGTTGGTCGAGGACCCGCGCCCAGGTCTCCACGATGTCGGCCGCTCGGGGGTCGGGGTCGCGGCTGTCGACCAGCTTGGCCACCCGATCCAGGTAGATCCGTTGCAGCGCAAGCCCGGTCAATTCGCGTCCGTCGGCCAGGGCCACGGCGACCCGCAGTGACGGATCGCGGCTGATCGCGTGGACCGCATGCACCGGCCGGGCCAGCACCAGGTCGCTCAGGTCTATCCCGTGTTCCGGGCCGACTTCGATCAAGTCCAGCACCAGGGCCGTGGTGCCCAGTTTCAGATAGGTCGATGTTTCGGCGAGGTTGGCGTCGCCGATGATGACGTGCAGCCGGCGGTATCGGTCGGCGTCGGCGTGCGGCTCGTCGCGGGTGTTGATGATGCCGCGCTTGAGTGTGGTTTCGAGGCCGACCTCGACCTCGATGTAATCGGAGCGCTGGGACAGCTGGAAGCCGGGCTCGTCACCGGAGGGCCCGATGCCCACCCGCCCGGAGCCGGTCACCACCTGCCGGGACACCAGAAAGGGTGTCAGGCCGGCGATGATGGCCGAAAACGGCGTCTGCCGGCTCATCAGGTAGTTCTCGTGTGCCCCGTAGGAGGCGCCCTTGCCGTCCACATTGTTCTTGTAGAGCTGCAGTTTGGCGGCCCCGGGCACGCTGGCGACGTGCCTGGCAGCGGCCTCCATGACCCGCTCGCCGGCCTTGTCCCAGATCACCGCGTCCAAGGGGTCGGTGCACTCGGGCGCCGAGTATTCGGGGTGGGCGTGGTCGACGTAGAGCCGCGCCCCGTTGGTCAGAATCATGTTGGCCGCGCCGACCTCGTCGGCGTCGACCACCGGCGGCGGGCCGGCCGAACGGCTCAGGTCAAAACCGCGCGCGTCCCGCAACGGTGATTCCACCTCGTAGTCCCAGCGGGTGCGTTTCGCGCGCTGGATACCGGCGGCCGCGGCGTAGGCCAGGACCGCCTGGGTCGAGGTGAGGATCGGGTTGGCCGTCGGGTCCGACGGTGATGAAATGCCGTACTCGACCTCCGTCCCGATAATCCGTTGCATGGCATAAGCGTAGGCCCGCCGACGATGCGCCCCGTGCGGCGGGGCGTTGAGGAGGCGGGCAACCGGCCGATGCGTGTAGTCGCTCAACGAGCCGCGCGGACGACTTGCCCGTCGTAGGGTGAGCCGGCATGGACCTAACTCTGCGCCGCGCACCGCGCCGCCGGGGTCCGGCGAGCGGCGCTGCTGAAAGCTGGTTCCTGCAGCGGGGTTTGCCGTCGGTACTGACGAGGCGCGCCCAATGGCGGCGACTCTGGCCGCGCTCGGCGCCCGTGCTCGCGGCATACGCGACGCTGCAGGCCTGCATCCTGCCGGTGTATCTGATCACCGGCGGCCACGACGTCGAAATCACCGGCACGCCAACGACTTCCGAATTCGTCGTGCTGGCGATCATCGGCCTCAGCCTGCCGCTGATGGCCCTCGTGGGCTGGCTGGTGTCGCGGTCACAAAACGGACGGGCGCGCGGGGCGATAGCAACCGCGTCGGTTCTTGTGGTGGCGTGCGTCGCGGTGGCGACGGCGGACGCCGCGCAACTACCCCAGCAGGCCGCCGTGGTCGCCGGCGTGCTGATCCTGACCGGCTTGGGCGTCGGTTCGGTGGTCGGCTGGGCGGTGCGCATGATGCTGTCGCATTTCGCCATGGTGGGCGCGCTCGCGGTCCGGGCCCTGCCGGTCGTGCTGCTGACCGCGTTGGTGTTCTTCAACACCTACGTGTGGCTGATGGCCGCGACGATCAGCGGGAATCGGCTGGCGCTGGCCATGGCGTTCCTGGACTCCATCGCGGCGGCCTTCGTCGTCTCCGCCACCGTGGAGCGGGTTCGGCCGATGCTGAAGTCGACGGCGCCCCTGCCCGCAGACACCGAGCACCTCGCGGGCACGCCGTTCGCGGCCATGCCGGACGCCCCGGACAGCGCACCGCTGAAGAAGACGGAACGCCTCAACGTGGTGTTCGTCCTGGCCGCCTCCCAACTGGCACAGATCCTGGTGGTGGCGGTGGTCACCGCCACCATCTACCTGATACTCGGCCTGATCGTGCTCAGCCCCGATCTGCTCAACGAATGGACCCACACCTACAAGAGCACTTCGACGGTGCTGGGATTCACGCTGCCGGTGCCGGATTCGCTGGTGCACATGAGTCTTTTCCTCGGCGCGCTGACCTTCATGTACATCAGCGCCCGCGCGGCCGGCGACGCCGAGTACCGGTCCACCTTCCTGGACCCCCTCATCGGCGACCTGCACACCACCCTGATGGCGCGCAACCGCTACCGCGGCGCCGTCGTGCTAACCGGGCCCGCTGTTGACGGCACCTGCGGTAGTGACTAGCTTCACCGTGTGTCCGCCCCTGAATCCGACCGCGTCGTCGGGAAACACGCACTGGACCTGGTAGGAAAACGCTACGGCGAAGTGCTGCTCGTAACCTCCGGCGAGGCCGGCCCGCAGGCAACGGTTTACAACAGCTTCCCGCTCAACGACTGTCCCGCCGAACTGTGGTCCGCGCTCGACCCGCACGCCATCGCCGCCGAAAACGGCGTTGCCGCAGCCCTGCTCAACGGCCCCCGGTACTGGCTGATGAATGCCATCGAAAAGGAGGCCCAGGGTCCGCAGGTGACGAAGACGTTCGGCGGGATCGAGATGATCCAGCAGGCCACGGTCCTGCTGTCTTCGATGAATCCCGCGCCCTACATCCCCAACAAGGTCAATCGCCACACGGTCTTCGTCTTCAACGCCGGCCAACAGATCTACGAGCTCATCGACCCCCAGGGACAGCACTGGGTGATGCAGACGCTGAGCCAGGTCGCCGACCCCAACCTGTCGCAGGCCGATCTGCCACGGCTCGCCGACCGGCTGGACCTGCCGATAGGATGGACCTACCAACCGCGCGTGCTCACCGACGAACTGCGCGTGGACACCAGGAGCCGGGCGGCGCAGGTGCTGCAGGACAATCTGACCAACAGCTATTCGCTGGTGACCGGCTGAGGCCGCGCGCCCTTTAGCCCTACAGGTACTGACCCAGGTTGGACTCGGTGTCGATGGCCCGCGACGCACTCGAGCTCTTGCCGGTGACCAGGGTGCGGATGTAGACGATCCGCTCGCCCTTCTTGCCCGAAATCCGTGCCCAGTCATCGGGGTTGGTGGTGTTGGGCAGGTCCTCGTTCTCGGCGAACTCGTCGACGATCGAGTCGAGCAGATGCTGGATGCGCAGACCCGGTTGCCCGGTTTCCAGCACCGACTTGATCGCGTTCTTCTTCGCCCGGTCGACGACGTTCTGGATCATCGCCCCGGAGTTGAAGTCCTTGAAGTACATGACTTCCTTGTCACCGTTGGCGTAGGTGACCTCCAGGAACCGGTTGTCGTCGATCTCGGCGTACATCCGCTCGACGACCTTCTCGATCATCGCCTTGATGCACGCCGACCGGTCGCCGTCGAACTCGGCGAGGTCGTCGGCATGCAACGGCAGCGACTCGACCAGGTACTTCGAGAAGATGTCTTGCGCCGCTTCCGCATCGGGCCGCTCGATCTTGATCTTGACGTCCAGGCGGCCGGGCCGCAGGATCGCCGGATCGATCATGTCCTCACGGTTGGAGGCGCCGATCACGATGACGTTCTCGAGACCCTCCACCCCGTCGATCTCGCTGAGCAGCTGCGGTACGACCGTGGTCTCGACGTCCGAGGAGACTCCGGTTCCACGGGTGCGGAAGATCGAGTCCATCTCGTCGAAGAACACGATCACCGGTGTGCCCTCCGACGCCTTCTCCCGCGCCCGCTGGAAGATCAGCCGGATGTGCCGCTCGGTCTCACCGACGAACTTGTTCAACAACTCGGGGCCCTTGATGTTGAGGAAGTACGACTTCGCTTCGCGCGCGTCGTCTCCACGCACCTCGGCCATCTTCTTGGCCAGCGAATTGGCCACCGCCTTGGCGATCAACGTCTTCCCACAGCCGGGCGGCCCATACAGCAACACACCCTTGGGCGGACGCAGCGCGTACTCCCGGTACAGCTCCTTGTGCAAGAAGGGCAGCTCCACGGCGTCGCGGATCTGCTCGATCTGGCGGGTCAGGCCACCGATGTCCAAGTAGCTGACGTCGGGCACCTCTTCGAGCACCAAGTCCTCGACCTCGGCCTTCGGGATGCGCTCGAACGCGTAGCCCGCCTTGGTGTCGACCAGCAACGAATCGCCCGGCCGCAGCTTGCGCGGCCTGGTGTCGTCGTTGAGCGCGTCGGGGTGCCCCTCCGGCAGATCCTCGGCCACCAACGGCTCGGCGAGCCACACGATGCGCTCCTCGTCGGCGTGACCGACCACCAATGCCCGGTGCCCGTCGGCCAACAGCTCACGCAACGTGGAGATCTCGCCGACCGATTCGTAGGCGCCCGCCTCGACGACGGTCAGCGCCTCGTTGAGGCGAACCGTCTGGCCCTTCCGCAGCGACGCAACGTCGATGTTCGGCGAGCAGGTCAGTCGCATCTTGCGGCCCGAGGTGAACACGTCGACCGTGTCGTCCTCGTGGGCGGCCAACAACACGCCGTAGCCGCTCGGCGGCTGCCCGAGCCGGTCGACTTCCTCCCGCAACGCCAGTAGTTGCTGGCGCGCCTCTTTGAGCGTCTCCATCAACTTCGAGTTGCGTGCCGCAAGCGAGTCGATACGGGCTTCGAGTTGATGCACATCGCGCGCAGAGCGGGCGCTGCCGTGCGCCCCGGTTGCGTGCTCGAGTTGCTCGCGCAGCAGCGCTGCCTCGCGGCGTAATTCCTCCAATTCGGCAGCATCGCCGGGGGACATGCCTGACTCGCGGGGGGTACCGAATGCTTCAGAACGCTCTGAGCCACCCATGTTGCGCTCCTTTCCCACACCGAATTGGCGCGGCGGATACTTCAAAGCTACCGGCGATTGACCAATGATGTGGGGAGTCAAATACCCACGAAAAGTTAAGATTTTCGTCTCGCTGGTAATCTCGGCCACTAATCTCGCTGATCGAAAGGGCCGCCATGACCGCAAAACGCCTCGCCACGGGCTTAGCCGGCGCAGCCGGCGTCGGCGTGGCGGCCGCGGGTGTGACGTCAGTTGCACTCGTTGGCCCGACCGGACGGCGGGAGCCGGCTTCGGGAAGCGCCCCGACCTGCCAGCCGGCCTGATCGACTGGATGCACCGACACCTGTCCGCAACGTTGAGCGTCGCCGCCGTCGTGGCGGCGGTCGGAATCTCGGGATGTTCGTCGCATCAGCAACCCCGAATCGCCTCCTCCATGCCCGCGGCGCCGCCGCCCACGTCGAGCACGGTCATCGTCTCCCCGACTACCCCGCTGCCGACGCCTGAAGCCCTTACCGACATCTTGACCCGGCTCGCCGACCCGAACGTACCCGGGATCAACAAGGTGAGTCTGGTCGAAGGCGCGACCCCCGAGAGCGCCGAAACCCTGGACAAGTTCACCAACGCGTTGCGCGACAACGGCTACCTGCCCATGACCTTCGTGGCGCACGACATCGCCTGGTCGGACAAGACCCCCTCCAACGTGGTGGCCAACATCGACGTGAACACCGCCCAGCGGGCCAACGCCAGCTTCCGCTTCCCGATGGAATTCACGCCCTTCCAAGGCGGTTGGCAATTGTCCCGGCGGACCGCCGAAATGCTGTTGGCACTGGGCAAGTCACCCGCGGTGACGCCGCCACCCAACTCGGCGCCGCCGCCCGGCCCCGCGCCGGCCCCGGAGCCCGGCCCGACTCCGGGTCCACCCGGTTGATCCGCGACATGTGGATCGGCTGGCTGGAGTTCGACGTGTTGCTCGGCGACGTCCGATCACTCAAACAAAAGCGGTCGGTGATCCGCCCCGTGGTCGCCGAGCTGCAACGCAAGTTCAGCGTGTCGGCGGCCGAGACGGGTTCGCACGAGCTGTATCGACGCGCGGGCATCGGCGTGGCCACGGTGTCCGGCGACCGCAGCCACGCGGTCGCGGTCCTGGATGCGGCCGAACGGCTGGTTGCCGCACACCCCGAGTTCGAGCTGCTGTCGGTGCGACGGGGTCTGCAGCGCAGCGACGATTAGGGCCTGCCTAGCCGTCGCGTCCCTCGCGTTTGCGCCCCAGCGGGGCCGGAGCGACGACGCCGGGCGCGAGCCGTCGAGTGAAAACCAGGAACGCGGTGTGTGCGCGCATGGAGTGTTGTGGCCGAACGGCCAGGCCGACAACGTTCCAGCCGCGTTGCAGCGTCTCCCACGCCCGCGGCTCGGTCCAGCACTGCTGGGCCCGCAGAGCCTCCACGACGCGCGACAGCTGGGTCACCGTGGCGACGTAGATCATCAGCACGCCGCCGGGGATCAACAGCCGGGCGACCGCGTCGAGCACCTCCCACGGCGCGAGCATGTCGAGCACGGCCCGGTCGAAGGAGCCGTCGGGCCAATCGGAGTCGGCGACATCGCTGACGATCAGCTCCCAGTTGTCCGGCAGCCGGCCATAGAACACCGACACGTTGCGGCGGGCGTGCTCGGCGTGGTCGGCGCGCTGCTCGTAGGAGACCACCCGGCCGTCGGGCCCGACCGCGCGCAGCAGCGAGCACGTCAGCGCCCCCGACCCGGCCCCGGCCTCCAGCACGCGCGCGCCGGGGAAGATGTCGCCCTCGTGCACGATCTGCGCGGCGTCCTTGGGATAGATGACCTGCGGCCCGCGGGGCATCGACATGATGTAGTCGACCAGTAGCGGCCGCAGCGCCAAGAAGGGCGCGCCGTTGCTGGACTTGACCACACTGCCCTGTTCCAGCCCGATCAACGCGTCGTGGGCGATCGAGCCGCGATGGGTATGGAACTCCGCGCCGGGCGTGAGCGACATCGTGTAGTGCCGGCCCTTGGCATCGGTGAGTTGGACGCGTTCCCCGACGGTGAACGGGCCGGTTGCGGACACGCCGTCTAGCGTGCCAGCCGACTCGCCGCGGGCGGTGCCCGGGGTTGTCGGCACCCGGTTCTACGCTGCGGACATGACCGACCAGCCGCAGGACCGCGCGCGGCCGGCTGCAAGGCCGGCGCTGTCCCCGTCGCGGGCGGCGGACTTCAAGCAGTGCCCGCTGCTGTACCGGTTCCGGGCGATCGACCGACTGCCCGAGGCGCCGTCGGCCGCGCAGCTGCGCGGCTCGGTCGTGCACGCCGCCCTGCAACGGCTCTACGGGCTGCCCGCCGCGCAGCGCGGTCCCGACACCGCGGTGTCACTGGTCGAGCCGGCCTGGGACCAGGTGATCGCCGCGGCGCCCGAACTGGCCGGCGGATTCGACGCCGAGCAGCGCAGCCAGCTGATCGCCGACGCCCGAGCGTTGCTCTCCGGCTACTACCGGCTCGAGGACCCGACCCGCTTCGACCCCCAGTGCTGCGAAGAGCGCGTGGAGGTCCAGCTGGCCGACGGCACGCTGCTGCGCGGATTCATCGATCGGATCGACGTCGCCGCCACCGGGGAGCTGCGCGTGGTCGACTACAAGACCGGCAAGGCGCCGCCGGCCGCGCGTGCCCTGGCCGAGTTCAAGGCGATGTTCCAGATGAAGTTCTACGCGGTGGCCCTGCTGCGCACGCGTGGCGTGCCGCCCACCCGACTGCGGCTCATCTATCTCGCCGACGGGCAGGTGTTGGACTACTCCCCAGACCACGACGAGTTGCTGCGCTTCGAGAAGACCCTGATGGCGATCTGGCGTGCCATCCAATCCGCGGGCGAGACGGGCGATTTCCGTCCCAGCCAGTCGCGGTTGTGCGACTGGTGCCCCCACCAGCAGCACTGCCCGCTCTTCGGCGGAACGCCACCGGCCTACCCGGGATGGCCGGATTATGCACCGGCACAAGGGGTTTCACATCAAACGGAGCCGGCGGCCTGACCACCCGCCCGCGAGGGTGTCTACGGATTAACCACCACGGAGCCGGCCCGCCGGCGAGTGCGGTATGCTGTTGTCAACGTTGGCGCCGAATGGCTTGCCAGCGCGTCGTGATCGATTCGTTATTTCTTCTCAGATCCCCGCGGGGCGCCGAGTCCGAGATGACCAGGTGCGCACCGCACAGCCTCGAGTCGCGGCGATCGACGTTGCCAGACAGGCAATCTCGCTACACCGACGCTAGGGACATTGAAACATGCTTGAGGACACAACTTTTGCTCACCTCGGGGTGAGCCAACCGCTGGTTGACGCGCTCGCTAAGGGCGGCGTCCACCGGCCGTTCCCGATCCAGATTGAGACCCTGCCGGATACGCTTGCCGGCCGCGACGTGTTGGGCCGCGGCAAGACCGGTAGCGGTAAGACGCTGGCCTTCTCGATTCCGCTGGTAAGCCGGCTCGACGCCGGTGATCGCCGGCCCGGCAAGCCGACCGGATTGGTGTTGGCGCCCACCCGGGAACTGGCGACACAGATCGCCGCGACCATCGAGCCGCTCGCCGCGGTGCGAGGCCTGCGCGTGACCACCATCTTCGGCGGGGTGTCGCAACACAAGCAGGTCGCGGCGCTGAAGTCGGGTATCGACATCGTCGTCGCCTGCCCGGGCCGCCTGGAAGATTTGATGAAGCAAGGCATCGTCAAACTGAGCGCGGTCCAGGTCACCGTCATCGATGAGGCCGACCACCTCGCCGACCTTGGTTTCCTGCCCTCCGTGACCCGTATCTTGGCGGCCACTCCCCGGGTCGGCCAGCGGATGCTGTTCTCGGCCACTCTTGACGCCGCAGTCGACACGCTGGTGAAGCGATTCCTGAGCAGCCCGGTGACGCGATCGGTCGCAGAACCGAAGACCCCGACTCCCGCGATGACGCATCACCTCTTCTGCGTCGACGGGCCGCAAGCCAAGAAGGACCTGGTACACCGGTTGGCCGCGGGCGACTCCCGGCGAATCCTCTTCATGCGGACCAAGCACCAGGCCCGGAAGCTGGCCCGCCAGCTCACCCAATCGGGCATCGCGTCGGTGGAGTTGCATGGCAACCTTTCCCAAGCCGTGCGCGACCGGAACCTGGCGGCGTTCGCCGCCGGTCAGGCGCGAGTGCTGGTCGCGACCGACATCGCCGCGCGCGGCGTGCACGTGGACAACATCGAGCTGGTGGTCCACGTCGACCCGCCGCCGGAGCACAAGGCCTACCTGCACCGCTCCGGCCGCACGGCCCGGGCCGGCGCCTCCGGCGACGTGGTCACCATCGTGCTGCCCGAGCAACGCCGGGACGCCGAATCGATGATGCGCAAGGCGGCCATCCGCGCCGTTCCCCAGCAGGTCACCGCGGCCTCCCCCGTCATCCATGCCCTGGCCGGCCGGGCCGCGCCCCGCGAAGTCGTCGCGCAGCCTTCGGCGACGGTCCGTCGGTCCGGGGCCGCCGCCCCGCACGGCCCGTCGGCCGCGCGTCCCAGGCGGCGCCGGTCACGTCGCCCCGCCGCCGCGTCGCGATAACGCACAGCCACTAGCCCGATGGTGGCGACCCGCAGCGCCCGGCTACGCCGCGCTTGCGATCGCCACTAGCCCGATGGTGGCGACCCGCAGCGCCCGGCTACGCCGCGCTTGCGATCGCCACTAGGCCAGGGGTGTCATCTCCTGCAGCATCGTGGGAATGAGCTCGCTGACGGTGGGATGGATGTGCATGGTGCGCGCCAGCGTGGTGTAGGGCGCTTTGGCCGACATGATGTCCAGGACCTCGTGAACGGCCTCGTCGCCACCGACACCGAAAATGGCCGCCCCCAAGATCTCTCGCGTGTCGGCGTCCACCACGACCTTCATAAAACCTTGCGTCTCACCCTTTTCCACCGCCCGGCCGACCCTTGTCATCGGCCGCTTACCGACCAGCGCGCGGCGCCCCGACGCGCGGACCTGATCGACGGTCATCCCGGCCCGCCCCAGCGGTGGGTCGATGTAGAGCGCATACGTGGTGATGCGGTCGCTGACCCGGCGCGGATCGCCGTCGAGCAGGTTGGCGGCGACGATCTCAAAATCGTTGTAGGAGGTGTGGGTGAAGGCGCCCTTGCCGTTGCAGTCGCCCATAGCCCAGATGTGGTCGACGTTGGTCTTGAGCTGGTCGTCGACCACGATGTAGCCACGGGCGTCGGTCTGCACACCGGCCGCCTCGAGCCCGAGGTCGTCGGTGTTGGGTCGCCGGCCCACGGCCAGCAGCAGGTGACTCCCCGCGATCGGGGCGGCGCCCGCGCTCGGTGTCAGTTCAAAACCGTTACCGGTCTTGGTGATTCGCACGTCATCGGCGCCCACGACGACCTCGACACCCTCGCCCTCCAGGATGCTCCGGACCGTGTCGGACACGTCCTCGTCCTCGCGGGACGCCAGCCGTGAACCCCGCTCGACGACGGTCACCCGGGCGCCGAAGCGCCGGTACATCTGCGCGAACTCCAGCGCGATGTAGCTTCCGCCGAGGATGACGAGATGGGTTGGCAGCGTGTCGAGTTCGAGGATCGAGACGTTGGTGAGGAACTCGACGTCGGACAGGCCCGGGATATCCGGCACCACCGCCCGGCCGCCGACGTTGAGAAAGATCCGGTCGCCGCGCAGGAGCTCGTCGTTGACGCGCACGGTATGCGGATCGGCGAAACGGGCGTGCCCGCGAAAGACGGTGCAGCCCGCCATGCCCGCCAACCAGTCCTCGACGCCCTTCCGGTCGCCCAACATGATCTCGTCTTTGCGCGCCTTGACTTTGGCCATGTCCACGCTGACCGGTCCGGTCGTCACACCGAAGTCGGCGCCGCGGCGCGCGAGGTGAGCGGCGTAGGCGCTGGCCACCAGCGTCTTGGTCGGGATGCATCCGGTGTTGACGCAGGTACCGCCGATCAGTTTGCGCTCCACCAGCGCGACCCGCTGCCCGGCCGCCGTCAGTCGCCCCGCCAGCGGTGGGCCGGCCTGTCCGGCGCCGACGATGATCGCGTCGAAATGCCCTGTCACTTAACCGCTGTCAGCAAGTATTCCGTCAGCACGTGACCCGTGACCGCGGCGACGGCGAACCCGCCCACGACCGCGACGAGGTCCTCCACCAGCGCGATGGGCAGGTCCTTGCCGGCCACTCCGGCCAGGCGCTTGCGCGCCTGATACCCGCCGAGCGTGCCCAGCACCGCGCCGATGACGCCGGCCCCGAGCGCGGAAAACGTCCAGTGCGGCCATGCGCCGAGCACCGCGCCCGCCAGCCCGCCCATGACGATCCGGGCGGCGAAGACCGGCGGCGCCGTGCACGCCGGCGTCTTGGGCAGCTTGTCGTTGATTAGTTCGACTACGGCGAGAACGGTGAAAACGATGACCATGATGATGTTGGCTATCCAGGACGCCCAAGTGCCATGCAGGTCGATCCAACCGAGGTAGGCCGCCCAGGCGACCACGGCGGGGGCCGTCAGCGAACGCAACCCCGCGACGACACCAATCAGTAAAGCCAGCAGCAGAATAAGCGCGTGTGTCACGAAAACCCTCCTGGGGATCGAACAGCCCGGCAACGTAAGGGACGACGGCCCATGGGGGTAACACGGGCAACAGCCCTAGGCGGACGCTAACACAGCCGCGCCGACACCGGTCGATCAGAAGCGGCAGAACCTGATGTCGGAAGCCAGAATCGCCTTGGCGCCGATGGCCGCCAGCTCGTCCATGATCTCGTTGACGCCCCGGCGGGGCACCAGCGCGCGGATGGCGACCCAGTCCGGGTCGGCGAGCGGCGCGATGGTCGGCGACTCCAGCCCCGGTGTGATCGCCGTGGCCCTGTCCAGGACGGAACGCGGGCAGTCATAGTCGAGCATGAGATATTGCTGGCCGAACACCACGCCCTGGATCCGCGCCACCAGTTGATCGCGCGCCGCTTGCGTCCCGCCCTGGCCGCCCGGGTCGGCGCCCTCGATCAGCACCGCCTCCGAATCGCACAGCGGATCGCCGAAGGCCACCAGGTCGTGCAGGCTCAGGGTGCGCCCGGAACCGACCACGTCGGCGATGGCGTCGGCCACGCCGAGCTGTACCGAAATCTCCACCGCCCCGTCGAGTCTGATGACGGTTGCTTCAATGCCGCGTTCGGCCAGATCTTTTCGGACCAGATTCGGGTAGGCGGTGGCGATCCGCTTGCCGGCCAGATCGGCCGTCGTCCAGTCACTCCCCGCCGGGCCGGCATACCGAAAACTCGACGACCCGAAACCCAACGCCAGCCGTTCGCGTACCGGCGCGTCCGAGTCGCGGACCAGGTCGCGTCCGGTGATGCCGAAATCCAGCTGCCCCGAACCTACATAGATCGCAATGTCTTTGGGGCGCAGGAAGAAGAACTCGACCTGGTTGACCGGATCGATGACGGTGAGATCTTTGGAATCGGTGCGACGCCGGTAGCCCGCCTCCGCGAGAACCTCGCTGGCCGGCTCGCTCAGCGTGCCCTTGTTGGGAACCGCGACCCGCAACATCGTCACAACTTCCGGTAGACGTCGTCGAGGGACAGACCGCGCGCGATCATCAACACCTGCGTCCAGTACAGCAACTGGCTGATCTCCTCGGCCAGCGCCTCGTCGGGTTCGTGTTCGGCGGCCAGCCACACCTCGCCGGCCTCCTCGAGAATCTTCTTGCCCAACCCGTGGATGCCGCCGTCCAGCGCGGCAACCGTGGCGCTGCCGGCCGGCCGGGTACGGGCGCGCTCGCCCAATTCGGCGAACAGATCCTCAAAGGTCTTCACGGCCAGCGATTGTTTCACGCGGCGGCCAGCAAAGTCACCTCGGTTTCGCTCGAACGAGGTTTCGAGCCCGGCTCAATCGAATCCGGCGAGAGTGATCCGCAGCGCTTCCTCCAGCTGCGCGTGAAAGGGTGGGCTTGCGGCGATATCCGAGGTTAGCCAACCGTCGAGAACGAATTGCACTGTCGCCAAACTGGTATGCACCAACAACGCCGGCCGGATGTCAACGCCCGCATCGACACCCATCCGGTATGCGACTTGCTCGATCAGCCTGCCGTGGTCGGTTTCGCTGACCAGCACGGATTTGTTCAGTAGGTGGGGTGCGGTTGCCACGGCGTTACGCCACAGTTCAAGGTTGTCAACGGCGCTGACATCCTTGGCGTGCGTGACAAACAGCTGGATCAACGCTTCGACCGCAGACTCCTGTGGCGGCCGTGCGCTATAGGAGCCCACGATCTCGGCGGCCGCCTCCCGGACCGGATCGACCAGCAGACCCTCCTTGGTGGGCGCGTACCGGAAATAGGTGCTGATGGAAATCCCGGCGGCCGCGGCGATGTCCTCGGTCGTCACCGCCTCGAAGCCGCGCTTGGCGAAAAGCCGTTGTGCGGTCTGCTGGATCTGGGAGAGCAGCGCGGCGCGGCGTCGGTCCCGCAGCGAACCGGTGTTTGCTGAGGGCATGCCATCACCTTCGTCAATCCGACATTGGAACCTCGCGGTGCCGTCCAGCGACGAACTCAGATGAGTGACTCTACACTATTGAAAGTCCCTATCAAGTAGGCTAATGTGATGCGGCACACACCGACGAACTGCGGGGTCACCGGGCTTGTCGACACTATTTTAATAAGGATGAGCTTCAGCGACGCCCGAAGTCGTCAGCCCGGCACTCAGGAATTCAAGGGCGGGGAGAGCGCCGATGGCAGCGGCAGCTGTTACTCGACGGCGTGCGACATGAGTTTGCTGGACGGACCACGGACCACGCCGCTATGACGACACAACTCGATGGCGTCATGGCCGTTCGGAACTGGTCGGTCGGGTACGTCAAACGTCACCCGGTCGCCTCGCTGACGACGGTTGGCGAACAGTTCGTTTTGGGGGTGCGCACCGTCCAATATCTCTTCTTCGACCTGTTGACCGGGCGATTCCAATGGCAAGAGTTCGTCCGCCAGGGCGCGTTCATGGCCGGCACCGCCGTATTGCCGACCATCCTGGTGTCGCTGCCGATCAGCGTTACCCTCTCCATCCAGTTCGCGCTGCTGGCCGGCCAGGTCGGGGCCACGTCTCTGGCCGGGGCCGCCAGCGGGCTCGCGGTCATCCGGCAGGGGGCGTCACTGGTGGCCGCGGTGCTCATGGCGTCGGCCGTCGGGTCGGCCATCACCGCCGACCTGGGTTCGCGAAAGATGCGCGAAGAAACCGACGCGATGGAGGTGATGGGCGTCTCGGTGATTCGCCGTCTGGTCGTCCCCCGACTTGCCGCGGCGGTGATGATCGGCGTCGCCCTCACCGGCGTCGTGTGCTTCGCCGGATTCTTCGCGAGCTACATGTTCAACGTCTACTTCCAGAACGGGGCGCCGGGCAGCTTCGTGTCGACGTTCGCGTCGTTCGCGACGATCGGCGACATGATCTTGGCGCTGGTGAAGGCGATCGTGTTCGGCGCGATCGTGGCCATCGTGTCGAGCCAAAAAGGCTTGTCCACCGAGGGCGGACCGACGGGCGTCGCGAACTCGGTGAACGCGGCGGTCGTCGAAGCGATCCTGCTGCTGATGATCGTCAACGTCGCCATCAGCCAGCTCTACATCATGTTGTCGCCCAGGACGGGACTGTGACGTGACGGCGTCCACCTATCAACCGTTCGCACCGATTTCGGTCCCGCTCCTCCGGCTCTACCGCCGGGGAAGAGTGCCGATCATCCGGCTCGGCCATCTGCTGGTCTTCTTCGTCCGGGCGCTGGTCACCGTGCCGCTTGCCTTGCGCCAGTACCGCGGCGAGTTTTTGCGGCTGCTGTCGAACATCACCTGGGGCAACGGCTCAATCGTGGTGGGTGGCGGCACCGCCGGTGTGGCCGTTGTGCTCGGTGTGACCGTCGGCGCGCTCGTCGGCATCGAGGGCTACAACTTTCTGGATCTGCTCGGTCTCGGGCCCGCCACCGGGTTCGTCTCCTCGTTGGTCAACACCCGCGAGCTGGCCCCGCTGATGGCATCGCTCGCGTTCGCCATGCAAGGCGGCTGCCGCTTCACCGCCCAGCTCGGATCCATGCGCATCGCCGAGGAGATCGACGCACTGGAATCGATTGCGATCCGCCCGATCCCCTACCTGGTGACCACCAGGCTGATCGCCTCGGTGGTGGCCATAGTCCCGCTGTACGCCGCGTGCCTGGCGATCGGCTACCTGAGCACGCAAGTGGTGGTGGGAATCGGCAGTGGCGGCTCGACCGGCTCCTACCTGCACTACTTCACGCTGATGCTGGCCGGGCAGGACATCGTCTATTCCTTGATCAAGGCGGTCATCTTCGTCTGGATCGCATCCACGATCCAGTGCTACTACGGGTACTACGCGGGCGGCGGCCCCGAGGGCGTCGGCGTCGCCGCCGGACACGGCATGCGAGCCAGCATCACCGTCGTCATCATCGTGAACATGTTGCTCACCATGGCGCTGTGGGGCGTTGACTCCGGCGCTAGGTTCGGCGGGTAGGTCGGTGGAAAGTGCCCAATTCCTTTGAGTTGGACGGACGCGGCCCCTCCGACCGGCAGCTGTTCGGGATAGGCATCGCGGTGGTGGTGGTCGCCGCCCTGCTCACCACCGCGATGGTGGTCAAGTCCACGGGCAAGCTCAACGATTATGTGCGGGTGATCGCCGATCTGGAGAACGTGGGCGACGGCCTGCCACAGAAGTCTGACGTCAAATATCACGGCGTACTTGTCGGCATGGTCGACGGTGTCGACCCTGCAGCGCACGGCCGACCCAACTATGTCCAAATCGACCTCAAAGAAGAATTCGCCAAATCGATCCCGGCCAATGTGACCGCGCGCGTGGTGCCCAGCAATGTCTTCGCCGTGTCGTCGGTTCAGTTGGTCGGCAACGGGCCCGGCATGAAAATCCTTGCCGGGGCGCATATTCCCGAAGACAAGCGGCTCCCGACGGTGTTGTTCCAAACGACCGTGAGCAAGTTGCGCGACCTGCTCGCCGCGGCGGGACGCAGCCGTGACGACCGGTCCGTCGGCATCCTGGCCGCGCTGGCTGCCGCCACCGACCACCGCCGAGTCAGCCTGCTCAATGCTGGCGCACAATTGAATCGCCTTCTCGACCAACTCAATTCGATCGTCAGCACCGACACCGGCCCCACGACGGTGTCCGCGCTGCTGGATGCGACGCGCGGGCTCGCGCAGACCGCTCCCGATCTTCTCGACGCGCTGCACCAGGGCGTCGAGCCGATGCGCACCTTCGCCGAGACACGCGGCCAGTTGGCTTCGCTGCTTTCGGGCGCCGACTACACGGTCGGCACGACGCGCCAGTCGTTCGCCAACCACATCGACCAACTCATCCGGATCACCACCGATTTCACGCCGGTCCTCGGCGTACTGGCGCAGAAGTCGAACAATTTCTTGCCCGGCGTCGTCAAATTGGACAACCTGGCCAACACGTTCATGGATCAGGTTTGGAACCCCGACAACAATCTGGGCAACATGCGCGCGATGCTGACGTTCACGCCCAGTTCCACCTACACACGTGCTGACTGCCCTCACTACGGCGAGCTGAAGGGGCCAAGCTGTTTCACCGCCCCGCTGGTCCCGGTGCGGCCCGATCTGCCCGAAGTGCTGCTGCCGCAGAACTATCAGCCCCCCAAGGATCTGGCGCCGCCTCCGGGCACCGTGATCGGTCCGGACGGAAACCTCGTCGCGGTGGGTCCGCCGCTGATCAACCCGAATCCCAACCTGTCCGACCCCAATCCCCCGCTGCCCGCAGGGGTGACCCCGTCGCCACCCGTGCCCGGCAGCGCGAATCCCGACAACCCGGCCCCGGGGGCGCCCGCAACGCCACAACCGCAGCGACCGTGGGTCGCGCCGGTGGCGCCCAAGGCGCCATGGATTCCACCGGCCTCTTTCAGGGCCCCGTTCGGAGGCTCTCGTTTTGGGGGGAACGTGGGACCCGTTGGGAGCCAGTACGAACGAAACATGTTGGGCGTGATCACCGGTGCGCCGGCGACTGAAGCCACCGAGCTCCTGCTGGGCCCGGTCGCCCGCGGAACCACGGTGTCACTGGCTCATCCACCGCCTCACACGCCCGGGGAGGCCAAATGAAGTTTCGCGGCCCACTCATCGCGTTGACCCTGTTCATGGTCGTCTCGCTGACGCTCACGTGGCTGGTGTACGTGAGCCTGCGTCGTGACGTGGCCGGCAACATCGCCAGGTATTCGGTGGTTTTCAGCGACGTGTACGGGCTTCGCGAGGGCGACGACGTCCGGATGGCCGGAGTGCGCGTAGGCCGAGTCGAAAAGATCGAACTCGACGGGAAACTGGCGAAAGTCTCGTTCGTCGTGCAGTCCGAACAGCGTTTGTTCACAAGCACGCTCGCGTCGGTTACCTACCAGAACATCGTCGGCCAGCGCTACCTCGGACTGTCTCTGGGGAAGGAGGGCAGCCCGGAGCTGCTTCCACCGGGCAGCACCATCCCGCTGGACCGCACCGAGCCCTCTTTCGACGTCACCACGCTGCTCAACGGCTACGAACCGCTGTTCAGCCTGCTGAACCCTCATGACGCCGACAACCTCACCAAGGGCATCATCGCCTCGCTGCAAGGCGACACGTCGTCGCTGGCCACCCTGGTCGGCCAAACCTCCACGCTCACAGAAACATTTGCGGGCCGCGATCAAGCCCTCGGCAGTGTGATCACCAATCTCGACAAGGTGATGAGCAACCTCGCCCAACAGAACGACAATCTCGACGACGTCATCACGCAGACCCGGACCATCGTCGACGAACTCGACCGGCGGCGCCCCGACCTCGTCGCCTCGGTGGGCTCGCTGGCCCGGGTCACCGGCCGGCTGTCGACCTCGGCGACGGACGTGTACCCGGCACTGCGTGAATTCATCGATCGCCAGCCCGGGGTCACCAGGCACATCATGGACGTCGAACCGCAGGTGGCGTTCTTTGGTGACAACATCCCGCTGCTGCTGAAAGGGCTTGCCCGAGTGGGCAATCAGGGCGCCTACGGCAACGCCTACGTGTGCGACGTGAACTTCATGGGTTTCTTCCCCGGCCTCAACGACGTGGTGCCGATCATCGTCAACGCGGCCACACCGGGTAACAAGGCGTGGCACAGCCCGAGATGCAGGAGCACGGCCGATGGCTGACTCGTCCGTGTGGCAGCGGCTCAGGAAGCGTCCGCTGGAAAGCTACAACAAGACATGGCTTGGGCTCATCGCCGTCGCGGTGGTCGCGGTGATCATCGGGGTGATGCTGCTCGTGCATGCACTCGGCGCCGGATATCGGCACTACACCGCGGAGTTCCTGCAAGCGGCCTCGCTGCGGGCGGGCAACCCGATCGTGGTCGCGGGCATCCCGGTGGGCAACGTCACCAGCATGAAACTCGTTGGCGACCATGTCGAGGCCGGGCTGAAGGTCCGCGACAACATCGCGCTCGGCAAGGATTCCCGGGCGCGGATCAAGGTCACCACCATCCTCGGGTCGCGCTACCTCGCACTGGAACCCGACGGCCCGGGGCACCTGCCCAACAACACCTTCGACATGGCGCACACGGAGGTGCCCTACGACCTGCAAGCCGCATTGCAGGACGCCACCACCACTTTCGAGCAGGTCGACTCCGACCGGTTCGCACAATCGCTTGCGGTGCTCGGTAAGCAACTCGAGGGCCTCCCCGCGGTGGTGCCGAAGGCGATTTCGAACATCAACACGCTGTCATCGATCATCGCGGCACGACGTGACCAACTGGGACAGCTCCTGCGCAGCACCGAGCAAGTGACCAATACGCTGCGCCGCCAGCAGGCCAGCATCGGCAACCTGGTCAACCAGGGCCAAGACCTGCTCGCCCAATTCGTCGCGCGGCGCGCCGTTTTCCACGCGATGATGCAATCCCTGTCAACTCTTGTCGACACCATGAGCCAGCTTGTAGTCAACGACCGATCGGGTCTGGACGCGCTGATCAAGGACATGCGGGACTTCACCAAGTTGATGGCTCAACACGACGACCTGCTGCACAGCATGCTGCAGACCAGCCCGATTTTCTTCCGCGAGGCGGCCAACCTCACGGGCGACGGCAACGCGATCAACTTCAACGCCCCCAACGTTCCGCTGATCGACTCGTGGATGTGCGCGATCAGTGGCCGCGCCAAGCAGTTCGGCATGATCGAGTATTTCAAGGACTGCAAGTGAAGGGCCGCGCGGACAAGTCCGGAGCCAAGCTCGGCGCCAAGGTGCTGGGCATCGTCGCCGCCCTCGCCGTAGTCGCCGCGCTGGTCGGCATCGGTTGGTGGTACCTGGGACCCGACGAGGACACCATCACCGTGACCGCCCAATTCGACAGCGCCTCGGGCCTTTACGAGGGCAACGTGGTGGCCGTGCTAGGCATGCCGGTCGGCAAAATCACCAAGATCGCCGCCAAGGGCGGCTACGTCGAAGTCGAATTCACCGTCGACCGCCAGGTCAAAGTTCCCGCCACCGTGCAGGCCGTCACGGTGTCGACCTCCATCCTCACCGACCGCCAGATCGAACTCACACCGCCCTATCACGGCGGACCGACTCTGGAGAACCACGACACCATCGGGTTGCCCCGGACCAAGACGCCCGTCGAGTTCAGCAGCGTTCTCGACGTTTTGGACAAGGTGACCAAGTCCCTCGAGGGCGACGGCCACGGTGGCGGGCCGATCGCCGACGTGCTGGGCGGCGGCACCGAGGTGGTCAACGGGAACGGGGAGAAGATCAAAGCGGCGCTCGGTGAGCTGTCCAAGGCGTTGCGCCTGTCCAGCGACGGCGGTGCGGCCACCCGCGAGCAGATCACCACGATCGTGAAAAACATCAGCACGCTGTTCGACGCCGTGGCCGCTAACGACACGAAGTTGCGCGAATTCGCCTCCACCATCCACCAAGTCAGCCAGATCATGGCCGACGAGGACCTCGGCGGCGGCAGCACCGGACGCAAACTCGACCAGCTGATCCAGCGGGCCGGCGACCTGCTCGACGCCAACCGCGACAACATCAAGCAAACCGCGCTGAACGGCAATGCCACCCTGAAGACGGTGACCGACCAACGGCGCGACCTTGCCGAACTCCTGGACCTGGCCCCGCTGGTGGCAGACAACGTCTACAACATGATCGACCGGGCGAACGGGGCCGTGCGCGCGCGCTTCCTCACCGATCGGTTGCTTTTCGACAGCCAGTACACCAAAGAGATCTGCAACCTGATGGGCCTTCGGCAACTGGGTTGCAGCACCGGGACGATACAAGATTTCGGACCCGATTTCGGGCTGACCTATGTGCTGGACGGAATGGCCGCGATGGGGCAGAAATGATGACCGCGGGCATCCGGGGAATGCTGGCGGTGGCCGCGGCAACGCTTACCGCGGGGTGCGCCACGAACGGCCTTGCCAGCCTGCCCCTTCCGACACCGGGGCTGGGTTCGGGAGGCTATTCGCTGAACGCGGTGTTCTCCAACGCGCTCAACCTGCCGATGAACGCCAAGGTGAAGCTCGCGGGCGCCGACGTCGGGCAGCTCGAATCGATGGTCGCACGCAACTACACCGCGGTCACCCGGCTGCGCATCAGGGACGGCGTCCAACTGCCCCGGGGCAGCACCGCCGAATTGCGCACCGCCACACCGCTGGGCGACGTGTTCGTCGCGCTGAAGCCACCGGCCGCGGCTGACCCGGGCGGGCCACTGTTGAACGACGGCGACACCATCGGCCTGGATTCGACGGCGGCGGCCGCGACCGTCGAGTCGGTGCTGAGCTCGGCGGCGATTCTGGTGAACGGCGGCGCGGTGCGCAATTTCACCAACATCATCAACGGTTTCGGCAAGGCGACCGGCGACCAGGGCCAGGCGTTCGGAGACATGATCCGCAAGTCCAACGAGCTGCTCGGGACACTGGATTCCCGGTCCGATCAGATCTCGGACGCGCTGACCCAATTGTCGCGCCTGGCCGACCAACTCGACGCCAAGGACCAAACCATCAGCGACCTGATGGCGGCCGCCGGCCCCGCCACTTCGGCCCTGGCCGACAACACCACCCAGCTCTCCAACCTGGCCGTGCAGGTGGGTGATACCTCCCGGTTGCTGGCGAGGTTCCCGTCGATCGGCGGGACCGACACCAGCGGTCGCAGCGTCATCCGTGACCTGAACACGGTCGCCGCGGCCGCCAACGACATCGCGGTGAGCCCGGACACCAGCTGGTTGGCATTGAACCGGCTGATTCCCCCACTGGTCAAATCGACTGCGGGGAACTCGATTTCGGTGCATGTCAGCCTCGACAAGATCATGCTCGGTTCCCTGCCCGATATCGGATTCCCCGGCGACATCGGGCTGCACGGACCGCACCACTACAACGTCGACCTGCTGGTCGGCACCCTCAAGTACACCCTGTGGCGTCTGCAGGAGCGCGTGGTCGGCCGGGGACCGAATTCCCCGCAGGTTCCCGTGATACCCGACCCGATTGTCCCGGGCCAGATCGACGTCGCACCACCGCCGCCGGGACCGCGACCATGATCCGCGCCATCGACGACGTCGCCAGTGTCATCGTCCGAGCGGTGCGCACCGGTCACCGCCACCAGGTTTGGCTATCGGTGGCCGGATTGGCGCTCATCTTGGTCGTTGCGACGGCCTACCTGCTCGTCGGCGCGCTGCGGATCAAGCCCTTCGCCTCCTCCTACCGGGTCACCGTGCAATTGCCGGAATCCGGCGGCCTCCTGCCCAATCAGGATGTCGCGCTGCGGGGGTGCGCGTCGGCCGGGTCGAGTCGCTGCAGATCACCGACAATGGCGTGAACGCCATCGCCAGCATCACGTCGAAGGTGCGGATCCCGGCCAACAGCGTGGTGCACGTCTCGGCGCTCTCGCCGGCCGGTGAGCAGTACATCAACTTCGAGGCCACATCCGACGCCGGGCCATATCTGCACGACGGCAGCGTCATCACCACAGACCGCACGACCGTCCCGGTCAGCCTGGCGCAGTTACTCGGTGACGCCGACGGCCTGCTGGCCCAGGTCGACCCCAACAAGATCGAGCTGATCAAAAAGGAATTGAGCATGAGCAGGGAGGGACCCGCAAAGCTGACCGCCATCGTCGACGGCGGCACGTTCCTGCTCTCGACGCTGGACTCGGTGCTGCCCCAAACCACCAGCATCATCAAGACCAGCCGGGTGGTGCTCACCCTGGCAAGCGACAAGAACGCCGGGCTGGGCGCTGCCGCAACCGAACTCAACGAAACCCTGACCGGGGTGGCCAGGATGCAGGCGGGCTATCGCCGTTTGACCGGGCAGACGCCGCGCACACTTTCGGCTGTCGACAATCTGTTCACCGACAATTCCGACACGATGGTGCAGTTGCTGGGCAGCATGGCCACCATGTCGCAGCTGCTCTACCTACGGGTGCCGGCGCTCAACGCACTGTTCCCCGACTATCGCGGGTCGGTCCTGGACGCGGTGACGAGCGCCTTTCACGACAACGGAGTCTGGGCGATCGCCGACCTCTACCCCCGCTATGTGTGCGACTACGGGACGCCGTCGCACCCCCCCTCCGCCGCCGACTACTACGAGCCGTTCATGTACACGTACTGCCGCGACGACGACCCCGCGGTGTCGATCCGGGGCGCCAAGAACGCGCCACGGCCAGGGGGCGACGACACTGCCGGTCCGCCACCGGGTGCGGACCTGGGCCGTCGGACCGATCCGACGCCGCGGGGCCGCTTCACCATCCCCACCCCCTACGGCGGGCCCCCCCTGCCGATCGAACCGCCGCACTGAGCCTCGAACAGCGAACCTTTAGGAGATGATCGTGATCGTGACCACCAAGAAGAACCCGAAGGCCGAGGCACGCGCGGACGCAGAACCGGATGCCGGAATACCGGTAGCCACAACCGAAGACGCCGAGGAGGTCCGCGTCGACGAATCCGCCGACCAAGACCAGACGGACGAAGACCAGACCGACGAAGACACGGGCGAGCTGCTCAACCGCAAGCGTCCCGAGGGCGAGCGCGGCAAGCGCCCCTGGAAGCGCTATCTGCGTCGCAGCGTGCTCCCGGCATTACTCGTTGCGTCACTTGCCGTTTCGGGTTTCCTCGGCTGGCGGCAGTGGCAAGAACATCAGGTCAAGCTGGCCGGCGAACAGGCCCAGCAGGCGGCCATCGCCTACGCGCAGGTGCTGACGAGTATTGATTCCAACAAGGTCGACGAGAACTTCAGGCAGGTGCTCGATGGTGCGACGGGCGAGTTCAAGGACATGTATACCCAGTCCAGCGTCAAGCTTCGCCAGCTGCTGATCGACAACAAGGCGACGGCCCACGGCGTGGTGGTGGACTCGGCGATTCGGTCCGAATCCGCGAACAAGGTTGTCGTGCTGCTCTTCATCGACCAGACGGTCACCAACACTGCCGCACCCGACCCGCGGATCGACCGCAGCAGGATAAAGATGACCATGGAAAAGGTCGACGGTCGCTGGCGGGCAAGCAAGGTCCAGCTGCTGTGATGCGACGAATACTCGCGGCATCGGTAATGATCGCCGCGACAACGATTCCCACCACCGTCACTGCACACGCGTCCGCCCCGTCATTCTGTGGCGAGCTCGGCGGCGACTGGGACGGCCAGTACTGCCGCACCTCTGTGACGTCGGAGCGCAAGGCCGTACGCGACATCAAGGTCGCCGTCCCCGAGGACCTGGTCGACAATCCGACGACGGGCCCGGTGATCCGCGACTACCTGCACACCCTGGTCAACAACTGGAAGTCGGCCAACGTCAGCATGGCGGCCGACAGCTACGGCGAGGAGAACTTCGAAGTATTCCGGCACGGCAACCTGCTCAGCGCGGTGTTCCACGAGGACTACCACGCCGACGGGCCGCAGTTCAACAACGCCTATCGGACCTTCACGTTCGACATGGCGAGCGGCCGGCGGGTGCAGCTGGCGGATCTGACGACGTCAAATCCGCTGACCGCCATTCCCCCACTGGCGCAACCGTTTATCGAGACGGCGCTCAATCAGGCGCCGCCGCCCCACGACCCCGGAACCTACCCCTTCGTGATCGACCGCTGGACTCCGGACAAGGTCTACTCCGGGGCCTACAAGGCTTGGGCGGTGACGCCCGACGAGTTGATCCTCTACATGCCCGACTACCCGGTGGGTCACGACGAGCCCCTCAACTTCACGCCCGGCGCCATGCAGTGGTACATGGACGGGGGCACGGTGCAAGCGCACATCCCGCTGTCGGCCCTGGCGCCGGTGCTGCGCATCTGAGTCGACCGCGAGCGTCCGCAAATTGCCACGCTCACCTGCGTGTCCCCTGGGGGCACCACCCGCTCGCGGGGGAACAAACACGCGCGCTCGCGACGGAGCTCAGTCCTCCGGGTTGTAGCCGAGGTTGGAGCTGAGCCAGCGCTCGGCTTCCCGCAGGGTCCAGCCCTTGCGCTTGGCGTAGTCGGCGACCTGGTCCTGGGCCATCCGGCCGACCACGAAGTACTGCGATTGCGGGTGCGAGAAGTACCAGCCGCTGACGGCGGCACCGGGCCACATCGCCATCGACTCGGTCAGTTCGATGCCGGTCCGCTCGTGGACGTCCATCAACTTCCACAGCGTCACCTTCTCGGTGTGCTCCGGGCACGCCGGGTAGCCGGGGGCGGGGCGGATCCCCTGGTACTTCTCATCGATGAGCGCCTCGTTGTCCAGCTGCTCGTCGGGCTGGAATCCCCAGAACTCCTTGCGGACCCGTTGGTGCATCCGTTCGGCGAAGGCCTCTGCCAGCCGGTCGGCGACCGACTCCAGCAGGATCGCGCTGTAGTCGTCGAGGGCCGCCTTGAACTCCGCGATCTTTTCCTGGCTGCCGAGTCCCGCGGTGACGGCGAAGGCGCCGATGTAGTCGGCCAGACCGGTGTCCTTGGGCGCGATGTAGTCGCCCAGCGACCGGTTCGGGATGCCGTCCCGGTGCTCGCCCTGCTGGCGCAGGTTGTGCAACGTGGTCAGCACCTCGGTACGGGTCTCGTCGGTGTACACCTCGATGTCGTCACCGACCGCGTTCGCCGGGAAGAACCCAACCACGCCGTTGGCGGTCAGCCATTTCTCCTTGATCACGGTGTCGAGCATGTGCTGGGCGTCGTCGTACAGCTTGCGGGCAGCCTCGCCCGAGGAGGGGTTGTTGAGGATGTCGGGGAACCTGCCCTTCATCTCCCAGGCGTTGAAGAACGGCTGCCAGTCGATGTACTCGCGCAGCTCGGCGAGGTCGTAATCCAGGAACTCCCGCACACCGACGCCCTGGGCGGGCACCGGCGGCGTGTAGCCGTCCCACTCGATCGGCGTCCGGTTCGCGCGCGCCATTTGAAGCGTCAGCATCGGCCGCTCGTTCTTCTGGGCGTGCCGTTCGCGCAAGGATGCATAGTCGGCCTCGGTGGCCTCCAGCAGGGCCGGACGCTGCTTGTCGTCGAGGAGCGCGGCGGCGACCGGCACTGAGCGGGAGGCGTCCTTGACCCAGACCACCGGACCGCTACGACGCGGCGCCACCTTCACGGCCGTGTGGGCGCGCGAGGTGGTCGCGCCACCGATCAGCAGCGGGATTTCCAGCCCCTCGCGTTCCATCTCCACGGCGAAGTTGACCATCTCGTCCAGGGACGGGGTGATCAGCCCGGACAGCCCGATGATGTCGGCGTCGTGCTCCTTGGCCGCGTCCAGGATCTTTTGCGCAGGCACCATCACACCGAGGTCGATCACGGTGTAGTTGTTGCACTGCAGCACGACCCCGACGATGTTCTTGCCGATGTCGTGGACGTCGCCCTTGACGGTCGCCATCACGATGGTGCCGTTGGATCTGTCGGCGTCCCCTGGCTGCTTCTCCGCCTCGATGTACGGGAGCAGGTACGCGACCGCCTTCTTCATCACCCGGGCCGACTTCACGACCTGGGGCAGGAACATCTTGCCCGAGCCGAAGAGGTCGCCGACGACGTTCATGCCGTCCATCAGCGGGCCCTCGATCACCTCGATCGGGCGACCACCCGCGGCGGCGATCTCGGCCCGCAATTCCTCGGTGTCGGTATCGACGTGGGCGTCGATGCCCTTGACCAGCGCGTGCGTGATCCGCTCGCGGACCGGCAGGCTGCGCCACTCGGCCGCCCCCGGGTCCTCGGACTTCTCCGAGCTGTTGAACCGTTCGGCGATCTCCAGGAGCCGTTCGGCCGCGTCCTCGCGACGGTTCAGGACGACGTCCTCGATGCGGTCGCGCAGCTCGGGGTCGATCGAGTCGTAGGGCACCAGCGCACCGGCGTTGACGATGCCCATGTCCAGGCCGGCTTTGATGGCATGGAACAGGAACACCGAGTGGATCGCCTCGCGGACGGGGTTGTTGCCCCGGAACGAGAACGACACGTTCGAGATGCCGCCGGAGATGTGCACTCCCGGAAGGTTTTCCTTGATCCAGGCGCAGGCCTCGATGAAGTCGATCCCGTACGTCGCGTGCTCCTCGATGCCGGTCGCCAGCGCGAAGCAGTTCGGGTCGAAGATGATGTCCTCGGGCGGGAAGCCGACCTCTTCGGTCAGGATCCGGTAGGCGCGCCCGCAGATCTGGATGCGCCGCTCCAGGTTGTCGGCCTGGCCCTGCTCGTCGAAGGCCATCACGACGACGGCTGCGCCGTACTTGCGGCACAGCCGGGCCTCGCGGATGAACTTCTCCTCGCCCTCCTTCATGGAGATCGAGTTGACGATCGGCTTGCCCTGCACGTTCTTCAGGCCGGCTTCGATGACCTCCCACTTGGAGGAGTCGATCATCACCGGGACGCGGCTGATGTCCGGCTCGGCCGCGATCAGCTTGGTGAACCGATCCATCGCGGCTACGCCGTCGATCATGCCCTCGTCCATGTTGATGTCGATGACCTGCGCACCGACCTCGACCTGCTGCAGGGCGACCGACAGCGCGGTGTCGTAGTCCTCGGCCTTGATCAGGTTGCGGAACCGGGCGGAGCCGGTGATGTTGGTGCGCTCACCGATGTTCACGAACAGGGAGTCGTCGGTGATGTTGAGCGGCTCCAGGCCCGAGAGCCGGGTGGCCACCGGGACCTCCGGCAGCTCGCGCGGCGGCTTGCCCTCGACGACCTTGGCGATCTCGGCGATGTGCGGCGGTGCCGTTCCGCAGCAACCACCGACGAGGTTGACCAGGCCGGCCTCGGCGAAGTCGGCGATGTAGCTCGCCTGGCGCTCCGGGTCCTCGTCGTATTCGCCGAAGGCGTTGGGCAGGCCGGCGTTCGGGTAGCACGAGACAAAGGTGTCTGCGATCCGCGACATCTCGGCGATGTAGGGCCTCATCTCAGGCGCGCCCAGCGCGCAGTTCAGGCCGACCGCGAGCGGCTTCGCGTGCCTGATGGCGTTCCAGAACGCCTCGGTGACCTGGCCGGACAACGTCCGCCCGGAGGCGTCTGTGATGGTGCCCGAAATGATCACCGGCCAGCGTCGTCCGCGCTCCTCGAACAGCGTCTCGACGGCGAACACCGCCGCCTTGGCGTTCAGCGAGTCGAAGATCGTCTCGATGATGAGGAGGTCCGCACCGCCGTCGACCAGGCCGTTGGCGGCTTCGAGGTAGGCGGCGACCAGCTGGTCGTAGGAGACGTTGCGGGCGCCCGGGTCGTTGACGTCCGGCGAGATCGACGCGGTCCGCGTCGTCGGCCCGATCGCGCCGGCGACGTAGCGGGGCTTCTCCGGGGTGCTGAACTCGTCGGCGGCCGCCCGCGCCAGGGCGGCGCCGGCGTAGTTCAGCTCGTAGCTCAGGTCAGCCATGCCGTAGTCGGAGAGCGAGATCGCGTTCGCGTTGAACGTGTTGGTCTCCAGGATGTCGGCGCCCGCCTCGAGGTACTCGCGGTGGATCCCCTCGATGATCTGCGGCTGCGTCAGGTTGAGCAGGTCGTTGTTGCCCTGAAGAGCCGTCGGCCACTCCGTGAACCGGTCGCCGCGGTAGCCGGCCTCGTCCGGCCGGTCGCGCTGGATCGCCGTGCCCATCGCACCGTCGATCACCATGATCCGCTGGCGCAGAGCTGCCTTTAGCTCATCGGTGCAGTCGGGGCGGATGTTCGGTGCGAAGTTTGTCTCAACGGCGTTCACGTACGTTCCTTCCGTAGCGGAAGGCGTCCTTGACTCTGCCGAGCGTGGCGGATACCGGCAAAAACCGGAGAACCGTTGCAACGCCTCTCGACGGTGAAAAGTCTACGTCGCCACCCGACGTCTGGACGCCCAGCTCGACCCGACCCGCTTCGGCGATCGCGGTGCCCCTGAGCGCCGGCTCGCGGATCTTGTCGGCAATGTCGTAGTTACCAAGGTTAACCAGATTGCAGCCGAACGTATTTCGTCTCGACCGCGTCGACGCCGGCGGTTGAAGTGGTCGAGGCTCAGGTCAGCCGCCCGCAGCTGGGTACCCATCGCTTTGTCGCCGACCATCACCCGCTGCGCCAAAGTGTCCACGATGCCCGTGTCGTAGCGGTAATCGTCAGCGGCAGTCACCCCACAAGGATAGTCGTCCTATGAAATGCGCCCGGAGGTTGACAGGTTGTCCGCATCGTCGCCCGGCGGAAGGCCGTACGCTGATTCTGTGACCCCGCCCGAGGGCTCCCCCTTTGGAGAAGCCGCACTGCCCGAACTGCACAACACCATCGTCGTGGCGGCGTTCGAGGGCTGGAACGACGCCGGTGACGCCGCCAGCGACGCCCTAGAGCACCTCGAGGCGATTTGGGAAGCCGACCCGATCCTGGAGATCGACGACGAGGCCTACTACGACTACCAGGTGAATCGGCCCGTCATCCGGCAGGTCGACGGGGTCACCCGCGAGCTGGTGTGGCCGGCGATGCGGATTTCGCACTGCCGGCCGCCGGGCAGCGACCGCGACGTCGTGTTGATGCACGGGGTGGAACCCAACATGCGCTGGCGCACCTTCTGCGCCGAGCTCGTCGCCATCGCCGACAAGCTCAACGTGGACACCGTGGTCATCCTGGGCGCCCTGCTGGCCGACACCCCGCACACCCGGCCGGTTCCGGTTTCGGGCGCCGCCTACTCCCCCGAGTCGGCCAAACGCTTCGGGCTCGAGGAGAGCCGCTACGAGGGCCCGACCGGCATCGCCGGGGTGTTCCAGGACGCCTGCGTTGCCGCGGGAATTCCAGCGGTGACGTTCTGGGCGGCGGTGCCGCACTACGTGTCGCAACCGCCCAACCCGAAGGCGACGGTGGCGCTGTTGCGCCGCGTCGAGGACGTGCTGGACATCGAGGTGCCGCTGGCGGACCTGCCGACCGAGGCCGAGGAGTGGGAGCAGGCCATCACCGAGATGGCCGCCGAGGACGAGGACCTGGCCGAATACGTGTCGTCGCTGGAGCAGCGCGGCGACGCCGAGGTGGACATGAACGAGGCGCTGGGCAAGATCGACGGCGACGCGCTGGCCGCGGAGTTCGAGCGCTACCTGCGCCGACGGCGCAAATAACCTTTCGCCGAACGTCGACTAGTGGGGGTCGTCAGCGCGATTTTCGCGCAACAACTCGACGTTGGACGCAGACATCGAGCGCCCGAGCGCGGCTACCTGGGCGTCGAGTTGGGGCAGCAGCTCGGCGGCGGGTTTGTGCAGCGGCAGTTCCCCCACCGGGCTGGACAGCACCGGCTTGACCCAGCGGAACAGGGCCACCCATCGCGGGCAGTAGACGCGGTTGCGGCGGCCCTCGATGCCCTTGACGAAGGCGTCCGCGCACTTGTCGACGGTGGTGGTCTTGTTCAGCGGCCACGGGAAGCTGGCGAGCAGTTTGCCGAAGGCGGGCAGGTCGGCCTCGGTGTCGCGGACCAGGGCGGTGTCGATCCACGACATGTGCGACGAACCGACGCTGACGCCGTGGTGGGCGACCTCCAGCCGCAGCGCGTTGGCGAAGATCTCGACGGCGGCCTTCGACGCGTTGTAGGGGGCCAGGCCCGGGCAGGCGGCATACGCGGCCAGCGACGAGACGATCAGCAGGTAGCCGCGGCGCTCGATCAGCGCCGGCAGTGTGGCGCGCACGGTGTTGAAGACCCCGTTCACGTTGACTTCCATCACCCGCCTGAACGCCTCCGGGTCAACCTGCAGCACCGACCCGTAGCTGGCGATGCCGGCGTTGGCCACCACGATGTCGATGCCGCCGAAGCGTTCGACCGCCCGGGCGGCGACGGCCTGCATAGCCGGCAGGTCGCGCACGTCGGCGACCGCGGGCAGCACCCGGTCCTCGCCGAGCTCGGCGGCCAGCGCGGCCAGCTCGGCGTCGTTCAGGTCGGTGAGAACGAGCTTGGCGCCCTTGTTGGCCAGCCGACGGGCGACATGGGCACCGATTCCCCGGGCGCCACCGGTGATGAAAACGACCTTGCCCTGCAGCGACGTCATGGCCGCCAACGTACCGCCTTCACAGTTCCACCCCGAGCAGCGCGTCGATCGCAGTGGCCACCAACCGCGGCGCCTTGGTGTCGTGGCCACCGTATTCGAGGGCGTCGGTTGTCCAGCCATCAAGCGCCGCAAGAGCTTTGGGGGTGTTCAGGTCGTCGGCGAGGTATTGGCGCACCCGCGCGACCACGTCGGCGGCGTCCGGGCCGGCGGTCAGCCCGGCCGCGCTGCGCCAGCGCGCCAGCCGGGCGTTGGCCTCGTCGAGCACCTGCTGGCTCCAGAACCGGTCCACGCGGTAGTGCCCGGACAGCAGCCCCAGCCGGATGACCGCCGGCTCGACGCCTTGGGCCCGCAAGGTCGACACCAGCACCAGGTTGCCGCGGCTCTTGGACATCTTGTGCCCCTCCCAGCCGATCATTCCCGCGTGCACGTAGTGGCGGGCGAACCGTCGCTCGCCCCTGACGCACTCGGCGTGGGCGGCGGTGAATTCGTGGTGCGGGAAGATCAGGTCGCTGCCGCCGCCCTGGATGTCCAGGCCGCTGCCGATGCGGCTGAGCGCGATCGCCGCGCACTCGACATGCCAGCCGGGCCGCCCGGCGCCGAACGGTGACGGCCAACTCGGCTCGCCCGGGCGCGCGGCCCGCCACAGCAGCGCGTCGAGCTCGTCGGTCTTGCCGGACCGGTGCGGGTCGCCGCCGCGTTGCTCGAAGAGTCGCAGCATGGTCTCGCGGTCGTAGCCGGACTCGTAGCCGAACTGCGGCGTGGCGTCCGCCCGGTAGTAGACGTCCGGGTAGTCGCCGTCGACGACGTACGCCGCGCCCGACGCCAGCATCTTCTCGACAAGCTCGATCACCTCGGGGATCGCCTGGGTGGCCGCGACGTACTCGCGGGGCGGCAGGACCCGCAGCGCCGCCATGTCCTCGCGAAAGCGCGCGACCTCGCGGTCGGCGAGTTCGCGCCAGTCGACGCCGTCGCGGTCGGCCCGCTCGAACAGGGGATCGTCGACGTCGGTGACGTTCTGCACGTAGTGCACGGCGTGGCCGAGGTCCAGCCATTGCCGGTGGATCACGTCGAAGGTCAGGTAGGTGGCCGCGTGCCCGAGGTGGGTGGAGTCGTACGGCGTGATGCCGCAGACGTACATCGTCGCGGTCGATCCGGCCGCTACCGGGCGCACCTGCCGGTCGGAGGTGTCATACAGCCGGAGCTCCGGCCCACGCCCCGGCAACACCGGAACCGGTGGAAACGCCCACGACTGCATGCCAACGACTCTAAACGCGGGAGGTTAGCGCCACGCGTCGCGGATGGCGGCCAGCAGGATCGGCGCCAGCTCGGCGCGGCACATCAGGAAGTCGGGCAGGTACGGATCCGACTGGTTGTAGCGCATGGGCGAGCCGTCCAGCCGTGACGCGTGCATGCCGGCGGCCATCACCACCCCGGCCGGCGCCGCCGAGTCCCATTCCCACTGACCGCCCGCGTGCAGGTAGGCGTCGACTTCGCCGTCGATGATGGCCATGGCCTTGGCGCCCGCCGAACCGATCGCCACCGGCTGGATCGCCAACGACTGGCGCATGCGGTGCAGCAGGAAGGGCGGCCGGGTGGCGCTGACGGCGATCCGGAACGTATGCGGGATGCCGACGCGCGCGGCGTCGGCAGTCACGGTGTCGGTGCGGTAAACGGCGTTCCCGCGGGCCGGCAACGACACCGCGGCGTCGGTGATCTCCCGTCGGCCGTTGGTGGGGCGCTGCCACAGCGCAATGTGCACCGCCCAGTCGTCGCGGCCCGGGGTGGTGAACTCCCGGGTGCCGTCCAACGGGTCGATGATCCAGACCCGGTCGCGCCGCAACCGGACCCGGTCGTCGTAGGCCTCCTCGCTGAGCACCGCATCATCAGGGCGCTCGGCGCGCAGCCGCCGCAGGATTAGCTCGTTGGCCAGGGCGTCGCCGGCGTCACCCAACGCCCACGGATGACCGAATCCGATCTCGTCGCGCACCTTCAGCAGCAGTTCCCCCGCGTCGGCGGCGAGTTCGGCGGCCAGAGCGGCGTCGGTCATCTCGTCCGGGCCCTGGCTCACCGACTCAGTATCTCCGACGCCCGCGCCGTGGCCTAAAGCCGTGGCGGCGACCGGGCTACGCCGCGCTTGCCATCGCCTCAGAAGGCCGTGGCGGCGACCGGGCTACGCCGCGCTTGCCATCGCCTCCGAAGGCCGGGGCGGCGACCGGCTACGCCCGGCTACGCCGCGCTTGCCATCGCCTCAGAAGGCCGGCCACGGAATGGGACGGTGCCGGTTGGGTCCGGGCATCACCGGATCGTTGAGCAGCGCGTGCGCGCGCCTGCGCAGCGCCGCGATCTCCGCCCGCGTGATGTGCTCGGCCAATTCATCGCCCAGCGAGCCGGCCAGGGCCTCGGTGAGCCCGGCCACCGCCTCCAGCATTTTCTCGTCGACGGGCTTGCCGGCCCAGCCCCATAGCACCGTGCGGAGTTTGTTCTCCACGTGCAGGCACACACCGTGGTCGACGCCGTAGATGTGGCCCTCGACGTCGCGCAGAACATGGCCACCTTTGCGGTCGGCGTTGTTGACCAACACGTCGAAGACCGCCATCCGCCACAGCCGGATGTCGTCGGCGTGCATCAAGACGACCTCGTCGCCGGCATAGTCGTAGGCCCGTAGCACCGGCAGGTAACCGGGTTGCGGTTCGTTGGCGGGAAACAGGTCGACCAGGTCGGGGCCGGGCCTCGGGTCGGAGTCGGCCGCGTCGCCGGGTTGCTCGACCCAAAGCTGCAGCATGCCCGGACCGGCCGGCCCGTGACGAATCACGGTGTAGGGCACGATGTTCCAACCCAACTGCGTCGACACCAGGTATGCGCCGAGTTCGCGGCCGGCCAGCGTCCCGTCAGGAAAGTCCCACAGCGGGGCCTCACCGGACACCGGCTTGTAGACGCAGTGCACCGTCAATTCGCCGAGCGTGGATTCGCACAGGAAGGTGGCGTTGCTGGCTGAGCGGATACGTCCGATGACCGTCAGCTCGCCGTTGCGCAACGCCTCACGGTCGTCAGGCCTCAAGTTCATCGTCGGGCCCGAGCAGCGCGCTGCGCCTATAGCCGTTGGCGCGCGCGCAGATGTGGCCTTCCGGATCCAACGGTTCGTCGCACAGCGGGCACGGCGGGCGTCCCGCCGAGATGACGCGAGTGGAGCGGGTGGCGAACTGCCGCGCCGACTCCGGCGTCAAGAACACCCGCACCGCGTCGGGGCCCTCTTCGGTGTCATCGAGCACCACCGACGCGTCGAACTCGGCGTCGGTGACGGCCAGCAACTCGACCACTACGGTCTGGGCCTCCGAATCCCAGCCCAGGCCCATGGTTCCGACCCGAAACTCGGCATCGACCGGTGTGATCAGCGGATTCAAGTCCTCCACCTCGGCGGGCTCCGGCGGGACCGGCGTGCCGAACCTGCGATTCACCTCGAGCAGCAGCGCACCGATGCGTTCGGCCAGAACCGCAACCTGCTGCTTTTCCAGCACCACCGACACCACCCGGGAATCGTGCACGGCCTGGATGTAGAAGGTTCGGTTTCCGGGCTGGCCGACGGTCCCGGCCACGAAGCGGTCGGGTGTGCGAAAGACGTGAATTGCGCGGGCCATGGCACCTCCAAAATACCGGCTGTTGCCGTCGCCGTGCGATTCGATTGCCCCGCTCCGCCTGATTTAAGCGGAATTAATCAGTCGAGCCGCCGACCACCGCGTCGCCGGACGGCACGACCGCGGCCGGCCGTTCCGTTGCCGCGGGCTCACCGTCCGTCTCGGGCTTCGCCGCATCCTGGGGCGGTGGCCCGGCCCGCAGTGCCGCGGCCAACTTCGCCCCGGTGTGGTTGACGTGCAACACAAACGGGCGCAACTCCGTGTACCGGATCACATTCACCGACGCCGGGTCGGCGGTGACCCGCTGGAACGCGTCCAGGTGCATGCCGTACGCGTCGGCGACGACCGCCTTGATGACGTCACCGTGAGTGCAGGCCACCCACAGGGCGTCGCCGCCGTTCTCCCCGCCGTGCTCCTGGGCCAGCCGTCGATCGTGCTCCCGGACGGCGGCGACGGCACGCGCCTGCACCTGCGCCAGCCCCTCGCCGCCGGGGAACACCGCCGCGCTCGGATGGGCCTGCACGACCCGCCACAGCGGCTCGCCGGCCAGTTCCGCGATCTTGCGGCCGGTCCAGTCCCCGTAGTCCACTTCGGCCAGCCGCTCGTCGATGAGCGGCTCGAGGCACAGCGCTTCGGCGAGCGGTTCGAGGGTGCGCCGGCAGCGCAGCAACGGCGAGCTGATCAGTGCGCGGATGGGCAGGTCACCGATCCGGTCGATCAGCCCGGCGGCCTGATCGCGCCCCTTGTCGTCGAGGTCGACGCCCTCGGAGCGGCCGGCCAGGACGCCGGCGGTGTTCGAGCTGGATCGACCGTGCCGCAACAGGATGACTGTCATGCCACGGTGTCCAACCGAGACGTCCGAGAGGTTGGGGCAACCACGACCACGACCGTACCCGGTGCGAGTGCGCTACTGACGGGGGCGATACCGGTGACTAGTGCGATACCGGCACCGCGTGCGCCACCGAGTCACGCACCGCGGCGGTCAGGCTGCGCTCGTCGGTGAGGTCGATATCGACCAGGCTGCGGACCGCCGTGGCGACCACCTCTTCGGCCAGGGGAACTGGCCCGGCAAGGCGCGGTCGGTAAATCTCGACGATGAGCGAGCGGTGTTCGATGCGGAACGAAAAACTGCGCCCATCACCGACTTGTCCATACCCGCTGGCGAAGATTCCTGTCGACATGTCTTCGACAGCAAACTCTTTTGCCGCGATATGCCGGTCAACGATGACGGCCATGAGGCGACGATACCTCGCCCGCGGGGCTTGATGTGGGCGACATGGCCATATTGGATGCGATGGCGTTCCTTAGACTCGGAAGTCCACAGTCGTTACGCGAGGAAAAATAATTGCTGTCAAGCCGCATGCGTCATCAATTGACAGCTCAGCCCCGTCTGCTTGTCATCGCGCTTTTGCTGGCCGTGGTGGTGGGATGTTCGTCCAACACACTCAAATCCGCGCCGCCCACCATCGAGCCGGCCGTGGCCGCCGTGTCTCCACCGGTGTCCCAGAGTCCGGCCGGCGAGGTGCGCCCGCTGGCCGCCGCCGCGACCGCGGCGGTCTTCGACGGCGGCACCCACCAGCTGGCCGTCCTGGCGCCGGGCGCCGCCCCGGCGCGACCGGCCACCGTCACCGTCTTCGGTGACCCGAAGGCCACGCCGCGGGTCATCGAGTTGCCGGGGCCGGCGACCACGTTGACCGATGACGGCCGCGGCACGCTGTTCCTGGCCGCGCGGGGCGGCTACTTCGTGGTCGACCTGCCTACCGGCCGCACGGCACGGGTGAACGTGACCGATGCCCAGCAGGCCGACTTCACCGCGATCGCCCTGCGCGCCGACGGCAAGTTGGTGCTGGGCAGCGCCGACGGGGCCGTCTACATCCTTGCCTCACCGACGCCCGGCGCCGTCGACACCGCGACCGTCGGAAGCCGGACCAAGATCTTCGCCCGCGTCGATTCCCTTGCTACCCAAGCCAATACGACGGCGGTGCTGGATCGGGGACAGACCTCGGTGACCACGATCGGGCCCGACGGTCAAGCCCAACAGGCGCTGCGGGCCGGCGAAGGCGCGACCACCATGACCGCGGACCCGTGGGGCCGGGTCTTGGTCGCCGACACGCGCGGCGGCCAGTTGCTGGTCTATGGCGTCGACCCGCTGATCTTGCGGCAGGCTTATCCGGTGCCCCGGGCGCCATACGGTCTTGCCGGCTCCCGCGCGTTGAGCTGGGTAACCCAGACCGCTTCCAATATCGTGATTGGTTACGATCTGTCCACCGGAATTCCCGCCGAAAAGGTGCGTTACCCAACCGTGCAGCAACCGAACTCACTGGCCTTCGACGAAGCGTCAGACACCCTGTACGTGGTGTCGGGGTCCGGTGCCGGGGTGCAGGTCATCGAGCACGCGGCGGGTACGCGTTGACCGCGCCGCGCAGTAGCCGGCTGCCCGCGGGCTGGGACACCGAGTTGTCCGACGAATACGAGTGGGTGCCGCTGCGCCTGCCGCCGGAGGTCACCCGGCTCAGCGCATCCACGCGGCTGTCCATCGAGGCCGAATACCGCGGGTGGGAGCTGACCCGGGTGCGGCTCTACACCGACGGAAGCAGGCGAGTGTTGTTGCGCCGCAAAAAATCTCGGCTGAACAACCGGCGGCCCGATCAGCCGGAACTGTGACGGTGGCCCAACCCCGCGACGGCATGGTGTACGGCCTGGTGCGACGGCTGCTCTTCCTGGTTCCGCCCGAGCGCATCCACACCATGGTCTTCGCGGTGCTGCGCGGCGCCACCGCGCTTGGCTTCGCCCGGCGGCTGCTGCACCGGCTGCTCGGCCCCAATGATCCGGCGCTGGCGAGCACCGTGTTCGGGGTGCGTTTCCCGGGGCCGCTCGGGCTGGCCGCCGGCTTCGACAAGGACGGCAAGGGGTTACTGACCTGGGGTGCGCTGGGGTTCGGCTACGCCGAGGTCGGGACCGTCACCGCGAACGCGCAGCCCGGCAACCCGGCCCCGCGCATGTTCCGGCTGCCCGCCGACCGGGCCCTGCTGAACCGGCTGGGCTTCAACAACCTCGGCGCCGGCGCGCTGGCGATCCAGCTCGCGCGGCACCGCCCCGACATCCCGATCGGGGTCAACATCGGCAAGACGAAGAGCACGCCGGCCGCCGACGCCGTCGACGACTACCGGGCCAGCGCCCGCCTGGTCGGACCGCTGGCGTCCTATCTGGTGGTCAACGTCAGCTCACCGAACACGCCCGGCCTGCGCGACCTGCAGGCCGTCGAGTCGCTGCGGCCCATCCTGTCCGCCGTCCTGGCCGAGGCGTCCGGCACCCCCGGGACCCCCACACCGGTGCTGGTGAAGATCGCGCCCGACCTGTCCGACGCCGACCTTGACGCCGTCGCCGACCTGGCCGTCGAACTGGGCCTGGCCGGAATCGTGGCCACCAACACCACGGTGTCGCGCGACGGCCTGACAACGCCCGGGGTCGACGCGCTGGGCCCGGGCGGCATCTCCGGGCCGCCGGTCGCGCGCCGGGCCACCGAGGTGTTGCGCCGGCTCCACGCCCGGGTCGGCGATCGCCTGGTGCTGATCAGCGTGGGGGGCATCGAAACGGCCGACGACGCGTGGGAGCGCATCACCGCGGGCGCGTCGCTGCTGCAGGGCTACACCGGCTTCATCTATGGAGGAGGCTTGTGGCCCAAGCGAATTCACGACGGCATCGCGCGCCGGCTGCACGACGGCGGGTTCGCCTCGCTCAGCGATGCGGTCGGATCCGCGGCACGGCGCTAGCCCGCCGCGAGAGTGCAACTAGCGACGCGTTCCCCGAGTGGGGGTGTCGGTAGTTGCACCCTCGCGACCTACTTCTGTTCGTAGATGCCGTGAATCACCGCGCGCGCGATCGCGTGCTGGAACAGGTTGAAGCCGAGGTAGGCGGGGCTGGCATCCTCGCCGAGGTCGAGCTTGTCGACGTCCACGGCGTGCACCGCGACGTAGTAGCGATGCGGCCCGTGCCCCGGCGGCGGCGCAGCCCCGATGTAGCGGCGCATCCCGGCGTCGTTCACCAGCGTCAGCGCGCCACCGGGCAGGTCGCTGCCGTCGCCCGCACCCGCGGGCAGTCCGGTGACGTCGGCCGGCAGGTTGGCCACCGCCCAGTGCCAGAACCCCGAGGCCGTCGGCGCGTCGGGGTCGTAGACGGTGACGGCGAAGCTGCGCGTCTCCCTCGGGAACCCCGACCAGCTCAACTGCGGACTGACGTCTTCTCCGCCCGCGCCCATGATTCCGCTGACCTGCGGCATGGCCAGCGACTGGCCATCGGTGATCGACTCCGAGGTCAGGGTGAATGTCGGCAGCTTCGGCAGTGCTGCGTACGGGTCGGGCGCGGTGCTCATGGTCGATCCTTTCGTTACCTGTCGTGACTTCAGCAGTGTGTCAGGAAGTGTGCCAGCACGTCGGTGCCAAACCTGAGCGCATCCACGGGTACCCGCTCGTCGACGCCGTGGAACAACGCGGTGAAATCGAGGTCGGGCGGCAACCGCAGGGGGCTGAACCCAAAACAGCGAATACCCAAGCGGGCGAAGGCTTTTGCGTCGGTACCACCGGACAGCATGTAGGGCACCGTGCGTCCATCCGGGTCGAGGGTGAGCACGGCAGCGTTCATGGCGTCCACCAGGTCACCGTCGAAGCTCGTCTCATACGACGAGAAGTCTTTGATCCACTCGCGCGTCACGTCCGGGCCCAACAACTCGTCGACCTCGGCCTCGAACGCCGCCTTGCGGCCGGGCAGGATCCGGCAGTCGAGCACCGCCTCGGCCACCGCCGGGACGACGTTGGCCTTGTACCCGGCCTTGAGCATCGTCGGGTTGGCGGTGTCGCGCAGCACGGCCTTGAGCATGCGGGCCATGGGTCCAAGCTTTTCGATCGCCCCCGCCAGGTCACCCGACTCGATGTCGAACGTCAGCCCGGTCTCCTCCCCGACGGCGGCCAGGAACTGGGCGACGGGGTCGGTCAGCACGAGCGGAAACTGGTGCCGGCCCAGCTTGGCGACCGCCTCGGCGACGGCCGTGACGGCGTTCTGGTCATGCACCATCGATCCGTGTCCGGCCGGGCCGCGAGCGGTCAGCCGCATCCACGACAGTCCCTTCTCGGCCGTCTCGATCAAATAAAGCCGGCGCTCGCCCCCGTCGCGGCGCGGCACGGTCAACGAGAAGCCGCCGACTTCGCCGATCGCCTCGGTGACACCGTCGAACAGGTCGGGACGATTGCTGACCAGCCACTGCGCCCCGTAGCTGCCGCCGTGTTCCTCATCGGCAAGGAACGCGAACACCAGATCGCGGGGCGGCACGATCCCGGCCCGCTTCAACTGCCGCGCGACCACGATCATCATGCCGACCATGTCCTTCATATCGACCGCGCCGCGGCCCCAGACGAAGCCGTCCTTGACCGCCCCGGAGAACGGGTGCACGCTCCACTCGGCCGGCTCGGCCGGCACCACGTCGAGATGCCCGTGGATCAGCAGGGCGCCGCGGGAACTGTCCGCGCCAGCGAGGCGGGCGATCACATTGCCGCGGCCCGGAGCGCCCGACTCCACATACTGCGGCGAATAGCCGACCTGGGCGAGCTGCTCGGCGACCCATTGCGCGCACTCGGCCTCGCCCCGGGTTGTCTCCGGTTCGCCGGTATTGGTGGTGTCGAACCGGATCAACCGGCTGACGACCTCGACCACATCGTCAGCCGGGTCGGTCGGGAAGTCGGTGACGGTCACAACCACCTTTCCTACCATTGGCGAGGCCGCTCGGCTCAAGGCCGAGCGGCGCGGCTGGATTGGGTCCGCGTGAGACAATCCGATAGCCTTAGCTGCCAACCCATGCGGTTGGACTTGTCCGAGTGGCGGAATGGCAGACGCGCTAGCTTGAGGTGCTAGTGCCCTACTAATGGGCGTGGGGGTTCAAGTCCCCCCTCGGACACGCATGGCGGCCCTGCGAAGCCCAGACCGGCGGAGCCAGGACGCTCCGCGCTGACCGGTCCGGCCGCCACCAAAGCCCGTAGGCTGGAATGCGACCGATGACACCCAACGGATTTCTCCGGCACACTTCGACGCGCACGTTCCGCGACCGTCGTGAGGCCGGTCGCGCACTGGCCGAGCAGCTGATCTCCTACCGCGGCAGGGACGACGTGCTGGTCTTCGGGCTGGCCCGCGGCGGGGTGCCGGTGGCCTGGGAGATCGCCGCGGCGCTGCACGCGCCCCTGGACGTGTTTTTGGTCCGCAAGCTCGGGGTGCCGGGCTGGTCGGAGCTCGCGATGGGCGCGGTGGCCAGCGGCGGTGGCGTCGTGATGAACGACGACGTGGTGTCCAGCTTGCGCATCACCGACGAGCAGGTGCGCGAGGTAATCGAAAGCGAGACAACCGAACTCGCCCGCCGCGAGCAGGCGTACCGAGGGGGTCGTCCCCCCGCCGACCCGCACGGCAAGGTTGTGATCTTGGTCGACGACGGGATCGCCACCGGTGCGAGCATGCTGGCGGCCGTCAGAGCGGTGCGGGCCGCAGGCCCGAAATCGATTGTCGTGGCGGTTCCGGTGGGAGCGCCGTCAGCCTGCCGTGAGCTCTCGCTCGAGACCGATGAGGTCGTTTGCGTGACGATGCCGCCCGGATTCGAAGCGGTCGGCCAGGTATACGGCGATTTTCACCAGGTCAGCGACGACGAGGTGCGCCAGACGCTGGCCACGCCCACCGGCTGAGAGCTACTTGGCGGCCTCGTCGCCGTGGCCCTCCGCCGATGATTCATAGGCGTCCTCGGGCGGGGCTTCCTCGGGGTAGTCGACGGCCTCTTCGTCGGCCTCGTCCTCGTCCGGGGCCGTTTCCTCGTGCTGGTCGGCCGCACCCGTGTCGCGACGCTGCCGCTCCTGCAACGCGTCGATGATCAACAGGACCACGCCGAGCACGCTGGCGCCGATGCACACCCAGGCCACCAGTTCATTGCTCGTGACTACGGCGAACACCAACGCGACGAGCCCGATCAGGGCCAGCACCAGCGCAATGATGAGCATCAGTCATCCTCCAAGCGACGAGCGGGACAGCCAGTTCGTGTGCAGGTCTTCCGGTGCCGACCGCGCAGCTTGGCGAGTGTCCGGCACGAGGCTAGTTGTTACCCCGGTTGAATTGCTCGAATCCGCCGGCGTCGGCGCTGGAGTCGACGGGTGCCGCCGATCCGCGCTGGCCGAGCTCCTCGAGCTGCGACTCCAGGTAGGTCTTGAGCCGGGTCCGGTACTCGCGTTCGAAGGTGCGCAGCTGCTCGAGGCGGCCTTCCAGGACGGTGCGCTGCTGGTTGATCGTCCCCATGATCTCGGAGTGCTTGCGCTCGGCGTCGGCCTGCAGGGCGTCCGCCTTTTCCTGCGCCTGGCGCAGTTGGGTCTCGGAACGGGTTTGGGCATCCGCGAGCATCGCTTCGGCGCGCTGCCGGGCCTCGGCGACCGTGGTCTCGGCGGTCTGGCGCGCCTCGGTGAGGATTTGGTCGGCGTTGGCGCGGGCGTCGGCCAGCATCTTGTCCGACTCCGCCTTGGCGGTGCTGGTCAGCCGGTCGGCGGTGTCCTGGGCCAGGCTCAGCACCCGGGCGGCCTTCATGGCCTGTTCCTCATTGGTCCCGGCGGCGGCGGGTGCCGGTGACGGTGCCGCCTTGGGCTCCGGCTCGGGGACGGGGATCGCCTGAGTGGGGACGGCCGCGGCGGCGGGAGCGGCGCCGGCGCCACCGCCGGCGGCCAGCTCCTGGTCCAGTTCCTCGATCCGCTGACGTAGATCGCTGTTCTCCTCGATGAGCCGCGTCAGCTCGGCCTCCACCAGATCGAGGAAGGCGTCGACCTCATCTTCGTTGTAGCCCCGCTTGCCGATCGGTGGCTTACTGAACGCCACATTGTGGACGTCGGCTGGTGTCAGCGGCATTGTTTCGTCCCCTCAAGTTCCTGTCTAACGTTCTGAAAAGTGTAGAACGCAGTGGTCGCCGTCCTGCAACTGCCGTCCATCCTGTCACACCAGGCCCGACCGTTGCTGTTTAGGCCAATAAATAAGAACCAATTTCAAACACTGAGGGCAATAAAATCCGAAACCTTAGCCTTTTTAAATCGCAGCCACCAAACCGAAGCTAAAACGTGGCCGAACCGTCTCCGGGCCGGACGATGCGGGCGCCGCGGGCCGCAACCGGCTCAAGCCGCGGCCCCGAAGGCCAGTTGCATGCCGATGAACGCGACCAGCAGCAGCACCATGATGGACAGGTCGAAGCGGACCGCCCCGATGGTGAGTTGCGGGATCAGCCGGCGCAGCAGCTTCACCGGCGGATCGGTGATCGACATGATGATCTCGAGGATCACCACGGTGATGCCGGTGGGATGCCAGTCCCGGCTGAACGAGCGGATGAACTCGACGACGACCCGAGCGATGAGCAGCAGCCAGAAGATGAACAGCGCAAACCCAAGGATCTGAAAGAACAGCACCAACTGAAGAGCCCCGACCTTACCGATGAGATGTCAAGCGCCGCGGGCTTGCGCGGCGCCTGCCAGCCTACCGACTCCGAGCCTCCGGCCACATGTCAACCGGCCGGGCCGCCGAAAGCGGCGCCGCGCCCGCGCCGCCGGGCCTGGGTTATTGGTAAGCGTAGAAGCCGGTTTCGGCGATCCGGCGACGCTCCTCCGGGGACACATCGACGTCGGCGGGCGAGAGCAGGAACACCTTGGTGGCCACCTTGTCGAAGGAGCCGCGCAACGCGAACGCAAGGCCGGCCGCGAAGTCGACGAGCCGCTTGGCGTCGGCGTTGTCCATCGACACCAGGTCCATGATGACCGGGGTGCCGTCGCGGAACCGCTCGCCGATCGTGCGGGCCTCGCTGTAGTCCTTCGGCCGCAGCGTGGTGATCTTCGAGAGCGGGTGGCCCTCCTCGAACATCATCGCCATCCGGCGCGGGTCCATCGCCAGCGCGCCGCGGGTGGAGTTGCGCAGCCAGGATCCAAAGCGGGGCCTGCCCATCTCGGGCCGCTCGAACTCGCGGGGATGGACGGCGCCGTAGCGCGACTCCTCGCCGTAACCGCCGCGGTAGCCGCTCGGTGGGTAGTCGGCGGGCTCGCGCGGGTCGTCGTAGTCGCGCCCTTCGAACCGGCCTTCGTAGCGGCCGTATCCCTCGTCGAAACGGGGGCGCGGGAAACCGCGGGAGGGAGCGTGGTCGTCGTAATACTCGTCGTCGTAGTCGTCCATCGGGGCCATACCGAAATAGGCCTTGACTTTGTGCAGTGTGCTCATTGCGTTGACCCCTTCTAGCCCCTGACGTTTGGTGTCAGTGATGAAGATGTGACTACAGTGACTTATTACGGTGACGGTAGCGGCCGCGGGCCCAATAGCGCGGTACCGACACGCACACATGTCGAACCGTGTTTGACCGCAATTTCGAAATCGTCGGACATCCCCGCGGACAGGCCGACCGCATTGGGATGCGACTCCAGGACGCGCAAATGCTCCGTTCGCAGGCGCCCGAAGGCCTCGTCGGGGTCCGAGCCCAGCGGCGGGATAGCCATCAGCCCCGCCAGTTCCAGGTATTTTGCCTCGTCGGCCTGCGCGCACAACTGGTCGACCGCCCCCGGCGCCGAGATGTCGACGCCGCCCCGCGATTCGTCGCCGTCGAGGCTGATCTGCACGTAGATCCGCATCGGGTCGGTGCGGCGGCCCTCCGCGAGGGCCGCGGAGACGCCGCGATCGAGGGCGCTGACCAAATGGGCGCTGTCGACCGAGTGGGCGGTGTGCGCCCAGCGCGCAACCGAGCGCGCCTTGTTCCGCTGAATGTGGCCCACCATGTGCCAGCGCAGGCTCGGTACGTCCGCCCGCGAAGAGGCCGCCAAAAGTTTGGTGACTTCGCTCACTTTTGCCGACGCTTCCTGATCCCGCGATTCGCCAACGGCCCGGCAACCCAATCGGGACAAAATCACGACATCGGTTGCTGGAAAGAATTTTGTAATCGGCAGCAGTTCGATTTCACCGACATTGCGCCCCGCCGCTTCGGCTGCCGCCGCAAGGCGCGAGCGCACGGCCGCTAATGCGTGTGTCAATTCCGTTTCGCGGTCGCTGTGACTCTCTGGCGCCGGAGCCCTGTCCGCCATCGCGGTCACTCCATCCACACCAGCGAGGCCAGCCGCCCGGTCGGCGCGTCCCGGCGGTGGCTGAACAACGTTGGGTCGTCCACCGTGCACCGCGGATCGATGTCGATGGCCGTGACGCCCAAATCCTTTAGCTGGCAGGCGATCCCGACCCGAAGGTCGAGGCCGGGGGTGCCGGCCGCGGTCGCGGTTCGGCTACCGGGAAGCGCGGCCTCCACCTCGTCGGCCATGGCCGCGGGCACCTCGTAGTTGCGGCCACTGACGGCCGGGCCGAGCAGGGCCGAGATGTCCTCGGGGTGCGCGCCGAGCGCCACCATGGCCTCCACGGTGCGGGCGACCACCCCGAGTTGGGCACCGACGCGACCGGCGTGCACCGCCGCGGCCACTCCGGCGCGCGCGTCGCCCAGCAGCACCGGTACGCAGTCGGCGGACACCACCGCCAGCGCCAGTCGCGCCGTTGGGGTCACCAATGCGTCCGTGTTGTCGACCGCACCCGCCCGGGGCCCGTCGACCACCTCGACCCGATCACCGTGGACCTGGTTCATCCACACCACACGCTCGGGCTTGAGGCCGATGGCGCTGGCCAGCCGGTTGCGGTTGGCGGCCACCGCCGCCGGGTCGTCACCGACATGGTCGCCCAGGTTGAAGGTGTCGAACGGCGGGCCCGAGACACCGCCCGCACGGGTGGTGGTCACCCGCCGGATGCGCACGTTCACGTGTCCAGTATCCGGACTCCACTGCCTGCCAGAGCCCAGCGCCATCCGGCCCTTATGCTTCGTGGCCGGTTTGTCGCGCACTGGCAAGCAAATCGAGACCCTCAGCGGCGCATGAACGGTGGCACGTCGACGTCGTCGTCGTCGCCGCCGATATTCAGCGTGGAGCCGTTGGTGTGAACCGGCACGCTGACCGCGTCGGCGGGCTCGAAAAGCGTGGAACTGAGCTTGCCGGACTTCGCCGACTCGATCCGGTGCGCACCAGCGCTTTTCTCGCCGGCAGTGCCCCCCACCACGGGCCTGCGGCCGGCGCCGACCGCGTCGAACCCGGCCGCGATGACGGTGACGCGCACCTCGTCGCCCAGCGAGTCGTCGATGACCGTGCCGAAAATGATGTTGGCGTCCTGATGCGCGGCGTCCTGCACCAGCGAGGCCGCCTCGTTGATTTCGAACAGGCCCAGGTCGCTGCCGCCGGCGATCGACATCAGCACGCCCTGCGCGCCCTCCATCGAGGCCTCCAGCAGGGGCGAGTTGATCGCGATCTCGGCCGCCTTGAGCGATCGGCCCTCTCCGCGCGCCGATCCGATGCCCATCAACGCGGTGCCGGCCCCGGACATGATGCCCTTGACGTCGGCGAAGTCGACGTTGATCAGCCCGGGCGTGGTGATCAGGTCGGTGATGCCCTGCACACCATTGAGCAGCACCTCGTCGGCGCTCCGGAACGCGTCCATCAGGGACACCGCGGCGTCACCCATCTGCAGCAACCGGTCGTTGGGGATCACGATCAGGGTGTCGCAGCTCTCGCGCAGCGCCGCGATGCCGCTTTCCGCCTGGTTGCCACGCCGCTTGCCCTCGAAGGAGAACGGCCGGGTGACCACGCCGACGGTCAGCGCACCCAGCTTGCGGGCGATGCTGGCCACGACGGGCGCGCCGCCGGTGCCGGTCCCGCCGCCCTCGCCGGCGGTGACGAACACCATGTCCGCCCCGCGCAGCAGCTCCTCGATCTCGTCCTTGGCGTCCTCGGCGGCCTTGCGGCCGACCTCCGGGTCCGCCCCGGCGCCCAGCCCGCGGGTGGAGTCGCGGCCGACGTCGAGTTTGACGTCGGCATCGCTCATCAACAGCGCCTGCGCGTCGGTGTTGATCGCGATGAACTCCACGCCCTTGAGTCCCTGCTCGATCATCCGGTTCACGGCGTTGACACCGCCGCCACCGATACCCACGACCTTGATGACGGCCAGGTAGTTATGCGGGGGGGTCATCATTCGTTTTCCTCCCTGGTGGGCCCAGTTCTTCGCGACGGGGTTGCCCCCGAACGTTCGCGATCCTCCCTGGCAAACCCTCAACCTCAACCATAGAGTTAGAGTTATGTCAAGTAGTTCCGCGCAACCAGAACGGTATGGGCATGGCGCGTGCTAACCCCGCAGGCGCGCCGACACGCGGTTCGCAAATTTTTTCCGTTGCGGCGGTCACACGCCAGGCTTGTCGCTACTTCACCGTCGGCAGGTCGGGGCTCGAGACGTCGTAGGTCCGCCCGGGCTGGGTCAGCAGCGCGGCCAGCTTCTCGGCCTTCTCATCGGTGCGATCGGTCGTCCCCCAGATGACGACGCGGCCGTCGCCCAACGTGAGCGTGATCGAGGCCACCGAGGGGGCCGCGACCCTGCCCACCTGACCCGCGACCTCGGGGCGCAGCGCGGTGAGCACCTGCAGCGCGGCCTTGGTGGCCGGGTCGTTGGGGCCCGGATCGGCGACGTCGAGGTAGGGCAGCGCCGGCGGGGGCGGCCCCGTCGCGAAGTCGACGCCGTCGCGATCGAACAGGTGCGGGCCGTCCGGAAAGTCCTTCATCGCCACCGGAACCCGCTCGACGATGGTGATGCGCAGCGCCGACGGATACTGGCGCTGCACCCGCGCGCTGGCCACTCGCCGGATCGCCGCCACCCGGTCGGCGACCTGGCTGGTGTTGATCTGCAGCAGCGGGGTGCCCGGCCGCACCCGCGCCGCGTCCAGCACCTCTTCGCGGGTCACCACCCCGGTGCCGACGACGACGATGTTGCGGGCTGACATCGCGGGCGTGAAATAGAGGATCAACGCGAGCCCGATCCCGAGGGCGACCAGCAGCACCGTCACCAACAGCATCTTCAGGCCACGAACCACGCCCCGGGCGACGGGTTTGGGCTCGTCGGCCGGGCGACCGCTGATCCGGCGCTTGGCCTCCCGGCGGGCTTCTTCGATGGCGGTGGCCCGCGCCTGGGCGGCGCGGCGTTCTGCTCGTTCGCGGCGCGCCCGCCGGCGCGGCCCCTCGAATTCGATCTGCGTCGGCGGGGTTTCGGCCTCGGGCCCTCCGACGAAGAGCGGCTCGGTGGCGGCCTCCCCGGCCGCCTGGGCGTCGCCGACCGTCTCGTCCGGATTGCCCGCAGCCTCGGCCGGCCGCTCCCCAGCCCGCATCGTCACCGGGCGGTCGGCATCGTTGGGCTGGGTCATCGCAACACTCCCGGCCGGCCGGGCGCGCTGCGGTTGTCCCGGGCCCGCAACTCGGTCACGATCTCCGGTCCCAGTAGGGTCACGTCGCCGGCCCCCATGGTGACGATGACGTCGCCGGGGCCGGCCGCTTCGGCCACCTGCTGGGCGACTGCGGAGAAGTTCGGCAGGTAGTGCACCGGCACACTGACGTGCTCGGCCACGCTGGCGCCGCTGACACCGGCGAGCGGTTGTTCGCGCGCGCCATAGACGTCGAGGACGAACACCTCGTCGGCGGCATCGAGCGCGTGACCGAACTCGATCGCGAATTCCTTTGTGCGCGAATATAAGTGGGGCTGGAACACCACCAGGCTGCGACCGCCGCCGGTCTGCTCGAGGACGGTGCGAACCGCGGCCAGCGTGGCGCTGATCTCGGTGGGATGGTGGGCGTAGTCGTCGAAGACGCGCACCGACCCGGCGTTGCCCACCAGCTCGAACCGCCGGCGCACGCCCTCGAAGCCGGCCAGCCCGTCGAGCACGGCGTCCGCCGGGGCGCCGATCTCGATCGCCGCCAGCAGCGCGCCGAGCGCATTGAGCGCCATGTGCCGCCCGGGCACCGACAGTCGCATCACACGTGGATACCGCTCTCCCGCCAGCTGGATGTGCGCGACCGCCTCGGTGCCCTGTTGCTCCCAGGACAACAGGGTGGCGGCGAGGTCCTGGTCCGGCGCGGACCCGTAGCGCAGCACCCGAATTCCCAGCTCGGCCGTGCGGTTTGCCAGCGCGGCCGCGCCCGGGTCATCGACGCACACCACCAGTGCTCCCCCCGGGGCGAGCCGCTCCACGAACGCGTCGAACACCGCGACATAGGCGTCGGCGCTGCCGTAGAAGTCCAGGTGATCGGTCTCGATGTTGATGACCACGGCGACGTTGGGCGTGTACTCCAGCAGCGACCCGTCGCTCTCGTCGGCCTCGGCGACGAAGCAGTCGCCGCTGCCGTGATGGGCGTTGGTGCCGGCCTCCCCCAGCTCGCCGCCGACCGCGAAGGACGGGTCGCGGCCGCAGTGCTGCAGCGCCACGATCAACATCGACGTCGTCGTCGTCTTGCCGTGCGTGCCGGTGACCATCAGTGTGGTGCGCCCCTGCATCAGCCTGGCCAGCACCACCGGACGCAGGAGCACCGGGACGCCGCGCCGCCGCGCTTCGACGAGTTCGGGGTTGGTCTTCGGGATGGCGGCGTGCGTGGTGATGACCGCGGTCGGGCCGCCGGGCAGCAGGTCGAGCGACGACGCGTCATGGCCGATGCGGATCGACGCGCCCCGGGCCCGCAAGGCGTGCACGCCGCGCGACTCCTTGGCGTCGGACCCCGACACCAGCGCGCCGCGGTCCAGCAGGATGCGGGCGATGCCCGACATGCCGGCTCCCCCGATGCCGACCATGTGCACCCGCTGCAGCTCGGGCGGCAGCTGTTCGGCGTTCACCGTCGTCCTCCCGCCGCTGCCTTCCTGGCGATGTCCAGCGCCGCCTGTGCCACTTGGCGCGCCGCGTCGGGGTGGCCCACGCGCGCGGCGGCCCTCGTCATCGCCGCCAGCCGCGGCGGGTCGTTGAGCAAGCCGGCCACCTCGCGGGCGACCAGCTCCGGTGTCAGGGCGGCGTCGGCGACCACCATGCCGCCCCCGGCGTTCACCACCGGCAGCGCGTTGAGCCGCTGCTCGCCGTTGCCGATCGGCAGCGGCACGTAGATGGCCGGCAGCCCGACGGCCGAGACCTCGGCGACGGTCATGGCGCCGGACCGGCAGATGGCCAGGTCGGCGGCCGCGTAGGCCAGGTCCATCCGGTCCAGATACGGCACCGCCACGTACGGCGGGTCGCCGGGCCGGCTCTCGGGCAGCTCGAGGGTGTTCTTGGGTCCGTGCGCGTGCAGCACCGACACGCCCGCGGCGGCCAGGTCGGCGGCGGCGCCGGACACGGCCCGGTTCAGTGACACGGCGCCCTGCGAGCCGCCGAACACCAACAACACCCGCGCATCGTCGGCGAAGCCGAAGTGTTTTCGCGCCTCGGCGCGCAACGCCGCGCGGTCCAGCGAGGTGATGGCCGCCCGCACCGGCACCCCGACCACCTCGGCCCGCGGTAGCCCGCAATCGGGAACCGCGGAGAGCACCCGGTCGGCGGCGCGGGCGCCTATCCGGTTGGCCAGCCCGGCGCTGGCGTTGGCTTCGTGGATCAGTACTGGTACTCGGCGCCTGCGGCTCAGACCGCGGGGCAGCCCGCGGGCGGCGAGGTACGCCGGCAGCGCCACGTATCCGCCGAAACCGATGATGACGTCGGCGTGCACCGCGTCGAGCACGGCGCGGGTCTCCCGGACCGCGCGCCACACCCGTGGTGGCAGCCGCGCCAGGTCGCCGCTGGGCTTGCGCGGCAGCGGCACCGGGGTGATCAGCTCGAGGTGGTAGCCGCGCTGGGGCACCAGCCGCGTCTCCAGCCCGCGGCGGGTGCCCAGCGCGGTGATGCGCACCTGCGGATCGAGCGCGCTGAGCGCGTCGGCGACCGCCATCGCGGGCTCGACGTGGCCGGCGGTGCCCCCGCCGGCCAGCACGACCGACAGTGGCCGGCCGGGCTTAACAGCCGACAACGCGGCACCGGCGGGTTGGGGGCTGGCCCCCAACCCGCCGGTCGGCATGCTGACCGTGTCGTTCACCCGTAACGCTGACCTTCCAGTGCGCGAGCGCGCCGTGACTGACGCTGGCCGGCGTATCGCTGGCCAGATCCATGATGCACCGCCCGGCGGGCCGGGCGGGCGGCCGTGCGGGAGAACGCCGGCCGCAGCGGTTCCTCAGCCTTGCGGGAGGCCTTGCGGGCCGGCGCCTGGGCGGCGTTGCGGGAGGCTCCCTTGGCCGGTTGGTTGCCGCCGCGTTTGCGATCGCGGAACGACTCCAGGCGGGTCGGCACGTACGGCTGGGGCAGCGGCAACCGCAGGAACCGGTTGACCTTGTCGTCGCGGCCGGCGCGCAGCGCCGCCACCGCCTCGGGTTCGTGACGGGCCGCGTTGGCCATGATCCCGATCATGAAAAGCGTTGCCGCCGTAGATGTTCCGCCCGCGGAGATGAGCGGCAGCTGAATGCCGGTGACCGGCAGGATGCCGATCACGTAACCGATGTTGATGAACGCCTGGCCCAGCACCCACATCGTGGTGGTGGCGGTCAACAGGCGCAGGAAGGGGTCGGCCGACCGGCGGGCGATGCGCATCCCGGTGTAGGCGAACAGCCCGAAGAGGACCAGCAGCCCGAATGCGCCGACGAACCCCAGCTCCTCGCCGATGATCGCGAAGATGAAGTCGTTGTGGGCGTTGGGCAGGTAGTTCCACTTGGCGACGCCCTGGCCCAGGCCGTCGCCGAAAATGCCCCCGTGGGCCAGGGCGAACTTCGCCTGGCGGGCCTGATAGCCGGTGTCCATGGGGTCGTTCTCGGGGTTCATCCAGGACTTCACCCGCTCCGAGCGGTAACCCGCCGACATGGCCAGGACCGCGCCGGCCATGAACACGGCCAGCAGCGAGGTGGCGAAGACGCGCAGCGGCAGCCCGGCGTACCACAACAGCGCCAGCAGGATGATGCCCAGCGAGACCGTCTGCCCCAGGTCGGGCTGGGCCACGATGAGCGCCAGCGCGATGACGGCGGCCGGCACCAGCGGGATCAGCATCTCGCGCAGCGACGCCCGCTCGAGGCGGCGGGCCGCCAGCAGGTGCGCGCCCCAGATGGCGAAGGCGATTTTCGCCAGCTCGGAGGGCTGCATCGAGAAGCCGGCGACGACAAACCACTTACGGGACCCGTTGGCCAGGTTGCCGATGCCGGGAACCAGCACGAGCACCAACAGGATGACGGTGACGAGATAGCCGGTGAAGGCCACGCGGCGGATGAACCGCACCGACATTCGCAGTGAGGCGTAGCAGGCGATCAGGCCGATCACCGTCCACAACACCTGCTTTCCGAAGATCACCCAGGCCGACCCGTCGGCATCGTAGGACCGCACGCCCGACGCCGACAGCACCATGATCAGGCCGAGCGTCGTCAGCAGCCCGGCGACCGCGATGATCAGGTGGAACGACGTCATGGGCCGGCTCAGCCAGGCGCCGAACCGGTTGCGCCGCTGGCCACCGGCCTGCGGCTTGGCTTCGGAGCTGCCTTCGGTGCGCACCGGGCCGGTCGCCTCGTCGGCATCGCCCGGCTCGGCCCCGGCAGCCTCGGAAGTGTCTTTGCCCCGGCGTCTCAGCCGGGCCAGGGGGTTACCCATGCCCGCCTACCGGGTGGCCGCGCGCACGGCGGCGGCGAAGGCATCGCCACGGTCGGCGTACCCGGTGAACTGGTCGAACGACGCACCGGCCGGTGCCAGCAGCACCGTGTCGCCGGGCCGCGCCAGGTCGCGGGCCGCGGCCACCGCCGCGGTCATGACGGAAGTGCCGATATCGCCACCGGAATGTTTCACTTCTGTCACACCTGCACCAACAACCTCAGCCGTCGCATTCATACCAGCATCCTCGCCTGTCACAACCTGGACGACGGGGACATCCGGCGCGTGTCGCGATAACGCCTCTGCAACCTCTTGGCGATCCCGACCGATCAGCACCGCGCCGACCAGGTGGGAGGCGATCCTGGCGACCTCGGCGTCGACCGACGCGCCCTTGAGCAATCCGCCGGCCACCCAGACCACGCGCGGATAGGCCAGCACGGACGCCTCGGCGGCGTGCGGGTTGGTGGCCTTCGAGTCGTCGACGTAGGTGATCCCGTCGGCGACCGCGACAACCTCAGCCCGGTGCCGGCCCACGCGGAACGACGCGATCGCATCCGCGATCGCGTCGGGGGGCACACCGACGCTGCGCGCCAGCGCCGCCGCGGCCAGGGCGTCGAGGATGCCGACGGGTCCCGGCACCGGGATCGAGTCGACCGGTAGCAGGGCCAGGTCGTCGGCGAATGCGCGGTCGATAAGTTGGCCGTCGCGCACGCCCAGCTCGCCCGCCGCCGGCTCACCGAGCCGGAAGCCCACGCGCACCGGCGCCGCGGCGGTCTTTAGCAACGCGGCCGCCCGGGCGTCGTCGAGACCGACCACCGCCACCCGGCCGTCCAGCACCCGCGCCTTCGCGGCCGTGTACTCGGCCATGGTGGAGTGCCAGTCCAGGTGGTCTTCGGCGATGTTGAGGACGGCGCCAGCCTCCGGCCGCACCGAGGGCGCCCAGTGCAGCTGGAAGCTCGACAGCTCGACGGCCAGCAGCTCGGCGGGCTCGTCGAGCGCGTCCAGGACCGGGTCGCCGATATTGCCGCACAACAGGCTGCGCCGGCCCCCGGCGGCCAACATGGCGTGCAGCATCGACGTCGTCGTCGTCTTGCCGTTGGTGCCGGTCACCGCCAGCCAGCGGCGCGGCGGACCGTACCGGCCCGCCGCGTCGAGCCGCCAGGCCAACTCGACGTCGCCCCAGACCGGCACGCCCGCCGCCGCGGCGGCGACCAGCAGCGGCGTGTCCGGCGCGAATCCGGGGCTGGTGACCACCAGGGCGTACTGCGCGACGCGCTGCGTGGCCGTCGGGGTGGTCACCGTCGCCACACCGGTCTCGGCGTAGCGCCGCAGCGTAGCCGGGTCGTCGTCGCACAGGGTCGGCACCGCGCCGAATCGGGCCAGGGCCGCCAGCACCGCCTTGCCGGTGATGCCGCCGCCGGCCACCAGCACGGCCGCGCCCGGCTCCAACGGTTCGAGCCCGGGCATCTCAGGCACCGATCGCGGCCAGCCACTCACCGTAGAAAAGGGCCACGCCCAGCCCGCAGGTGATGGCCGTGAGCAGCCAGAAGCGGATGATCACCGTTGTCTCGGCCCAGCCGGCCAATTCGAAATGGTGGTGGAACGGCGCCATCCGGAACACCCGGCGCCCGGTGGTGCGAAACGCCAGGATCTGCAGCACCACCGAGGTGACCTCGGCGACGAACAGCGACCCCAGCACGACGGCGAGGATCTCGGTGCGGCTGGTGACCGACAGGCCCGCGATGATGCCGCCCAGCGCCAGCGATCCCGTGTCACCCATGAAAATCTTTGCCGGAGCGGCATTCCACCACAGAAAGCCGATGCAGGCGCCCGCGGTGGCGGCCGCGACGAGCGCCAGGTCCAGCGGGTCGCGCACGTTGTAGCAGCCCAGGCCCGGGGCGGTGACGCAGGCGTTGCGGTACTGCCAGAAGGTGATCAAGACGTACGCGGCGGTCACCATCGCCATGCACCCGGCCGCCAGCCCGTCCAGGCCGTCGGTGAAATTGACCGCGTTGGACCAGGCGCTGACGACCACCACGCAGAACAACACGAACAGCCCGGGAGCAAAAGTGACGGTGGCGATCTCGCGCACGTAGGACAGGTCCGAGCTGGCCGGCGTCAATCCGCTGCCATTGCGGAACTGCAACACCAGCGCCCCGAACAGCACCGCCGCGGCGACCTGCCCGACGGTCTTGGCCGTCTTGTTCAGCCCGAGGTTGCGCGACCGGCGGATCTTGATCAGGTCATCGAGGAAGCCGACGGCACCGAGCACGGTGGCCAGAGCCAACACCAGCAGCCCGGACGCCGAGACACCCTCCCCGTCGAACGCCAGCCCGACCAGGTGCGTGCCCAGGTATCCGGCCCAGATGCCGGCCAGGATGGCCACCCCGCCCATCGACGGCGTGCCGCGTTTGGTGTGGTGGCTGGGCGGGCCGTCGTCGCGGGTGTGATGGCCGAAACCCTGCCGGGTGAACAAGCGGATCAGCGCCGGCGTCAACAGGATTGACACCGCGAGCGCGACCGCCACGGCGATGAGGATCTGCCTCACGAGGCCGTCCCCCCGCCCGTGGCCAGCGCGTCGGCCAGCGCCCCCAGCCCGGCCGCGTTGGAGGCCTTGACCAGCACCACGTCGCCGGGCCGCAGCTCGGCCCGCAACAGCGCCAGGGCGGCGTCGGCGTCGGCCACCTTGACGGCCCCTCTATCGACCCCTCTATCGGCCCCTATGTCGCCCCACGAGCCCCACGAGCCCTCCATGACCGCTCCGTGGTGCATGGCGCTCATTGACCTCCCACTTCCCACGACGACGAGTCGAGACACATCTAAGCGCACCGCCAGCCGGCCGATGCGATCGTGTTCGGCTACCGCGTCCTCGCCGAGCTCGGCCATTTCGCCCAGCACCGCCCAGCTCCTGCGCTTCTCGGGGCCGTGGGCGATCCAGGCCAGCGCCTGCAGTCCGGCCCGCATCGAGTCGGGGTTGGCGTTGTAGGCGTCGTCGATCACCGTGACCCCGTCCGCCCGGGTGGTCACCTGCATCCGGTGCTGCGACACCGGTCCCGCCTGCGCGAGCGCGGCGCCGACCTGGCCGACGGTGGCGCCGCATTGCAGCGCGACCGCGGCGGCGCACAGCGCGTTGGTGACCTGATGGTCGCCGAACACCCCGAGCTCAACCGCGACCGCGCTGTCCATCGCGTGCAGGGTAAAGCGCGGCCTGGCCAGTTCGTCCAGCGACACTCCGTCCGCCCAGACGTCGCTGGGGCCCGAATCGGTATGGCTGGACCGGCTGACCCGCACCACCCTCGCCGCGGTGACACGGGCCATGGCCGCCACGGCCGGGTCGTCGCAGTTGAGGATGACCACACCGGAGGACGGAACAGATTGGGGCAGTTCGGATTTGGTGCGTGCGATGGCTTCCCGTGAGCCGAACTCGCCCAGGTGGGCGGTGCCGACGTTGAGGACCACCCCGATCGCCGGCGGCGCGATCCTTGCCAGCGCGGCGATGTTGCCGGGATGGCGGGCCGACATCTCGAGGACCAAGTAGTCGGTGCGCCGCGTCGCGCGCAACACCGTCCAGGGGTGTCCCAGCTCGTTGTTGAACGACCCGGGCGGGGCCACCACCGCGCCCAGCGGCTCGAGCACGGCGGCCACCAGGTCTTTGGTCGACGTCTTCCCTGACGAGCCGGTGATGCCGATGATGGTCAGCCCGCCCGCCACCAGCTCCGCGGCCACCGCCTTGGCCAGCTTCGCCAGCGCGGCCAGCACCGCCGCGCCCGAGCCGTCGGTGTCGTTTTCGAGCACCCCGGCCAGGCCGGCGTCGGCGCGACCAGTCCCCGGTTCCGGGGGCACCACGATGGCGGGCACCCCGACCGGCCGGGCGGCCAGCACGGCGACCGCGCCGGCCGCCGCCGCCGCGCGCGCGTAGTCGTGCCCGTCGGCGTGGGCCCCCGGCAGCGCCAGGAACAGCCCGCCGGGACCGACGGCGCGCGAGTCGAATTCGACGGTGCCGGTGACGCGGAGCTCGGCGGCGGCCTGCGGCGAGATGTCGGCCAGCGTGCCGCCCACGATCTCGGCGATCTGCGCGACGGTCAGGTCGATCATGACCGCGCCTTGAGCGCCCGGGCCAGCTCGACCCGATCGTCGAACGGGCGGACCTTTTCCGCCCCGCGCTGACCGGTCTCATGCCCCTTGCCCGCGACCAGGACGACGTCGCCCGCGCCGGCCCAGGCGACCGCGTGTTCGATCGCCGCTCGCCGGTCGCCGATCTCGACAACCTCGGCCGCACCGCCACTTTCGGCCGCACCGGCCAGGATCTCTCGGCGAATGGCGGCCGGATCCTCGCCGCGGGGGTTGTCGTCGGTGACGACGACCAGGTCGGCCAGCTCGGCCGCGGTCGCGCCCATCGGCGCCCGCTTGCCCGGGTCGCGCTCGCCACCGGCGCCGAACACCACCGCCAGCCGGCGACCCGGTCGCGCCAGGGCGGTCAGCACCGCCCGCAGCGCGCCCGGCTTGTGGGCGTAGTCGACCAGCGCGAGGAAATCCTGGCCACAGTCGATCTCTTCCATGCGGCCCGGGACCCGGGTCTCCAGCAGTCCCGGCGCCGCCTGCTCCGGCGACACTCCCACCGCGTCGAGAATGGCCAGCGCGACAAGGCAATTGGCGACGTTGTAATGCCCCGCCAGCCGGACGCCGACCCGGTGGCGCACGCCGGCGGGGTCGATTGCGGTGAACTGCTGTCCCCCGGCGCCCAACGGGGTCACGTCCATGGCGCGCCAGTGCGCGGGCCGGCCGGCGGCGCTGACGGTGATCGCGTCACCGGCCCTTTCGGCCATGGCGCGCCCGGCGTCGTCGTCGATGCAGACCACGACCCGGCGGGCCCGCAGCGCCGACGCGGGATCGAACAGCTGCGCCTTGGCCTCGAAGTAGTCGGCCATGGTGGGGTGAAAGTCGAGGTGGTCGCGCGAGAGGTTGGTGAAGCCGCCCACCGCGAATCTGGTGCCGTCCACCCGGCCCAGCGCCAGCGCGTGGCTGGACACCTCCATGACGACGGTGTCCACCCCGCGCTCGGCCATCGCCGCGAACATGGCCTGCAGCGCGGGGGCCTCCGGCGTGGTCAGCGCGCTCGGAACGTCGGCGCCGTCGATGCGGATGCCGATGGTGCCGATCAGCCCGGCTTTCCGGCCGGCGGCGCGCAGCCCGGATTCGACCAGATAAGTCGTGGTGGTCTTGCCCGACGTTCCGGTGATGCCGACGACCGTGGTGCGCTCCGACGGGTTCCCGTACACGGTCGCGGCCAGGGCGCCAAGCACGCTGCGCGGCGCCGGGTGCACCAGCGTCGGCACGGCCGAGGCCGAAGCACCCATCGCCGCGACCCCGGCGGCATCGGTGAGGACCGCGACGGCGCCGCGTTGGACCGCCTCCGCCACGTAGCGGGCCCCGTGCGTCGACGAGCCCGGCAGCGCGGCGAACAAGTCGCCGGGCTGCACGTCCTGGGCGCGCAGCGTCACGCCGGTGACGGCCACGTCGGGCACCGCCGCGCCCCCGTGCGCCAGCACCGCCCCGACCTGGGTCGCCAGCGCGGGCAGGCGCGTGCCCGCCCCGACGCTTGGCCGCAAACCAGTGGGCACCGACAAACCTCCCGTCCACGCGCGTGGTCCTCATGATCGGCCATGACACCCTACCGAGACGCACCTGCCACCCAGGTGCGCTCGTCAATTGAGTGTGCGTCGAGGGCTTTCAGTGTGCGTCGAGGGCGCGATAAGGGCCCTGATTCCGCCTTGAACGCACACGCAAAGCCGTCACCGCACAGTCGACGGCCCGCGTGGGCCCCGCTAGGTGGCCTGCAACGTCAGCGGCGGGCCGGGGTCCGGCGAGAGCGGCACGTTCTCGCGCTGCATGAGCCAGCCGGCGATGTTGTGGAACAGCGGGGCCGCCGAGTGGCCCGGCGTACCGTCCGCGTTGCGATCGGGGTTGTCCATCATGATGCCGACGACGTAGCGCGGGTTGTCGACGGTGGCCATGCCGGCGAAGGTGATCCAGTAGACGTTGTCGAAGTAACAGCCGCACGCCGGGTTGATCTGCTGCGCGGTGCCCGTCTTGCCGGCCATCTGGTAGCCCGTCACCGCGGCGGCCGGACCGGTGCCCTGCTGGTAGCCCATCGGGTCGCGTTGCACCACGGCGCGCAGCATGTTGCGCACGGTCTGGGCCGTCTGCGCCGACACCACCCGCACGCCTTCGGGACGCGGTTCTTCGGTCCGGGTGCCGTCGGGCGCGATGGTGGCCTTGACGATCCGCGGCGGTATCCGCACCCCGTCGTTGGCGATGGTCTGGTACATGCCGGCCATCTGCAGGAGCGTCATCGAAAGGCCTTGCCCGATTGGCAGGTTGGAGAAGGTGCTGCCCGACCATTGGTCGATCGGCGGCACCAGCCCGGCGCTCTCACCGGGCAGGCCCACGTTGGTGCGCTGCCCGAGCCCGAATTTGCGCACCATGTCGTAGAAGCGCTCCGGGCCGACGCGCTGGGCGAGCATCAAAGTGCCGACGTTGGAGGACTTTCCGAACACGCCGGTGGTGGTGTAGGGCATGACGCCGTGGTCCCACGCGTCGTGGATGGACACCCCGCCCATCTGGATCGACCCGGGCACCTGCAGCACCTCGTCGGGGTTGGACAGACCGTATTCGATCACCGAGGACGCGGTGATGACCTTGTTCACCGAGCCCGGCTCGAACGGAGAGGACACCGCCAGGTTGCCCAGCTGTTTGTCGCCCTGACGCCCGATGTCCTGGGACGGGTCAAAGGTGTTGTCGTTGGCCATGGCCAGCACTTCGCCGGTCTTCGAGTCGAGCACCACGGCCGAAACATTGTGCGCGCCCGACAGATTCTTGGCCTGCTGGACCTGCTGCTGCACATAGAACTGGATGTCGTCGTCGAGGGTCAGCTGGACCGTCGAACCGTTGACCGCCCGGTGCCGGTTGCGGTAGCTGCCGGGGATGACCACGCCGTCGGAGCCGCGATCGTAGGTGACCGAGCCGTCGGTACCGGACAGCACCGAGTCCAGGGACTCCTCCAGCCCCAGCAGCCCATGACCGTCCCAGTCGATGCCGCCGACGACGTTGGCCGCCAACGACCCGCCGGGGTACTGCCGCAGATCCTGTCGCTCCGAACCGACTTCGGGGTACTTGTCGGAGATCGCGCCGGCGACGGCGGGGTCGACGGCGCGCGCCAGATAGACGAAGGTCTCGTCGCTTTGCAGCTTCTTCAACACGGTCGCGGAGTCCGGCTTGTTGCCCAGCCGGGTGGCGACCTCCTTGGCGATGTCCCGCAGCCGCTGCTGGGTATCGGGCGCGGCCGAGTTCTTGGCCTTGGCCTCGTCGAGTTGCTTGCGAATCCGCTTGGGCTGGAATGTCAGCGCGCGCGACTCGATGGTGAACGCCAGCTGATCCTTGTTGCGGTCGACGATGCTGCCGCGCACCGCCTTTTCGACGTCGGTCACCTTGAGCTGGCCCGCGGCCTGCGCGCGCAGCGTGGGCGCGTTAGTCACCTGCAGGACGAACAACTGGGCGGCGGCCACCACGATCAAGGCCCCGATGGCCGCATTGCCGGCCCGATGCCGGAAGACGAACGACGCGCCGCGGGTGCCCGCCTGCATGAGCTGCCGGGTGCGCCGCTGCCGTGCCGAGTGCCCGGTCGCCACCGCGTCCGGCCGGTCGGCGGGCCGCCCTTTCTTGGCGTCCTTGGCGTCCTTGGCCTCCTTGGCTTTCCGGAATCGCTTCGGTTCCCGGACGTCCTTGGCTTGCTGTTGTTTCGCGCGCCGCTTCGGCTGGCGAACCCCTTTGGCTTCCTGCGCTCTACGGGGACCGCGCGTCGGCTGCGACCGGTGGGAGCGCATGGAGTCGCCGCGGCTCACCGGACCGCACCCGGCGTCGCGGCGGGGCCCGGCGCCACCGGCAGCGGCGCGAGCACCGGGGCGGCGGGCACGGCGGGGGCAACAGGCTGGGGAGCCGCCGGGTCCCGCTGCACCGGAACCGGCACCTCGGCGGGCAGCGTTGCGGGCACCTGTCCGGGCGGCGGAACGGGCAAGCCGCCCAACGGGATCGGCACCTCGGCGGGCGCCGGAGCGAGCGCGGGCGCCGCAGGCGCGGGCAGCCCCGGCACCGGCACACGCGGCGCCGGCGCCGCACCCGGAGCGGGGCCGGTGACCGGCGCCCCCGGTACACCCGGCATGCCCGGAGGCTGAGGTCCGGTCCGTCCCAGGTGTTGGCCGCCGAGCGTCGACGCTCCGTCCGGTGCCCGCAGCAGCGCCTCGGGCCCGGACCTGGCCGGCGCGGGCGCCACCGGGTCGGGTTGCACCCGGATTGGGACCTCCGCGATAGGCGCCGGCGGCGCCGGGGGCACCGGCGGACCCGGTTCGGGGAGCTTACTGTTCAACGGCGGCGGCGGCACACCGTCAGCCGGCTTGGGCGTCCCGACCACCACCCAGTTCCCGGACGGATCCTGAACCAGGTGCGCGGTGTCCCGCGTCGGGATCATGCCCTGCTTGCGGGCCGCCTCCGCCAGCGCCGGAGCGGATTCCGCCTCGCGCACATCGCGTTCCAGCGCCTCCTTCTGCTGCTGCAGCAGCCGGGTCTTCTCGCGGGCGTGGCTCAACTTGTAGGAGCGCTCGGCGGAATCGGTGGACAACCACAGCGTGAGGCCCAGGCCGAGGCCGAGCGCGCCGATGACCAGCACGACGAACGGAACCTTGCTCGCCAGCGTGCGGGGGCGCAGGTCGATCGACGCCAGCCGGGCCGCCAGCCGTTCGCTCAGGCGAGGACGAACAACCTTGGGGGCTTTGGCTTTCCGCGCCTTGGCCCGCGCCTTGGCCTGACTCGTGCTCTTGGGCCGTGCCGGCCGTTCGGTCGGCCGGGCGACGGGGCTGGTTTGCGGTCCGGACTTGGGCGCGCGGCTCTCGCGGGTGGGCGCCGCGCTCCGCCCGGGCCGGGCGCGCCGCGCCGCGCCGGCGTCAGCCACCGGGCGCCGGCTCCGCCGGACGGAACCGTCGCGTCCTCCGCGGCGATTCGGCGTCTCCCGCTTTGCTTTCATGCGCCGCCCTTTCCGGTTGCCTGCCTAACCCGTTGCACAGCTCGCAGTCGCACGGCGGCGCTGCGCGGATTGCGTTCGATCTCGGCGGCGTCCGCACGTTCGGCGCCATGCGTCAGCGACCGGAATCGCGGCTCGTGGCCGGGAAGCTCGACCGGCAGATCCACCGGTGTGTGGGAAGCGACCGCGTCGGCGAACAACCGTTTGACGATCCGGTCTTCCAGCGATTGATAGGCCAGCACCACCATGCGTCCGCCGACCGCGAGCGCGTCGAGCCCGGCCGGGATCGCGCTGCGCAACGAGTTCAGTTCGTCGTTGACCGCGATCCGCAGGGCCTGGAAGGTGCGCTTGGCCGGATGCCCCCCGGCGCGCCGGGCCGGGGCCGGAATCGCTTGGTAGAGCAGGGCTACCAGCTCCGCGGTCGAGGTGAAGGGGGCGCGGGCGCGCCGCCGCACGATCTGCGCGGCGATGCGGCGCGCGAACCGCTCCTCGCCGTAGCGGTGCAGGATGTCCGCCAGCGCAGCTTCGTCGTAGGTGTTGACGATGTCGGCCGCGGTCAGCGGTGACTCCGGATCCATCCGCATGTCCAGCGGCGCGTCCTGGGCGTAGGAGAAGCCGCGCTCGGTGCGGTCGAGCTGCATGGACGACACCCCGAGGTCGAACAGCATCCCATCGACCGATCCGACTGTGCCGTAACCGGATTCGGCCAGCGCCGCGGCGAGGCCGTCGTAGCGGGTGTGCACCAGCGTGACCCGGTCGGCGAATCGCGCCAGCCGGGCCCGGGCGATTTCCAGCGCGCTGGGATCGCGGTCGAGTCCGATCAGCCGGAGCCCCGGCAGCTCGGCGAGGAACCGTTCGGCGTGCCCGCCCGCCCCGAGGGTGGCGTCGAGCAGGATTGCACCCGAACCGTCGGCGTGGTGCCGGGTCAGGGCGGGGGTGAGCAGTTCGACGCAGCGGTCCAGCAGGACGGGCACATGCCCGAAGTCGCCTGAATCGTCAGCCACCGCAACACCTCCCCGGTTCGGGCGGCAAGCCCGTGACCCCTCGGCGGCCCGGAGGGCCGACACCCTTGCATCGAGGTCCCTGTCCGAAGGCACGAACCTGGCGTTGGGGAAGTACGCCAGGGTCGGTTCGGGCAGAGGCCACGTTGCACGGGCATGCGCCTCAGATGATGTCGCCGAGTGCTTCATCGCTGGCCGCGGAGAAGTTCTCTTCGTGGGTCTGCTGGTAGTCCTGCCAGGCCTGCGCATCCCAGATTTCGAGGTAGTCGACCGCTCCGATCACCACGCAGTCCTTGGAGAGGTTCGCGTAGCGCCGGTGGTCGGCCGACAACGTGATGCGCCCCTGCGCGTCGGGATGCTGCTCGTCCGTGCCGGCGGCGAGGTTGCGCAGGAAGGCGCGGGCGTCAGGGTTGCTCCGTGAGGCCTTGCTCGCACGGCGTGCGAGCTGCTCGAATTCCCCCCGCGGGTAGACGGCGAGGCTGTGGTCCTGGCTCTTGGTGACCATCAACCCCCCTGCCAGCGCGTCACGGAATTTGGCCGGCAACGTCAGCCGCCCCTTGTCGTCGAGTTTGGGCGTGTAGGTGCCGAGAAACACCAGCTCACCTCCCTCTCGGGATCACCCAAACACTGCAGCCACCATACCCCACAATCCCCCACTTTGCCCCATTGCGAGAGTGTCGCGGCGGAGTTTTTCGGGTTATCCGCCACCTATAGCCGGGCACGCCGGGAAATGATGGTTTGGCGGGTCAGGCCGACCACGGCTACGGGAGAGGGAAAAGCGCAGTTCAGCGCCATATACAGGGTCTGGTGGGGCCGAGTGGGGCTCCAAGTGGGGCGCTGTGGGGACCGGCGCCTGCGGCGAAGCACCGTTAGGGCTCGATTTCGCGTCAAAACGGCATCGACCGGCCCGGCCATCGCCAGCCGAGCCGGGTGCGTCTGTGACGATGGCGCCGCCGGTGCGGGCATGAAAAAGGGGGGCAGCCGATGGCTACCCCCAATTAGTCCTCGAAGCGGTTAGTCGTCGAAGCGGCGGCGGAACCGGTCTTCCATGCGACTGGTGAACGAGCCTCCGCCCTTGTTGCGGCGCTGGCGCAACGACCCGGGCGCCGATCCGGGGCGGTCGGGCCGTCCGGACAACCGCGGACCGGTGATAGCAAACACCACGCCGCCGAACATCACGATGAATCCGAAGACGCTAAGAATCGGGAAGTTTCCGATCATGGTGGCCTTGAACGCCACTCCGGAAACCAGCATCGCGAGGCCGATGACGAACAGCGCCGCGCCCTGCAGGCGGCGGCGCGCGGTGGGTGCACGCAACCCTCCGCCTCGAACGCTCGACGCGAACTTGGGGTCTTCGGCGTAGAGAGCGCTCTCGATCTGATCGAGCATCCGCTGCTCATGATCGGAGAGTGGCATTCGTCCCTCCTTGCCGACAGTTGGCGCGTAACTATCGATAGCACGCGGATGCCCGTTGTGGGGGCAACTAATTGAAATGATACGAGGTCAATCTGCGCCATACCACTGGTTCGGTGGCGATTGTATCCCGGCCGCGGCCCGGCACCCACCGGATCCGGAACGGCCGTGCGCTACAACCGGCTTCCCCGACCGTGGTGGTCCGCCGGGTCGTTGCCGCGACCGCCCGTCGAACAACGCCCCCAGAGTCCGATAATGGCGATGGCCACGCCGGCCGGGCGGGCGGCCGGCCGAAGCACCCGATCACCGGATGAGTCAGAGGATGAGGAGGACACCGCGAGTTGGCGATATTCCTCATCGATCTGCCGCCCACCGATATGGAGCGCCGTCTCGGCGACGCCCTGAAGGTGTATGTCGACGCGATGCGGTACCCGCGCGGCACCGAAAACCAGCGCGCCCCGATGTGGCTCGAGCACATCCACCGGCGCGGGTGGCAAGGGGTGGGCGTCGTGGACGTCGAGCTGGACGAAGGCGCGGACGGGCCGATGCCGTCGGCCGCCAAACTGAGCAACGCCCCGTTGCTCGGCGTCGCCTACGGCTACCCCGGGGCACCCGGGCAGTGGTGGCAGCAGCAGGTCGTCCTCGGCCTGCAACGCGGCGGCCTGCCGCCCCAGGACATCGCCGGCCTGATGAACAGTTACTTCGAGTTGACCGAGTTGCACATCCACCCCCGCGCGCAGGGGCGCGGCCTCGGCGAGGCGCTGGCCCGGCGGCTCCTGGCCGGTCGGGCCGAAGAGAATGTCCTGCTGTCCACACCGGAGACCGACGGCGAGCCGAACCGGGCCTGGCGGTTGTACCGCCGGCTGGGTTTCACCGACGTCATCCGCCGCTACCACTTCGCAGGCGACCCACGGGCATTCGCGATCCTGGGCCGCAAGCTGCCGCTGTGACCGCCGGCCCGGGCAGAGCCGTCCAAGCGGCGCGCCGGATCTGGCACGATGACCTGGTGCGCGCCAGCCCTCCCTCGCCCCGCACCCGCGGATTCACCGCTCGGCGGCGCCGGCTGGTGGCCATCGCGATGCTGCTCATGCTGGTGCCGCTGGCCACCGGGTGCCTGCGGGTCAGGGCCTCGCTGACCATCTCGCCCGATGACCTGGTGTCCGGCGAGATCGTCGCCGCCTCCAAACCCAAGACGCCCAAGGACACCGGCCCCCAGCTGGACAGCAACAACTTGCCGTTCAGCCAGAAGGTGGCGGTGTCCAACTACGACAGCGACGGCTACGTGGGGTCCCAGGCGGTGTTCTCGGACCTGACGTTCGCCGAGTTGCCGCAGCTGGCCAACATGAACTCCGACGCGCAGGGCGTGAATGTGTCGCTGCGCCGCAACGGCAACCTGGTGATCCTCGAGGGCCGCGCGGACCTGACCTCGCTGACCGATTCCGAAGCCGAGGTCGAGCTGACCGTCGCCTTCCCCGGCGTGGTGACCTCAACCAACGGCGACCGGGTCGAGTCCACGGTAGTGTCCTGGAAGCTCAAACCGGGCGTGGTGAGCACCATGACCGCCGAGGCCCGCTACACCGACCCGAACACGCGGTCCTTCACCGGGGCGGGCGTGTGGCTGGGCATCGCGTCCTTCGCGGCGGCCGGTGTGGTCGCGCTGCTGGCGTGGATGAACCGCGATCGTTCCCCGCGGTTCAGCGCACCCGGCGACCAGCCGCCGAGCTAGCCGCGCCGGGCGGGTGACCAGTACGCCAGCATCTCCGCGAACGTCTGGAAGGCCGGCGCCGACACCCCGTACGTCGCCTCGAGGTGGATGCTCAGCGGGAAGCCGAGCTCGGCCACCCCGTCGATCACGCGTTTGTACAGGTCGACCATCAGTCGGCGCTTCTCGGGCGGTTCGCTGCCGGCCAACCGCTTGACGAACTCCTGCTCCGCGGCCACCGCGGCGTTACCCGGGTCCTGAATCAGCCAGTTGATCAGGCCGACCCGGCTCTCCATCTTCGGGACGAAGCCGAACGACAGCAGGATCTCCGGCCGGTGATCGGTGTTGCCGGCGAATTCACGGAGGAAGCCCACGATCGCGTCGGAGTACAACAGCTGCGTCATGCCGTAGGTCGCGCCCTGCTCGCACTTGAATTTGAACCGCCCGTGTTCCCCTTCGCGGGTGGGAATCAGGATCACGCCGCGGTTGGGCACCAGCTCGCGATAGATCGACAGGGCGTCGGTCGGCGCGACGCCCGAGCCTTCCCCGTCGTTCATCGTGCGCGGGACGCCGACGAAGACCACGCCCTCCATCCCGGCGGCGCGCAGGTCGGTCAGCCGGCGGCGCAGCGTCGCCTCGTCGGAGAAGGCGGTGACCTGCGTGCACAGGCCGCGGATTCCCGCCAGCTCGGGCTTGACGATCGACCAGAAGTCCAGCACGTCCAGCTTGGGTTTCATCGCGATGGGGCGGTCGTCGTCCTCGGCGATGATCCCCGGGATCATCACGTGCCGGAGTTGGCCGGCCAGACCGGATTCCGCCGAGTACCGCACCACCTTTCGCGCGTCCTCGAGCGCCCGCTGCCGGCCGTCGTCGGCGTTCGGCGGCACCAGCTCGAGCGCAATGGTGTTGAGTGTCACGCGGCTTGTCTCCATCCGACGACGAGTGGCTTGGGGCGTCTCCCCGGCCGCACACAGCAGCGGGCGGCCCCGACACCCCCGCCAGCATATGCGTGGGGGTCGCGCCCGCTTGCGGCGGAACAGCGAGGCAGCCGGCGCACTCACTGTCACCCGCCGCGCCACGTCGGAAAGATCCAAGACGCCGCGCCGAATACACTGGTCGGGCCCGCCACACACCATTCACGTCGAGCAGAAAGGGGCGCCGCGCTGAGCTCAAAAGCACCCGCAGCAGTAGCGGCAACCGTCGAGTTGACCGGCGCGATAACCGATCGACTTCGGCGGTATCTGCACGACCGGCGCGCCGACACCGCCTACATCGGCGACGACTACGAGGCCCTGGTCGCCGCCCTGGAAGAGTTCGTGCTCAACGGGGGCAAACGGCTGCGGCCCGCCTTCGCCTACTGGGGTTGGCGCGCGGTAGCGGCCGGGGAACCCGATTCCGAAGCGCTGCTGCTGTTTTCCGCGCTGGAGCTGCTGCACGCCTGCGCGCTGGTGCATGACGACGTGATCGACGACTCCTCCACCCGCCGCGGGCGGCCGACCGCGCATGTCCAGTTCGCCGACCTGCACCGCAACAGGCAATGGCGCGGCTCGCCGGAGCGGTTCGGCATGTCGGCCGCCATCCTGCTCGGCGACCTTGCGCTGTCCTGGGCCGACGACATCGTGTTTCGCGCGGAGCTGTCGCCCGCGGCCGCGCGGCGCGTCCGGCGGGTGTGGGCCGAGATCCGCACCGAGGTGCTGGGTGGTCAATACCTGGACATCGTCGCCGAAGCCAGCGCCACCGAGTCGATCGCGTCGGCGATGAACGTCGACACCTACAAGACCGCCTGTTACACCGTGGCGCGACCGTTGCAGCTGGGGGCGGCGGCCGCCGCCGACCGACCCGACGTGCAGGACGTCTTCGGCCGATTCGGGACGGACCTCGGGGTGGCGTTCCAGCTCCGTGACGATGTGCTGGGCGTGTTCGGGGATCCGGCGGTGACCGGCAAGCCGTCGGGTGACGACTTGCGATCCGGCAAGCGCACCGTGCTGCTGGCCGAGGCGGTGGAGTTAGCGGATAGGTCAGATCCGTTGGCGGCCAACCTGTTACGCGATTCGATCGGGGCGCAGCTAACCGACGCGGAAGTGGACCGGGTGCGCGAGGTCATCGAGTCGGTGGGCGCCCTGGCCGCGGCGGAGCGGCGCATCGCCGAGCTGACCCAGCGGGCCCTCGCGGCGCTGGAGGCCGCCCCCATCAACGCGGCGGCAAAAGCGGGGCTCTCCGAGCTGGCCAGAATGGCCACCGACCGGTCCGCCTGAACCGATGACGACTCCGACGCACACCCCGCCGTCCGACTCGTCGGCAACCAAACCATTTGGCGGCGGGCAGCTTTCGCGGCTACGCGCGTTCGCCACCGCCGCGGAGTCCCGGCCGGCGAAGCTGGGCATGCTCGGCTCGGTGCTGATCGCTGTGGGCGGCCTGGGCGCGGGCAGCACCCGGCAACACGACCCGCTGCTGGAGTCGATCCACATGTCCTGGCTGCGTTTTGGTCACGGCCTGGTGTTGTCGTCGGTGGTGTTGTGGACGGGCGTGGGCCTCATGCTTATCGCGTGGGTGGCCCTGGGCCGACGCGTGCTGGCCGGCGGACTGACCGAGTACACGATGAAGGCCACCACCGGCTTCTGGCTGGCGCCGCTGCTGGTCTCGGTGCCCGTCTTCAGCCGGGACACCTATTCGTATCTGGCCCAGGGGGCCCTGCTGCGCGACGGCTTCGACCCTTACGCGGTGGGTCCGGTCGCCAACCCGAACATCCTGCTGGACAACGTAAGTCCCATTTGGACGATCACCACCGCGCCGTACGGTCCCGCGTTCATCCTGGTGGCCAAGTTCGTCACCATGATCGTCGGCAACAACGTGGTGGCCGGAACCATGCTGCTGCGGCTGTGCATGCTGCCCGGCCTGGCGCTCTTGATCTGGGCCACGCCCCGCCTGGCCCGCCACCTGGGCGCCGACCCTGCGACGGCCCTGTGGATCTGTGTTCTCAACCCGCTGGTGCTCATCCACCTGATGGGTGGGGTGCACAACGAGATGCTCATGGTGGGCTTGATGGCCGCCGGCATCGCGCTGAGTTTCGCCGGGCGCCACGTGTCGGGCACGATGCTGATCACGGTGGCAATCGCGGTCAAGGCCACCGCCGGAATCGCCCTGCCGTTCATGGTGTGGGTGTGGACGCGGCATTTGCGCGACCGCCGCGGATACCGGCCGGCCTGGGCGTTCGCCGCGGCCACAGCGATGTCGCTACTGGTCTTCGCCGTCGTGTTCGGCATCCTGTCGGCCGTGGCCGGGGTGGGCCTGGGATGGCTGACGGCACTGGCCGGGTCGGTGAAGATCATCAACTGGCTGACGGTGCCGACCGCGGCCGCCAACCTCATCCACGCCGTCTTCAGCGGGTTCTTCTTGGTGCACTTCTATCCCATGCTGCGCCTCACCCGCTTGGTCGGGATCGCGATCATCGCGGTGTCGCTACCGCTGTTGTGGTGGCGGTTCCGCCGCGACGACCGGGGCGCGCTGACCGGCATCGCGTTCTCGATGCTCGTGGTGGTGTTGTTCGTGCCCGCGGCGCTACCGTGGTACTACTCGTGGCCGCTGGCGGTGGTCGCGCCGCTGGAGCAGTCACGACGGGCGATCGCGATCATCGCCGGCCTGTCGACGTGGGTGATGGTGATCTTCAAACCCGATGGCTCGCACGGGATGTACTCGTGGCTGCATTTTTCGCTGGCCACCGCCTGCGCGCTGGTCGCCTGGTACAGCGTGCACCGCGCGCCCGACGCGCGGAACGCCGAACCGGAGCTCGCCGCTCAGTAGGCCATGGCCTGCGCCCGCCGCACGACTTCGCGGGCCTGGTGCGCGTGCAGGGCGTCGACGGGGCGGGCGTTGCTGATGGCATCCCGGCTGCCGTCGTGGGTGATCGTCAGCGACGGATCGGGGGTGAACAACCACCGCATGATCTCGGTGTCGTGGTAGCCGCCGTCGTGCAGGATCGTCAACAGTCCCGGCAGGCTCTTGACCACCTCACCGTGCTTGGTGAAGAACACCTGCGGCACCACCAGGCCGCCGTCCCGCTTCACCGCAACCAGGTGGCCTTCCCGGAGTTGCTGCTGCACCTTGCTGACCGAAACCCGGAGCAATTCGGCGACCCGCGGCAGGTCGTAGGTGGGCTCGTCGGGATCCAGAACATCGTCGCCGGCAGGAACACTGCTCACGGCGCAAGTGTAGGCCTTGTCACGCGGATTGAACCGATGTTCGGCCGCCCAATCAGGTGGCCGCACCTACGATGGCCCCGTGGCCGAACCCGGGACGGTAGACCCCTTGGACAGCGCATTGCTGGACGGCCGTTACCTGGTGCAGGCCAAGATCGCCAGCGGCGGCACGTCGACGGTGTACCGAGGGCTCGACACGCGGCTCGACCGCCCGGTAGCGGTGAAGGTGATGGATTCCCGGTACGCCGGCGACGACCAGTTCCTGACCCGGTTCCAGCGCGAGGCCCGCACGGTCGCACGGCTCAAGGACCCGGGGCTGGTAGCGGTGTACGACCAGGGCCTGGACGCCCGGCACCCCTTCTTGGTGATGGAGCTGATCGAGGGTGGCACGCTGCGCGAGCTGCTGGCCGAGCGCGGGCCGATGCCGCCCTATGCCGTGGCCGCGGTGCTGCACCCGGTGCTGGGCGGGCTCGCAGCGGCGCACCGCGCCGGTCTGGTCCACCGCGACGTCAAACCCGAGAACGTGCTGATCTCCGACGAGGGTGACGTCAAGATCGCCGATTTCGGCTTGGTCCGTGCCGTGGCGGCGGCGGGAATCACCTCCACCAGCGTCATTTTGGGAACCGCGGCCTACCTGTCGCCCGAGCAGGTGCGCGACGGCGACGCCAGTCCCCGCAGCGATGTGTACTCCGCCGGGATCCTCACCTACGAATTGCTGACCGGGCGCACCCCGTTCACCGGCGACTCGCCGTTGGCGCTCGCCTACCAACGACTGGACACCGATGTGCCACCGCCCAGTGCGGCGATCGATGGTGTGCCCCCACAGTTCGACGAGTTCGTGCGGCGCGCGACCGCGCGCGACCCCGCCGCACGGTACGCCGACGCGATCGAGATGGGCGCCGAACTCGACGCGATCGCCGAAGAGCTTGCGCTGCCGCACTTTCGGGTTCCCGCGCCGCGCAACTCCGCGCAGCACCGGTCGGCGGCCCTACAGCACAGCCGCATGAACCAGCGCCACCCCACCCGCCAGTTGACCCGCGGTCCCGAGGACTGGCAGGAGCCGCGGCGCCCGCCGCAGTCCGACGACGAACCCGACGACTACGAATACCAGCCCGTGACAGGGGAATTCGCGGGCATTCCGATCAGCGAATTCGCGTTCGCCCGCCAGCGCGGCCGGCGCATGGTGCTGATCTGGGTGGCGCTGGTGCTGGCGCTCACCGGGATGGTCGCCACGGCGGCGTGGACGATCGGGGCTAACCTGAACGGGCTGCTCTGACTGTTCTGCCGCGAGCGTCCGCAAATGCACAGCCGTACCGGCGTGTCGCGGTACAAACACGGGCGCTCGGCCCAGCCTGCCTAGTCGCGCAGCATCTCGGCGACCAGGAACGCCAGCTCCAGCGACTGCTGGGTGTTCAGCCGCGGGTCGCACGCCGTCTCGTACCGCCCCGCCAGGTCCAGGTCCGAAATGTCTTGCGCCCCACCGAGACATTCCGTGACGTCCTCGCCGGTGATCTCGACGTGGATGCCACCCGGGTGGGTGCCCAGCGCGCGGTGCACCTCGAAGAAGCCCTGTACCTCGTCGACGACGCGGTCGAAATGCCGGGTCTTGTACCCGTTGGACGACTCGTGGGTGTTGCCGTGCATGGGGTCGCACTGCCAAATCACCTGGTGGCCGGTGGCCTGGACCTTCTCCACGATGGGCGGCAGCAGATCGCGCACTTTGTTGTTGCCCATCCGGCTCACCAGTGTCAACCGGCCGGGCCTGTTGTGCGGGTCGAGCCGTTCCACGTATTCGACGGCCAGTTCCGGGGTCATCGTGGGCCCCAACTTCACGCCGATCGGGTTGGCGATCACCTCCGCGAACGCGATGTGCGCGCCGTCGAGCTGGCGGGTGCGCTCGCCGATCCAGACGGTGTGCGCCGACAGGTCGTAGAGCTGCGGCTCCCCGCCTTCGACGTCGGACAGGCGCAGCATGGCCCGCTCGTAGTCGAGCACCAAAGCCTCGTGGCTGGCGTAGATCTCGGCGGTTTGCAGGTTGCGGTCGGCCACGCCGCAGGCGCTCATGAACCGCAGAGCCCGGTCGATTTCGGTGGCCAACGCCTCGTACCGCGCTCCGGCCGGCGACGTCCGGACGAATTCCCGGTTCCAGTCGTGGACCAGGTGCAGTGACGCCAGCCCCGAGGACGTCAGCGCCCGCACCAGGTTCATCGCCGCACTGGCGTTGGCGTAGGCGCGCACCAGCCGCGACGGGTCGTGCTCACGCGCGGCGGCATCCGGGGCGAAGCCGTTGATCATGTCGCCGCGGTAGGACCGCAACCCCAGCGCGTCGATGTCGGCCGACCGCGGCTTGGCGTACTGGCCGGCGATGCGGGCCACCTTGACCACCGGCATGCTGGCGCCGTAGGTCAGCACCACGGCCATCTGCAGCAGGGCGCGGATATTGCCCCGGATGTGGGGCTCGGTGTTGTCGGTGAACGTCTCGGCGCAGTCGCCGCCCTGCAGCAGGAACGCCTCGCCCTTGGCGACCTGGGCCAGCTGCTCCTGCAGCCGGAGGATCTCCGAGGGCACCGTCACCGGCGGCACGCTCTCGAGGACCGTGCGCATCGCCGCCGCCTCGTCGGCCGGCCAGCTGGGTTGCTGAGCGGCCGGCTTGGCCAGCGCGGCGTCCAGCCGTACCCGCAGATCGTTCGGCAGCGGGGGCAGCGGCGGCAGCTGGTCGATCGGGATGTCGACGGTCCAGTTCATCGGTCCATGGTAACCGGGCCGCGACGGTGACTGATCAGGGCGAACGCCGTCCGGGCGGGCTCAGTCCGGGGCTTCCCCTTCGGATCGCCCCCGGGGGGCATCCGCGTGCGCCGCGGTGATCAGCCGGAATCTCCGCAGCTGGTCGCGGGCGTCGACCAGCGCGTCGTGGGCGTCGCGCGAGCGCGGCGGCATCGGCGGGCACCCCCGGTCCTCCCACAATTGCCGCAGGTCCCGGGTGAAGCGGGGCAACGCCCGCGGCAACTCGGGCATCGTGCCCCACAGCTGGCACAAGACCACGTGGTCGTAGGCACCGACCCACGCCCACAATTCGATCGGCTCGTCGCCGTCGACGCCGAAGAACTCCTCCAGGTCCGTGCGGATCTGGCTGCGTGAGCGCCACAGCTGCGACGCCGGGGGAGGCAACTTGGGCAGCACGTTGGCGCGCACCCAGCCACCGGCGCGCTCCGGATCGAATTCCGTGGACACGGCGTAATACTCCCGGCCATCCTCGGCCACCACGCCGATCGATATCAACTCGATGGTGCGGCCGTCCTCGATGAATTCAGTGTCGTAGAAGTACCGCACCGCCGCAGCTTATCGGCTGATCAGGATCGGCCCCGTGGGCGGCGGCGCGGGGTGCACCTCGTGGTCGAGTTGGGCGTCGACGGTGCGTTCATCGGGCAACCGGGGCGTGCCGGCGATCGCACACTGCAGGTAGAGCTTGGCCCGCACGACCGGGCGGCGCAGCGTCCGTTCCCGTTGCAGCGCGCGCCGCATCTTCTCCGGTTGGGTGGTGTATCGCCAGCGGGCCCACGGCGCGTGCGGGCGGGACAGCCGGATCGCACCGATCACCAGCAGGACGACGATGAACATGCCGAGCAAACCGGTCCACACCTTGCCCTTGAGCACCACCACCACGGCCAGCGGCAGCGTCAGCACCAAAGCGCCGGCAACCGCGGCCCGCAGCGGCCACGAATCGGCGCCTTCCCAGATCGGCAGGAAGAACATCAGCGGATGCAGGCCCATGATCAACAACCCGGCCACTCCCACCGCGGCGAACACGGCGTCCACCGACGTGCGCCCGTCCTCTTCCCAGTAGACGTCGGACAGGTGCAGGATCAATGCATACTCGTCGAGCACCAGGGCGGCGCCGACCCCGAAAAGGATTGCGCTAAAGGTGAATTCGGGCTCATGGCCATTGACCGACAGGGTGACCAACGTCAGCCCGGAGAGCAACACCAACACCACGCCGAACGTCACGTGGTGGATATGGACCCCGCCGACATGGACGTTGCGGGGGTGCCACCATCTGGCCGGGCTGCCGGCCTCGGATCGGTGGCGGATGAAGCGCACGAACGTTCGCGTGACGAAGAACGTCAGGATGAACGCCACCAGGCAGCACAGCAGGGGCAACCGGCCACGGTCGAGGATGTCGTGCGCGAACCAGTGCGTCACCCGCGGCACGAACCAGTGGAGCACCCTAGAAAAGCTACGCCTGCGGGCGTCGACCCGGCGGGAGCCGCGCTGGGCCACCTGCCACGTCCGAACACCGATTACGCTGTTGTGCGACATGAGTAGATGGCGGGCGCCCGGCGTGGGCTTCTCAAGCAAACGTGGGCCCGGGCAGGCCCTGTTGTGGTGCGGGCTGTGGCTGCTGGCGGCGGCGGGCCTGGGCTACGTTTCCTGGCAACTGTTCGGGCACACGCCCTATCGCATCGACATCGACGTGTATCAGATGGGTGCGCAAGCCTGGATGCAGGGGCATTCGCTGTACCACGGGAACGTGTTGTTCCACACACCGATCGGGCTCAATCTGCCATTCACCTATCCCCCGCTGGCCGCGATCGTGTTCTGCCCGTTCGCCTGGCTGCACATGCCGGCCGCCAGCGTCGCGATCACGGTGTTGACCCTGGTGCTGCTGATTGTGTCGACGGTGATCGCGCTGACCCGCCTCGACGTCTGGGCCGCCTCGACGGCGCTGCCCGGCCCGGCGTGGCTGCGCCGCTGCTGGCTGGCCATCATCATCACCGTGGCGGCGACGGTGTGGCTGGAACCGATCACCTCGAACTTCGCCTTCGGCCAGATCAACGTCGTGCTGATGACCCTGGTGATCGCCGACTGCCTGCCGCGCCGCACACCGTGGCCGCGGGGCCTGCTGCTGGGCCTGGGCATAGCGCTCAAACTGACGCCGGCGGTGTTCCTGCTTTACTTCCTGCTGCGTCGTGACAACCGCGCGGCACTGACCGCGCTGGCGTCGTTCGTGGTGGCCACGGCGCTCGGTTTCGTTCTGGCATGGAGCGATTCGTGGGAGTACTGGACGCACACGCTGCAGCACACCGATCGCATCGGCGAGGCGGCGTTGAACACCGATCAAAACATCGCCGGGGCGCTGGCCCGGCTCGGGCTGGGCGAGCAGCAGCGCTTCCTGTTGTGGGTGGCGGCCTCGCTGGTCGTGCTCGCGCTCACCGTATGGGCGATGCGCAGGGTGCTGCGGGCCGACGAGCCCGCGCTGGCGGTGGTGTGCGTGGCACTGTTCGGGTTGGTGGTGTCGCCGGTCTCGTGGTCGCACCACTGGGTGTGGGGGTTGCCGACGGTCGTGGTGCTCGCCGTGCTGGCCTGGCGGCGCCGCAACGCGGCGCTGGCCGTGGTCGGCGTTGCGGGGGTGGCGCTGATGCGATGGTCGACGATCGACCTGCTGCCCAAGCATCACGAGGCGACGGCGGTCTGGTGGCGCCAGCTCGCCGGGATGTCCTACGTGTGGTGGGCGCTGGCGGTCCTCGTCGCATCCGGGCTGACGGTCACCGCCCGCAAGCCCGCGACGGATTCCGCGCCGCGGCAATTGACGCCGGTGACAACGGTCGGCTAGTCGCTCAACCGACGGCGGTCTCGGGGATCCGTGCGGCCTGGCCGTTGGATTCCTGACCGGCCGAGCCGTTGTGGTTTTCCTTGATGCTGGCGGCGTAGATGTCCACGTACTCCTGGCCGGAGAGCCCCATCAGCTCGTAGATCACCTCGTCGGTGACGGCCCGCTCGATGAAGCGGTTGCCGGCCAGCCCTTCGAAGCGGGAAAAGTCCATCGGCTCGCCGAAGCGCACGGTGACCCGCCCGAAGCGCAGCATGTTCGTGCCGGGCGGGTTGACGACGTTGGTGCCGATCATGGCCACCGGGATCACCGGCACCCCGGTGTGCAGCGCCAGGCGCGCCAGGCCGGTCTTGCCCTTGTACAGCCGGCCGTCCGGCGAACGGGTGCCTTCGGGGTACATGCCCAGCAACTTGCCCGCCGATAGCAGCCTTTCGGCTGTGTTCAGCGCGGCCTGCGCGCTGTCGGCATCGGTCCGGTCGATCGGCACCTGGCCCACCGCGGTGAAAAACCAGCGCTGAAACCAGCCCTTCAAGCCGGTTCCGGTGAAGTACTCGGCTTTCGCCAGGAAGGTGATCCGGCGACGCACCACCAACGGCAGATAGAAGCTGTCCATCACCGCCAGGTGGTTACTGGCCAAGATCGCCGGGCCGGAACTCGGAATGTGTTCCAGGCCTTCGACTTTTGGCCGACCGAGCAAGTACAGCAACGGGCCGAGGAGTACGTACTTGAATAGCCAGTACCACATGGCCCTCCCTCTCGCCCGCCCGCCGGTGTTCTGCGCCAACTGTACCCATCGCATGGGGAAGGGACCACCTTCGGGCGCAGCCCGGTCACTCCTCGACGGTGACCGGGATGTGCTGATACCGCGTCCTGGTCGCGGCGTCTGAAGCCTCCGTCTCGGTGGCACCATCGCCGGGCGGACCGTCGGGTGGCGGTTTCGCCGCGCCGTTGATGTCGTCGAGCATGGCGCGGATCACCTCGAGCAGGGCGATGCTGTGGTCGGCGATCACGGTGATCAGCGGGTGCTGATCGCCGGTCGCCAACGCGGCGAGCGCGCACACCGGACACCACACCTGCTGACACTTGCCGGTTCCGACGCCCCGGCCGGCCGTCAGCGCGGCCGCCGTCCGCATCGCCGGGTCGATTCCGTCCAGGATGGCCTGGGCAAGCCTGCGCAGCTCCGGACCGATCTCGGGATGAGCCCCACTCACTTAGGCCACACCTCCGGGTCTGGTCGAAATCGGACTGTCAACTCGCTACCCCGCAGGTGCGCGTCCAGCACGGTGCACCGCCGGAGTACGGAGGCCAACCGAACCCTGCGCCGCAATCCGCCCGCGCTGATGATCAGGTCGTCGTCGACGCGCCCCAGGTTCAGCCCCGAGGGATCGAGTTGCGGTAACGCTAGCCGCATTCGGTAAATGGAACCAAGTCCTGTTCCGGATTCCAGGTCCACCGTCGGCCGCAACGGTCCCGGCGGGGCGGCCCCGCCACGTCGGCGGGCACTGTCGAGCAATGCGCCCAGCGCCTTGGCGCCGATCGGCTCCCCGGACAGGTGCGGAGTCATCACCAGGGCAACCTCACCAATGGTGGCGTCGAGTTCCTCGAGAACACCACGTTGTTCGGAAATGCGTTCGGCGTACCAGTAAAACGCGGGGTGCTCCGGCAGGTTGCGGTATTCGTAAGACTCGTCTTCGGCCAGAACCTGATTGACGATCAGTTCCTCGACGCGCACACCCATCAGGGCCAGCGAACCCAGCGTCCGGGCGGCTTCGGCCGCGACCACCCGCTCGGGAGTCAACACCAAATGCGCGCTGACCAAATCGCCGTCGGTCAGCAGCGCGCTGAGCCCCTCCACGCTGGCGCTGATGCGCTCCAGGAGTTCCACCACCGCCGCCGACCGGGTGTCGTCGGCGCCGACGGACAGCCGGCGATGACGCGGCCATGCGCGCTCGACGTAGAGCCCGAAGGTGGCCGGCAGGGTCAACATCCGCAGCGCGTCGGCCGTCGAGGCGCAGTCGACGACGATGCGATCCCAACTTCCGGAGGCGGCCAGCTCACCGACGGCGTGCAGCCCGAGGACTTCCTGAACACCCGGCAGTGCCGAAAGCTCCTCCGGCGCAATGGTACTGAGCTCCGAATCTCCAAACCGCCGATCCAGCGTGTCGACCACGTCGCGCCAGCGGGCCTCGAGCAGGGACAACGTGTCCAACGCCAGCGCGTCGAGAAAACCGCCGCCGGCCTGCTCGTCGTCCGCCAGCACCCGAACCAGCTCGGCCCGACTCGGCGGGACGGGAACCCCGAACACGTCGCCGAGCGAGTGCGCCTGGTCGGTGGACACCACCAGCACCCGCTGTCCCGCGCTCGCGGCGCCGACCGCCGTGGCGCAGGCCAGCGTGGATTTTCCTACCCCGCCCTTGCCGACGAAGAGACTGATCCGGGCCGGGGTGGACGCCCGCACTTCGCGCGACCCACTCAGCCCTCGACTCGTTTCTTCAGATCCTTCAACGCGGTGTCGGTCAACCGGCGCTCGGCCTTGCGCTTGAGCAAACCGATCATGGGGATGGCCAGGTCGACCGAGAGCTCGTAGGTCACCTCGGTGCCAGATCCCTTGGGCACCAACCGATATGTGCCTTCCAGGGAACGCAGCAGCGAGCTGGAGACAAGCGACCAGCTGACCGATTGCCGGTCCTTGGGCCACTGGTAGGACATGACCAGCGTGTCCTTGAGCACGGCGGCGTCGAGCACCACCCGCGCGACTTTCGGGTAGCCGTCGGCGTCCGTCTCCTGGACCTCGGCTTCCCGGTATTCCGAGATCCACTGCGGGTAGGAATCGATGTCCGCGATGACGTCCATCACCGTGCCCGGGTCGGCCTCGATGTAGATGGTTTGCGACGTCTTCTCCGCCACCTGGTACTGCCCTCTCTCCCGCAAGCGGTCGACGCCGCCGGCGGGGAAACTACCGTGCGGGTCCGACCCCCGGGCCTTCGGTCCCGAACGTACTCTCCCCGCAAACCTGACCCGGCTAAACTACCGGAGAAACTCCGACCGGGCGTGAACGTTCCAGTGTCGTCTTGACCTCGAAGGCCATTTTCTTGCCCGCCACCCGACGGCGGTGTGTCATCTTCGCCAGATTGAGCTTGGCCAACTGCCAGGCCGCCACGCCGCTCGGCTCGGCGTGCAGGAAGTAGTGCAGCACGACCCCGTCCAAAGACGGTTCCAGCCAGATCTCCATGGTGCCGGTCAACGCGCCGGTGACCGTCCACCGGATGCCCTTGTCGGCCCGATCCTCGACGACCTCCAACCGCAGGTCCGGCCACCAGCGACGCCAGCACGACCGGTCGGCGACCGCGGCACCGACCCGCGCTCCGTCGGCGGCAACAAACGTCTCGTCCGCGATCTGGATACTGTTCACCATCTCAGCTTCACACACCGATCCGGGTCGCCGCGCCCAGGCCGGACACAGTGCCACCGTTCCTGCACGAATGCGCGGATTAGGCTGGACGACAATAAGCCGGCTCCCGCAACGGGAGCCCAAGCCAAAACGAGGTCAGTAAGAGTGCGTGAGTACAGTGTCCCCGCCCGCTTCTCCGTCGGCGAGCACGACAACATCGCGGCCATGGTCTTCCAGCACGAGCAGTCAGACCCGGGCTTCGTCATCTTCCGGCGTCAGGTTGACGGCGTCTGGACCGACGTCACCTGCGCGGAGGTAGCCGACCAGGTTCGCTCCGCGGCGCTGGGCCTGATCGGGCTCGGGGTGCAGGCCGGTGACCGGGTGTCCATCTTCTCGGCGACCCGCTACGAGTGGGCGATCATCGACCTCGCGATCCTGTCCGTCGGGGCGGTCACCGTGCCGATATACGAGACGTCGTCGGCCGAGCAGGTGCGCTGGGTGCTGCAGGACTCCGAGGCGGTGTTGGCGTTCGCCGAGACCGACGCGCACGCCGCGATAATCACCGAACTCACCGCCGAGCTGCCCGCGCTGCGCCGCGTGCTGCACATCGACGGCTCGGGCCCGAAGGCGCTCGATCAGCTCGCCGAGGCCGGCGCGTCGGTCGAGCCCGCCGAGATCACCGCCCGCCAGGAGGCGCTGCGCGCCGACGACCCGGCGACGCTGATCTACACCTCGGGCACCACCGGGCGGCCCAAGGGCTGCCAACTCACCCACTCCAACCTGCTCTACGAGTCCCGGGGCGCCAAGGAGTGCCTGCCCACCCTGCTGGACGAGGGGCAGCGGCTGCTGGTTTTCCTGCCGCTGGCCCACGTGCTGGCACGCTCGCTGACGCTCTCGGCGTTCGCCAACAAAGTGACCGTCGGGTTCACCAGCGACATCAGGAACCTGCTGCCGATGTTCGCCGTGTTCAAGCCGACGGTGGTGGTGTCGGTGCCGCGGGTGTTCGAGAAGGTCTACAACACCGCCGAGCAGAACGCGGTCAACGACGGCAAGGGGCGGATCTTCGCCGCCGCCGTGCAAACCGCGGTCGACTGGAGCCAGGCGCAGGACGGCGGGCGACCCGGGCTGGTGCTGCGCGCCAAGCATGCGTTGTTCGACCGGCTGGTCTATCACAAGTTGCGCGCCGCCCTCGGCGGTGAATGCCACGCGTCCGTCTCGGGTGGCGCCCCGCTGGGCGCGCGGCTGGGCCACTTCTACCGGGGTGTGGGCCTGACCATCCACGAGGGTTACGGCCTGACGGAGACCAGCTCGGCCATCACGGTCAATCAGGTCGGCAACGTGCGGATCGGGACGGTCGGAACGTTGTTGCCGGGCAACAGCATCCGCGTCGCCGAGGACGGCGAGCTGCTGGTGCGCGGCGGCGTGGTGTTCAACGGCTACTGGCGCAACGAGCAGGCCACCAACGATGCTTTCACCGACGGCTGGTTCAAGACGGGCGATCTCGGCACGCTCGACGAGGACGGCTTTTTGAAGATCACCGGCCGCAAGAAGGAGATCATCGTCACCGCCGGCGGCAAGAACGTCGCCCCAGCCGTGCTCGAAGACCAGCTGCGGGCGCACGCGCTGATCAGCCAGGCCATGGTGGTCGGCGACGCCAAGCCGTTCATCGGCGCGCTGATCACCATCGACCCCGAGGCGTTTGTCGCCTGGAAGGAACGCAACCACAAGGCGGCCGGCGCTTCGGTGGCCGATCTGGCCAACGACCCGGACCTGGTCGCCGAGGTGGACGCGGCCGTCAAGCAGGCCAACCAGGCGGTGTCGCACGCCGAGTCCATCCGCAAGTTCCGCATCCTGCCGGTCGACTTCACCGAAGACACCGGTGAGCTGACACCGACGATGAAGGTCAAGCGCAACGTGGTGGCCGAGAAGTTCGCCTCCGACATCGACTGGATCTACGAACAGGAGTAGCGGCCCCGCGCCTCAGCCGCCCGCATCGTCACCGCGCAGAAGATCGGCCAGCCGAGCCGCGAGTGTGTCCCACCGCCACTGGGCCGTCACCCACTCGCGTCCGGCCGCGCCCATGGCGGCGGCCCGCTCCCGGTCGTTGAGCAGCTCCGCGACGGCCCCAACGACCGCGGTCAGCGAGCGTCCATCGACCACGAGCCCAGTCTTGTTGTGCTGCACGGCTTCTGGGGCGCCGCCGGAGTCGCCGGCGATCACCGGCTTGCCGGTCGCGGATGCCTCCAGGAAGACGATGCCCAGGCCCTCGACGTCCAGACCGCCGCCACGGGTGCGACACGGCATCGCGAAGACGTCGGCCAGCGCATGGTGTGCGGGCAGTTCGGCGGACGGCACCCCCCCGGTGAACGTCACATGCTCGGCCACCCCGCATTGGCGGGCCAGCCTGCGCAGCGATTCCAGGTAGGGGCCGCCGCCGACGATGACCAGGGCGGCGCCGTCGACGCGTTGCCGGATCGACGGCAGCGCCTTGATCAGCGTGTCCTGGCCCTTGCGCGGGACCAGTCGGGACACGCACACGACCGTGGGCCGCTCACCCAGCCGATAGCGCTCACGCAGGGCGGCGCCGGCCGCCGGGTCGGGGTGGAATCGGTCGGTGTTGACCCCGGGCGGCAGGTATTCCAGCGAGGCGTTGGGCCCGAAGGCCGACGCGAACCGATCGCGGGTGTAGCGGCTGACGAACGTCACGACGTCGGTGGTGTCACCGATGCGGCGCAGCACCGACCGCGCGACCGGAAGCATCGACCAGCCCACTTCGTGGCCGTGCGTGCTGGCCACCACCCGGGCCGCCCCGGCCTGGCGGGCGCGCTGCGCCAGCAGCGCCAGCGGCGCCGCCGCGCCGAACCAGACGGTGTCGATGTCGTTGTCGGCGATCAGCCGGCGCATCCGGGCGTCCACCGCCGGCCCGGGCAGCATCAGGGTGCCTGGGTGCCGGACCACGCGATAGCCGGCCGCCTGCGCCGCGTCGTCGAAGGCGGCGGCGCCCTTCCATTGCGGCGCGTACACCGTCACCGAATGCGCCCCGGCATCAACGAGCCGACCGACGAAGTCACTTAGGTACGATTGGATGCCGCCCCGTCGGGGCGGAAAGTCGTTGGTTACCAGCAGGACCCGACTCACTGCGCCAGGCTAGCCTGGCTGCGGACACGGTCCGTGCGGGGCATCGGTCAGCCCGAGTGGGTCAGCCAGTCGTGCCAATGCACGAGCAGGCCCGGCGTGTCTGTGGCCAGGACGTCGGGGACGGCGGCGGCCACGTCGGTGTGCCCGACCCCGCAGACGGCCAGATACAGGTCATGCAGCTTGGCCGTCCCGTAGGTGTCCGCGACGAACCGCGCGAACCACCACGCGCGGTCGTAGGCCAGCGAGCGCTGCGTCCCGGACACGTCCAGGTCGGCGTCCGAGGGCAGCGTCAGCGGTACCGGCAGCGCGTCGGCGGGCACCGGAGTGCGTGGCCGGGCGACGAAGTCGGCCACGCCCTCGGTCAGCCACCTGGGCGCGTCCGGGGCGGTGTCCGCGCGTGCGGCGTAGTGAAAAAGCTCGTGCGCCAACACGATTCGTAGCGCCCCCTCGGTCATGTTGGCCGCGCCGGGCGCGAAGACGATCCGCTCACCGACGGCCGTCCGGTGCGCCGGATCGACACGGTCGACCACCGTGACGGCCGCGATGTCGGCCCACTGCGCCGCCGGTCCCCCGCCGGCGGCCGCGCGGAACTCCTCGTCGGTGTGGGCCGCGACCACCAAGATGTCGCGCGACCAGTGCACGCCCCAGAACGCCTCGACCGCGTTGATCGCGGCGCCGATGCCGGACGCCACCCGTAACAGCAAGCGGTCGCCGGCCGGACCGCCGAGTCCGGTCAGCCGCACGGTGCGGCCACCGACGACCAGTGACTTCGTCGCGGCGCTGACTTGGCTGCGCGCGGGGGTGACCAGCTGGGCGGGCCGGATCCCGCTACCGCGTCCGGCTTGCAGCGGCACGGCCGCCGCGACGACGAGTTCGGCGACGAACACCCAGGCCAGCAGCATGATGAGCCGCCGGCGCCGCGGGCCGGGGCCTCTAGTAGCGGCGGGCGTCGTGGATCGGGCCTGCGGCATTCATCGGCACCACGCGCACCGGCTGGCCGTAGGTGGAGGAATGGATCACCATGCCGTCACCTACGTAGATGCCGCTATGTGACGCGTCGGAATAAAAGGTGATCACGTCGCCGGGCTGCAGGTCCGACACCGCCACCGGTTGGCCGCCTTGGGCCTGCGCCTGGCTGGAGTGTGGCAGCGAGATACCGGCCTGCTGGAAGGCCCACATCACCAGGCCGGAGCAGTCGAACCCGCCGGGCGCGGCGCCACCCCAGACATACGGCGAACCGACCTGGGTCAACGCCGCCTGCACGACGGTTGCGCGGTCACCGCCGCCGAACCCGCCACCGAAGGGCCCGGGCATTCCGCCGGGAGGCGGAACCGCACCGGGCGCCTGTCCCGCGAGCGGCGGCGCGGCCTCCGGCGCGGGCGCGCCGGGCGCCGGCGCAGCGGCCGGCACGGGGCCGGGATCGGCCAGCGCGGTGCGCTGCTCGGGCGTCAGGGAAACGTACTGCGACTTGACGACGGCTATCTGCACCTGCAGCTGACTTTGCTTGGATTGCAGGCTGGCGCGCACCGCGGCGGCCTGCTCGGCCGCGCTCTTGGCGTCGGCGGCGGCCTTGGCGGACTCCCGCTCGGCCTTGGCGGCCTGCTCGCCGGCGATCCGGAAGTTCTTCATCTGGTCGGACATCTGCGTCGCCATTTGCCGCTGCATGGCCAACTTGTCGATCAGTCCCTGCGGCGACCCCGCCGTCAACATGGCCGTCATGCCGTCGACGCGGCCGCCCATGTAGGTGGCGGCCGCGAGTTTGTTGACGGCGCTCTGGAACGACGCCAATCGGGCCCTGGCCGCATCGACGGCGGCCTGGGCGTCGCTGTGCTTCTTGTCCGCCGCCCGCTGGGCCGCCAATTTGTCGTTGAGGTTGAGCTGCGCGCTGTGCATCGCCTCGGTGGTCTGCTCGGCCTGGCGGGACAACTCGTTGAGCTTCGCCAGCGCGTCATCGGCAGGGTCGGCCGAAACGTTCGCGGCAAGGACACCGGATAACACCGTGAGGCCCGCTAGCGTCCCGATGGCAAATCGTGTGCACACACGCGCAAACGGGTATCTAGAGTCAAGCCTCAAGATTTTGCTTCCTTAAACGGCCATCGACGATCATGCGCCGTCGAGCTGGTTTAGGTCTCAAACAGGTTACGAAACGATATCGGCGTTTGTCCAAAGCGGGCGGTTAAGAAATTGGAAAGATTTCTGTCATTATCATGTGAGTAATACCGACCGTCTCGTAAACCTTTGGCACGCAAAGCATCTTAAGCCACGCCAGAATCGCGTTCGCGGCGGATAGGCACCAACCGCAATCGTGGTGCCAGGCCCACATCGGCAAGCACGGCCAATGCGGCGCATTCGTCCTCCAACAAAGTCTCGGGGACCCCGAGTAACACGCTCACTACGCAATCGCGGCACCCGGCGCCGCGGACCGCGCAGTCGTCGCAGTCGATCACCACCGGCGCCCCCGCTTCCGGCACCGTCGCGCCGTAGCTGTCGGGCCCACTGTTTGGTGCCATCAGGATCGGTCCTCTCGGTCAGGCTCTGGCGAACGTCAGGTCGGACTCTCCGAACGGTAACCGCAGCCACCGACAACCGGCCGGCGCCGCATTTCGGCTGGCGACAGGCTCGCCCGGTCCGGCGTGGGAAGCCGCGCGGGTGTCGGTGGTCACGCTTAACCTCGCGCCCATGGGTGCCGGTGGTGCGACTCAGCTCAGTTTCGCCGAATTGGGGCCGTCCTTGGCCGCCGCCGACGTCTCGCTGCGCGAAACGACCTTCGTGGTCGTGGACCTGGAAACTACCGGTGGGCGGACGAAAAGTACGGGGGGAAACCCGCCCGACGCCATCACCGAGATTGGGGCGGTCAAGGTCCGCGGCGGCGTCGTGCTCGGCGAGTTCGCCACGCTCGTCGACCCGCAGCGCAGCATCCCGCCACAGATCGTGCAGCTGACCGGCATCACCACGGCGATGGTGTCCGACGCGCCGACCATCGACGCGGTGCTGCCGATGTTCCTCGAGTTCGCTGGCTTGGACCACGGGGCAGTGCTGGTCGCCCACAACGCCGGGTTCGACGTCGGATTCCTGCGCGCCGCGGCGCAGCGCTGCGAAATCGCCTGGCCCCGGCCACAGGTGCTGTGCACGGTGCGGCTGGCCCGCCGGGTGCTCAGCCGGGAGGAAGCGCCCAGCGTGCGGCTGGCCGCCCTGGCGCGGTTGTTTGCGGTGGCCACCCAGCCCACGCACCGCGCCCTCGACGACGCCCGCGCCACCGTCGACGTGTTGCACGCACTCATCGAGCGGGTCGGCAACCAGGGGGTGCACACCTACGCCGACCTGCGCTGCTATCTGCCGGACGTCACCCCGGCCCAGCGGCGCAAGCGCGTCCTGGCCGAGGGCCTGCCCCGCCGGCCCGGGGTCTACCTGTTTCGCGGCCCCTCGGGCGAGGTGCTCTACGTCGGCACCGCCGTCGACCTGCGCCGCCGGGTCGGCCAATACTTCACCGGCGCCGACCCGCGCGGCCGGATGAAAGAGATGGTCGCCCTGGCCACCGCGGTCGACCACGTGGAGTGCGCCCACGCGCTGGAGGCCGGCGTGCGCGAGTTGCGACTGCTCGCCGCGCACGCCCCGCCCTACAACCGCCGGTCGAAGTTCCCGCACCGGTGGTGGTGGGTGGCGCTCACCGACGAGGCGTTCCCGCGGCTCGCGTTGGTGCGGGCGCCCCGCCATGACCGTGCCGTCGGCCCGTTTCGGTCGCGCGCCGACGCCGCCGACACGGCCGCCCTGCTGGCCCGCTTCACCGGCCTACGGACGTGCACCGCCCGGCTGGGCCGCTCGGTGCTGCACGGGCCGGCCTGCGGCGAGGCGGTGGTCTCGCCGTGCCCCGCGGCCCGCAACATCACGGCCACGCAGTACGCCGCGGCCGTGGCGCGCGTCGCGGCGCTGGTGGACGGCTTGGAGAACGCCGCCCTGGCGGCCGCCGTGGATCAGATCGCGGCGCTGGCCGAGCGCCACCATTTCGAGAGCGCCGCGCGCCTGCGCGACCGCACGGCCACGGCCGTCGAGATCCTGTGGCGCGGCCAGCGGTTGCGCGCCCTGACCGCCCTGCCCGAGCTGATCGCCGCCGCGCCCGACGGGGAGGGCGGCTACCACCTCGCCGTCGTCCGGCACGGCCAGCTCGCCGCGGCCGGCGCCGCCAGGCGCGGGGTTCCCCCGATGCCGGTGGTCGACGCCATTGTGGCTGGGGCACAGGCGATTTTGCCGGCCGCCGCCCCGCTGGGCGGTGCGCTGGTGGAGGAATCGGCCCTCATCGCGCGCTGGCTGTCCGGTCCGGGGGTGCGCATCGTCCGTGTCGACGACTCCCCCGACGCGGCGGGCTGGGCCTCGCCGCTGCGTTCCGCGGGGGCGTGGGCGGCGTGGGCGGCCTCGGCGCGCTCGGCGCGACTGGCATACGAACAAGCGGCCCAACGCGACTCAGACCTGCTGGCTGAACCGCACCCATCGCGCGAGCAACTGTTCGGCCGCACCGGAATCGATCGCCGCGCTGGCGCGCTGCAGCCCGTCCTCCCACGCCGGCAACCATTCAGCGCGGCTGGATAGGCCGGCGTGGGCGACGATCGCCCCGGCGGCGTTGAGCACGACGGCGTCCCGCACGGGGCCCTTGGCGCCGGCAAGCACCGCACGCACCTCCGCCGCGTTGGTTTGCGCGTCACCGCCCAGCAGATCGCCGACATCGGCTCGGGGGAAACCGAATCCGGCCGGATCGAAGGTCAGCTTGTCCACCGTCCCAGCCTGCACCCGCCAGATCGTGCTGGTGGTGGTCGTGGTCAACTCGTCGAGCCCGTCGTCCCCGTGCACCACCAGCACGCTGGACCGGCGCGCGGCGAACACCCCCGCCACCACCTCGGCCAGGTTGGCGAACGCGCAGCCGATCAAGCCGGCCCGCGGCCTAGCCGGATTGGTAAGCGGCCCAAGGAGATTGAACACCGTCGGGACGCCGATCTCGCGGCGCGCCGCGGAGGCGTGCCGGTACGACGGGTGAAACAGCGGCGCGAAGCAGAACCCGATGCCCACCTCGGTCAGGCTCCGCGCGACCTGCTCGGGTTCCTGCTCGATGCGCAGCCCGAGCGCCTCCAGCGTGTCGGCGCCGCCGGACAACGACGACGCCGCGCGGTTGCCGTGTTTGACCACCGGTACGCCCGCGGCGGCGACCACGATCGCCGCCATGGTGGACAGGTTGACGGTGTCGACGCCGTCGCCGCCGGTCCCGACGATGTCCACGGTGTCGTCCCGGATGGCGGGCATCGGGCGCGCGTGGCTGAGCATGACGTCGGCCAGCTCGCTGACCTCGCCCGACGTGGGAACCTTCATCTTCATCGCCACCGCGAAGGCGGCGATCTGGGCCGGGCTGGCGTCGCCGGTCATGATCTGTTCCATGGCCCAGCCAGCCTGGCCGCGCGCCAGGTCGCGGCCCTCGGTCAACAGGGCCAGGACCCGCGGCCACGACAGCCCCCCGGCGGAAACGCCGGGGGACAAAGCCTCGGATGACAGAGCCACGCGCCGATGGTCCCACGAGGACCGAACCTCGCCCAACAGGCTCGGAAAGGCGCCCCCTCCCGACGCGGTCGCGACGCGAAAAGATCAAATGCCGCCCCGGGTGGAGTTCAACAACTACAAAGCGTCATACTTGCGGATGTGACCAGCGCTGTAGGGACCTCAGGTACTGCAATCACGTCGCGGGTTCATTCGTTGAATCGACCCAACATGGTCAGTGTCGGCACCATCGTCTGGCTCTCCAGCGAGCTGATGTTCTTTGCCGGCCTGTTCGCGATGTACTTCACCGCGCGTGCCCAATCCGGCGGGAAGTGGCCGCCGCCGCCGACCGAACTCAACCTGTATCAGGCCGTCCCGGTGACGCTGGTGCTGATCGCGTCGTCGTTCACCTGCCAGATGGGGGTGTTCGCGGCCGAACGCGGCGACGTCTTCGGGCTGCGCCGGTGGTATGTGATCACGTTCCTGATGGGCCTGTTCTTCGTTTGCGGACAGGGCTACGAGTACTTCCATCTGGCGACGCACGGCACCACCATCCCCGGCAGCGCTTACGGCAGCGTGTTCTACCTGGCGACCGGGTTCCACGGCCTGCACGTCACGGGCGGTTTGATCGCCTTCATCTTCCTGCTGGCCCGCACCGCGATGAGCAAGTTCACCCCGGCGCAGGCCACCGCGAGCATCGTCGTCTCCTACTACTGGCATTTCGTCGACATCGTGTGGATCGCGCTGTTCACCGTGATCTATTTCATCCGCTAGTAGGCCGGCGTCTTCAAGAAGGAATGAACAGGAGTGCTGGGTTGAAGAAACTGGGGTCCACCCGATCCGGTGCGCGGTCCGGGCAGCCGCGTAAAGCCGCCAGCGATCGCTCCCGGCGGCGGTTGCGCCGCCGCTTGTCGGGCGGCCTGCTGCTGCTGATCGCGCTGACCGTCGCCGGCGGCCTGGCCGCCGTGCTGACGCCACGCCCGCAGGTGGCCGTCGCCGACGAGTCGTCCTCGGCGCTGCTGCGGACCGGCAAGCAGCTGTTCGACACATCGTGCGTGTCGTGTCACGGCGCCAACCTGCAAGGTGTGCCCGACCGCGGGCCCAGCCTCATCGGCGTCGGCGAGGAGGCCGTCTACTTCCAGGTGTCCACCGGCCGGATGCCCGCGATGACCGGCGAGGCCCAGGCGCCGCGCAAGGAGCCGATCTTCGACGAGGCGCAGGTCGACGCGCTGGGCGCGTACGTGCAGGCCAACGGCGGCGGTCCGACCACGGTGCGCAACCCGGACGGCAGCCTGGCCATGAAGTCGCTGCGCGGCGACGACCTCGGTCGCGGCGGGGACCTGTTCCGGCTGAACTGCTCCTCGTGCCACAACTTCACCGGTCGCGGTGGGGCGCTGTCGTCGGGCAAGTACGCGCCGGCCCTGGATGCGCCCAACGAGCAGCAGATCCTGGCGGCGATGCGGACCGGCCCGCAGAGCATGCCGAAGTTCTCCGACCGCCAGCTGTCCTTCGAAGCCAAGAAGGACATCATCGGCTACATCAAGGCGGTCACCGAAGAGCGCCAGCCCGGCGGCTACGGCCTCGGCGGATTCGGGCCCGCGCCCGAGGGCATGGCTGCGTGGATCATCGGGATGGTCGCCGCCATCGGTTTGGCACTGTGGATTGGGGCACGAGCATCATGAGCGAAAAGGACGTTCGCGGCTCTGACACCGGCGGGTCTGCCCAGGGTGTCGGCGAGCGGGAGCCCGACGACGCGGCGCTGGCCGCGATGTCGCAGCAGGAGCTGGTGGCGCTGGGCGGCAAGCTCGACGGCGTCAAGACGATCGTCAAGGAACCGCGCTGGCCCGTCGAGGGCACCAGAGCCGAGAAGCGCGCCGAGCGTGGCGTCGCCCTGTGGCTGTTGCTCGGCGGCGGTTTCGGCCTGGCGCTGCTGCTCGTCTTCCTGTTCTGGCCTTGGGAGTACAAGCCGAAGGCCGCACCCGGCAGCCTGCTGTACGACCTGGCCACCCCGCTGTACGGGCTGACCTTCGGGATGTCGATCCTGTCGATCGCCATCGGCACGATCCTCTACCAGAAAAGGTTTATCCCCGAAGAGATTTCGATCCAGGAGCGGCATGACGGCGCCTCCCGGGAGATCGACCGCAAGACGGTGGTGGCCAACCTGACCGACGCCCTGGACGGCTCGACGCTGCGGCGCCGCAAGGTGATCGGGTTGTCGCTGGGACTGGGCCTCGGCGCGTTCGGCCTGTCGACCCTGGTGGCGTTTGCCGGTGGTCTGATCAAGAACCCGTGGAAACCCGTGGTGCCCACCGCCAACGGGAAGAAGGCGGTGCTGTGGACGTCCGGCTGGACACCGCGGTATGAGGGCGAGACCATCTTCCTCGCCCGGGCCACCGGCTCGGCCGGCGCTTCGCCCTTCGTCAAGATGCGACCCGAAGACCTCGACGCCGGCGGCATGGAGACCGTCTTCCCCTGGCGCGAATCCGACGGTGACGGCACCACGCCGGAATCACAGGAAAAGCTCCGCGCGATCAACCAGGGTGTCCGCAACCCCGTGATGCTCATCCGGGTCCGGCCGTCCGACATGCCTCGGGTGGTCAAGCGCCAGGGCCAGGAGAGCTTCAACTACGGCGAGCTGTTCGCCTACACCAAGGTCTGCTCGCACCTGGGTTGCCCCGCTTCGCTTTTCGAGCAGCAGTCCTACCGAATCTTGTGCCCCTGTCACCAGTCGCAGTTCGACGCCCTGCACTTCGCCAAGCCGATCTTCGGCCCGGCGGCCCGCGCGCTGGCGCAACTGCCCATCACGATCGACACCAACGGGTATCTGGTTGCCAACGGTGACTTCATCGAGCCCGTCGGACCGGCATTTTGGGAGCGCACAACATCATGAGTCCAAAACTGAGTCCCCCCAAACCGCCCAAGATCGGCGAAATCCTCGCCCGCCAAGGCGAAGACATCGACACCCGCTATCACCCGTCTGCGGCGGTGCGCCGGCAGCTCAACAAGGTCTTCCCGACGCACTGGTCGTTCCTGCTGGGCGAGATCGCGATGTACAGCTTCATCGTGCTGTTGCTCACCGGTGTGTATCTCACGCTGTTCTTCGACCCGTCGATGGCCGAGGTCACCTACAACGGCGCCTACCAACCGCTGCGCGGTGTCGACATGTCCAAGGCGTTCGCCTCGACTCTCGACATCTCGTTCGAGGTGCGTGGCGGCCTGTTCGTCAGGCAGGTACACCACTGGGCCGCACTGATTTTCGCGGCCGCGATCATGGTGCACCTGGCGCGCATCTTCTTCACCGGCGCGTTCCGCCGCCCCCGGGAGACGAACTGGGTGATCGGTTCGCTGCTGCTGATCCTGGCCATGTTCGAGGGGTACTTCGGCTACTCGCTGCCCGACGACCTGTTGTCCGGCATCGGTCTGCGCGCCGCCCTGTCCTCGATCACGCTGGGAATGCCGGTGATCGGCACGTGGCTGCACTGGGCGCTGTTCGGTGGTGACTTCCCCTGCGGTGGCGTGGGCAACGAATGCGCGGCGGTGGGCGCCATCATCCCGCGCATGTACGCCCTGCACATCCTGCTGCTGCCGGGGATCATCCTGGCGCTGATCGGGCTGCACCTGGCGATGGTGTGGTTCCAGAAGCACACCCAGTTCCCCGGCCCGGGCCGTACCGAGCACAACGTCGTCGGCGTGCGGGTGATGCCGATCTTCGCGGTGAAATCCGGCGCGTTCTTCGCCGCGATCGTCGGCGTGCTCGGCCTGATGGGCGGGCTGCTGCAGATCAACCCGATCTGGAACCTGGGCCCCTACAAGCCATCCCACGTCTCGGCCGGCTCGCAGCCGGACTTCTACATGATGTGGACCGAGGGGCTGGCGCGCATCTGGCCGCCGTGGGAGTTCTACTTCTGGCACCACACCATCCCCGCCGCCGTCTGGGTGGCGCTGCTGATGGGGTTGATCTTCGTCCTGCTGATCATCTACCCCTTCCTGGAGAAGCGGTTCAGCGGCGACTACGCGCACCACAACCTGCTGCAACGGCCGCGCGATGCACCGGTGCGCACTTCCATTGGCGCGATGGCGATCTCGTTCTACATGTTGCTGACGCTGGCGGCGATGAACGACATCATCGCGTTGAAGTTCCAGATCTCTCTCAACGCGACGACGTGGATCGGCCGCATCGGCATGGTCATCCTGCCGCCGCTGGTCTACTTCATCACCTACCGGTGGTGCATCGCGCTGCAGCGCAGCGACCGCGAGGTGCTCGCGCACGGCATCGAGACCGGCATCATCAAGCGGCTGCCGCACGGCGCCTACATCGAGCTGCATCAGCCGCTCGGCCCCGTTGACGACCACGGCCACCCGATACCGCTCGAGTACCAGGGCGCGGCGCTGCCCAAGCGGATGAACAAGCTGGGCTCGGCCGGTTCGCCGGGTAGCGGCAGCTTCTTGTTCGCCGACCCGGCGTCGGAGGACGCGGCCCTGCGCGAGGCGGCACACAGCTCCGAGCAACGTGCCCTCACCGCGCTGCGCGAACACCAGGAGAGCACCGTCGGGTCAAACGGCGAGAACGGCGAGCACCACTAGCTTCGCGCTGGTTCGGTGAGGCCCGTTCCGCACTGTTGCTGGGCGGCCCGCAGGATGGAGCCGGCGGTCACGAAGGCCGGCTTCGCCTGGTCGCGTGCCTCGACGGGTAGGTCGGCCGCGCAGCGCATCACCATCAGGGCGAGCGCGCTGTGGGTCGCGTACGGGATGATCAGCAGGTTGACGCGCGCGTCGACCCCGATGATCGTCATCACGTGTTGGCGTTTGCGTTCCCATCCCGCCCAGTTCAGGTCGGGTGGCCGCTGCAGCGGTGGCCAGTTGACGTTGATGGCGTCGATGTCGCCCAGCAAGGGAGTCAGGACGGCGACCAGATCGGGCAATTCGTTGGTGATGCGGTCCGCGCGCGGCCACCACGCGCCGTCGATGGCGCGGCCGAGTTCACGAGCCACCGACAGCCGGACGGGATTGGCTCGGCGTCGGTGCGCGAACAATGCGGTCATCCGAGGACCTGGCGGTCCCGGCCAGGCACGGTCGCAGCTTCCACGGGCGGTTTCCTTCACGTCGGCGTCGTTCGCCCCGGCGATCGCGGGGCGGACGGAGGAATCGCATTGCCCGTGGATGGCGTCCGCAAGGCGCGCGGCGCACCACCGGTGACAACGAAATGGCTCGCCGTCGACGCTACGCCACCGGTGGCCCCCAGGGGCGGCCAGGGTGACCGGACGGCGCGGCTCGGCTCGGCAAACCGGCCCGACCCCGTCCGGTGCACTAGAGTGGCGAGTGCCTGACCGTGGCGCTGTCCGGGTGAGCGGAGGGCCGACACGGTGAGGATGGGCGTAATGGCAATACAGGACTGGGGCGACGCGCCAGAGGTCCACCCTTCAAAGATTCGGGTCGGTGACATCATCGGCACGCTGAGCCCCACCCAGCTGCGCTTCACCGTAAAGATGATCAGCGGGCCGCAGACAACTCCCCGGCGCTGGACGTTCTTCGGCCGCGACGACAACGGCACCCAACACACCGGCACGTTCCGCGAGGACGACTTGGTGCGCAGGTACGCCAAGGCGTCGTAGGAAGCGCCTACTGCGCGGCGACGATGCTGCGCAGCCGGCGAACGTGCAGCCACTCGATCGCCGGCATCCCCGCGGTGACGACCCCTGCGACCCCGTACGCGACCCAGGACGGGCCGTCGTGGCCCACGGCCATCAGGTAGGTTGCCGTCGCCACCGCGACCAGCGCGGCGCCCATCGCGCCGGCCAACAGCACGGTGCCGCGCAACCAGACCCGATCGACCGATTCACCCGACCACTCGGAGTCGGCCGCCTGAGCCGACGCCCTCGGTTGTCGCGCCCGTTCGGCCGCGGTGCGCGGCGCAGGGGACATCAGGCGCACCGGCGGCCGGCTGGGCGCGGTCATCCCCCGGGCGGACGGGTCGGTCTGGGCCATCCGGCGGGCCCGCAACAGCATCGGGATCGCCCCGGCGATGATCAGCGCGGACACGATGATCACGGCATACAGCACCCAAGAGGTGGTGTGCGCGCTGCTGGCTGCCCTGTGAAAGCCCCGTCCCAAGTCCGCCAGCGCGACCGCCGCGGCGACGCTCACGCCCAGCAATACCAGCCAGATGGCGGCGCACGCCCCGATCAGTATGCGGTCGACGACGTCGGGCGAAATGGGGCGGTCCCCCGCCCCTCGGCGGTACGCCGAATACCTGCTGACCATCAGCAGCTCGTCTGCGGCGCGTCGTTGTTGTTCGAGGACAGGACCGTTCCGTCGCTCGTCGTGATCGAGCAGTTCAGCCGGCTGACCCGGAAGAGGCTCGACGCCTCGACGGATCCCACGTCGGACTGTGAGATCGGCGTGACGGTCATCGACCACGGGATGTAGACGTTGTGCTGCGTGCGCCGCCGCCCCGACGCGTCGACGTAGGTCACCGAGATGATGTCGCCGGGCGCCTTGGTGCCGGTCACCGAGTAGGTGACCTGCCGCGGCCCGGTCGGTGTCGTCGTCGGCGGTGGCGCTGCGGCCGTCGAGGTGGCCGGGGGTGGCGCCGGAGCGGGCGCCGGCGCCGGCGGCGGCGGTGCAGGCGTCACCGTCACAGTCTGTGTCTCCGTTGCTGGTGGGGGTGGTGGTTCAGTCGTCGGTGGAGGCGGAGGAGGCGGCGGGGGCTCCGGCTTGGTCGTGGTGATCTCGTCCTGCATCGGCGGCGTCGACGGGACGGTGGTGGTGGTGTTGGGGTTGGCCAGCTTGGTGGTGTCGGTGCGCGCGAACAGCAGGGACACCGACACCACGAGCGCGATGGCGGCCAGGATGGCGGCGACCCCGACCACCCACGGCCAGCGCGGGGCGCCGCCTTCGTCCTCGGTGTCGGCCGACTCGTCGAAGGTGTCGTAGTCGTAGAGCCTGAGATCGGCCGGCAGGTACGGGCCGCTGACGAAATGCTCCGACTCAGGTGCCGAATAGGCCCGCGAATAGGCGTCGGTCTGGCCGGTCTGGTCGGCGCCCGGCTCGGCGTGGTCGGCGAAGGGTTCCAGTTCGGCCTCGGAACCGTGTTCTTGGGCGTCCGCGGGCTCGCCGCCGGGATGCGGTTGGTGGGGAGCCTCGTCCACGGAATCGGGTTCCTCAGCTTCCCATTCCGGGGGTTTCGGCCCGCTCATCCTCGCCTACCCTGTCCGACTGCCTCACCAGCGCGCGGGGCCCCGCGGCCGGATCGTTGCGCGCGCGCTTGAGAAATTGTCATTTGCCTGGGCAAAACACTACCGAAACACAGAGGGGCGAAGATGTCCTGGCGAAGCGGCCGCAGATCACGTGATCTGATTGTGACCTTGGCCGGAGCGGATCAGTGCTTCTCAGGTCCGACGTAGTACTCGAAGACCAGTCCGCCGACCGATGCGAGGACGAACGTCACCCCCGCGGCGATCAGCCAGGGCAGCCACAGCGCGATACCGACCGCGCTCACCGAGGCCGACAGGGCGACCAGGATCGGCCACCAGCTGTGCGGGCTGAAAAAGCCCAATTCACCTGCTCCGTCGCTGATCTCGGCGCCCTCGTAGTCCTCGGGCCGGGTGTCGATGCGGCGCGCCACGAACCGGAAGAAGGTGGCCACGATCAACGCCAGCCCGCCGGTCAGCGCCAGTGCGGTCGTGCCCGCCCATTCCTCACCGCCGGTGGCGAAAAGCGCTGTCAGCACCCCATAGAGCACCGAAACCACAATGAAAAACCCGGCGATGAATTCGAAAAGCCTGGCTTCAATATGCATTTGGTGTCCTAACCTACTGACTTCCGGACAACTGGCCGCGGCGGGTGTCGAACGGATGCGTGCTCACCGCGACCGGCGCCTGACCGATCGCCTGCAATGCCTGGGCGTTGCTCTTTCCATCGATCCGCTGGTGCAGGTACGCCTTGAAGTCGTTGGGCGACACCGCCCGCACCTCGAAGTTCATCATCGAGTGATACGTGCCACAGAACTCGGCGCAGTGCCCGACGAAAGCCCCCGGCTTGCTGATGTCGTCGACCTGGAAGACGTTCACCGAGTTGTTCGCCTCGGGATTGGGGATGACGTCGCGCTTGAACAGGAACTCCGGCACCCAGAACGTGTGGACCACGTCCGCCGACGCCAACCGGAACTGGATGCGCTTGCCGGTGGGCAGCACCAGCACCGGGATTTCGTCGCTGGTTCCCAGAATTTCGACCTTGTCATAGTTCAGGTACGTGCGGTCCGAGGTGTTCAGCCCGCGGACCGGCCCGACGAGCTCCTCGCCGTGGGCGTCCTTGCCCTCGGGCTTGGAGACCATCGCGTTCTTGCGGGCCTGGTCGGCACCGTCGTAGGTCATCGTGCCGTCCTTGAAGTTGACGCTCTGATAGCCGAACTTCCAGTTCCACTGGAAGGCCGTGACGTCGACCACCACCTCTGGGTCCTTGTCGACGTGCAGCATCTTCTCCTGCACCACCACGGTGAAGTAGAACAGCACGGAGATGATCAGGAACGGCGTCACCGTCAACACCAGTTCCAGGGGCATGTTGTAGCCGAACTGGCGCGGCAGCTCCGTGTCCGTCGCCTTCTTCCGGTGGAACGCGGACGCCCAGAAGATCAGCCCCCACACGATGACCCCGACCACCAGCGAGGCGATCGTCGCTCCGAGCCACAGCTGCCGGTTGAAGTGCGCCTGCGTCGTGATGCCCTTGGGCCAGCCCAGGCCCAGCACGTCCACCCAGCTGCATCCGCTCAGGGTCACCGCCAGCACGGCGAACGTCACGGCCAGCGCCAGCGGCCGCATACGACGGGACAGACCCTGCCGGACGCCCCCGGAACGGCGGCTGGAAAGGCTCTCAAACCTGCCCTGCGACAAACGTTGCGAACGGGCCTGCTCGCGAGGTGTCACGTCGGCGCCTCCTGCTCGGATATCGAATACTACGCAGCGTAGACCACGCCGCTGACCGCAGCGACGAAACCCCGGCCCGCCGTGCCGTCACCGGCGTACGGGTGCGACCGCCACGAGCGTCCCCGACGTGCGGCATACTGGGGCGCCGTGTGTGGTCTGCTGGCGTTTGTCGCCGCCCCGGGCAATGCCGACGCCGCCCGGGCCGACGATGCGATCGCGCGCGCGTCGCATTTGATGCGCCACCGCGGGCCCGACGAGCCGGGCACGTGGACCGACCTAGGAGCCGCAGGCTCCGCGGGAGGCGCGGTGTTCGGCTTCAACCGGCTCTCGATCATCGACATCGCGCACTCGCATCAGCCGCTGCGATGGGGCCCGCCGGAGGCACCCGGCCGCTACGTGCTGGTGTTCAACGGCGAGATCTACAACTACCTCGAGCTCCGCGACGAGCTGTCCGCCCGGCACGGCGCCGTCTTCGCCACCGGCGGCGACGGCGAGGCCATCGTCGCCGGCTATCACTACTGGGGTGTCGACGTGCTCACCCGGCTGCGCGGCATGTTCGCCTTCGCCCTGTGGGACACCGCCACCCTCGAATTATTTTGCGCCCGAGACCCTTTCGGTATCAAACCGCTGTTTATGGCGACCGGCACCGGTGGCACGGCGGTGGCCAGCGAGAAGAAATGTCTGCTCGATCTGGCGGAGTTGGCCGGGTTCGACACCCGGATCGATCAGCGGGCCGTGCAGCACTACACCGTCCTGCAGTACGTGCCGGAGCCCGAGACGCTGCACCGCGGCGTGCGCCGGCTGGAATCGGGCTGCTACGCGCGAATCCGGGCCGGGCGGCAGCCCGAGGTCACCCGCTACTTCGTGCCACGCTTCGCCGCCACACCGATCACCCGCGACACCGAACAGGCCCGTTACGACGAGATCACCGCGGTGCTCGAGGACTCGGTGGCCAAGCACATGCGCGCCGACGTCACCGTCGGGGCGTTTCTGTCCGGGGGTATCGATTCGACCGCCATCGCGGCGCTGGCCATCCGGCACAACCCCAAGCTGATCACCTTCACCACCGGCTTCGAGCGGGAGGGGTTCTCCGAGATCGACGTCGCCGTGGCCTCCGCCGAGGCGATCGGCGCCCGCCACATCGCCAAGGTGGTCCATCCCGACGAGTTCGTGGCCGCCCTGCCCGAAATCGTCTGGTATCTCGACGAACCCGTGGCGGACCCCGCGCTGGTGCCGCTGTTCTTCGTCGCCCGGGAGGCCCGCAAGCACGTCAAGGTGGTGCTGTCCGGGGAGGGGGCCGACGAGCTGTTCGGCGGCTACACGATCTATCGGGAACCGTTGTCGCTCAAGCCCTTCGATTACCTGCCGCGGCCGCTGCGGCGGTCGATGGGCAAGATGTCCAAGCCGCTGCCGGAGGGCATGCGCGGCAAGAGCCTGCTGCACCGCGGCTCGCTGACGCTCGAGGAGCGCTACTACGGCAACGCCCGCAGCTTCTCCGACGCCCAGCTGCGCGACGTGCTGCCCGGTTTCCGCGAGGACTGGACGCACACCGACGTCACGGCGCCGCTGTACGCCGAGTCGATGGGCTGGGACCCGGTGGCCCGCATGCAGCACGTCGACCTGTTCACCTGGCTGCGCGGCGACATCCTGGTCAAGGCCGACAAGATGACGATGGCCAACTCGCTGGAGCTGCGGGTGCCGTTCCTGGACCCGGAGGTGTTCGCCGTCGCCTCGCGACTGCCCGTCGAGGCCAAGATCACCCGCACCACCACCAAGTACGCGCTGCGGCGGGCCCTGGAGCCGATCGTTCCCGCGCACGTGCTGCACCGGCCCAAGCTCGGGTTCCCGGTGCCGATCCGGCATTGGCTGCGCGCCGGTGAATTGCTGGACTGGGCCTACGGGTTGGTGGCCGCGTCGCAAGCCGGTCACCTCGTGGACCTGACCGCCGTCCGGCGGATGCTCGACGAGCACCGCAACGGCGTCAGCGATCACAGCCGCCGGCTCTGGACGCTGCTGATCTTCATGCTCTGGCACGCGATCTTCGTCGAGCACAGCGTGGTGCCGCAGATCAGCGAGCCGCACTATCCCGTGCAGCTCTAGCCAGGCAACGTCGCGAGCGTAGCCGCACCGCGAAAAACCACGCCCTAGATCGCAGCGTGGTTACGCTCGCGGTGACGAGGCGAGCACCGCGGCGATCTCGTTGGCCGCGTCGTCGCCGTAGGCCCCGGCCAATCGGCTCACCGCCGTCTCGCGGTTCCAGTCCCAGTTCTGCGTGCCGGTCGATTCCAGGACCAGCACGGCGACCAGCGAGCCCAGCTGCGCGGAGCGCTCCAGGCTCAGACCGGCGGTGCGCCCGGTGAGGAAACCGGCGCGGAACGCGTCGCCGACGCCGGTGGGGTCGGTCTGGCTGGTCTCGGGCACCACGCCGACGTGCGTCGTCGTGCCGTCGGGTTCGACGATGTCCACGCCCTTGGGGCCCAGCGTGGTGACCCGCAGGCCGACCTTGCCCTGCACGTCGGCTTCCGACCAGCCGGTCTTGTTGAGCAGCAGCTCCCACTCGTAGTCGTTGGTGAACAGGTAGGCGGCTCCGTCGACGAGCTTGTCGATCTCGGCGCCGGACAGGCGGGGCAGCTGCTGGGACGGGTCGGCGGCGAAGGGCAGGCCCAGCTTGCGGCATTCCTCGGTGTGCACCACCATCGCGTCCGGGTCGTTGGCCCCGATGATCACCAGGTCCGGCTCACCTATGGCCGACACCACGTCGGCGAGCTTGATGTTGCGGGCCTCCGACATGGCGCCGGGGTAGAACGACGCGATCTGGGCCATGTCGACGTCGGTGGTGCAGGTAAAGCGCGCCGTGTGGGCCGTCTCGGAGATGAGCACCTTGTCGCAGTTGACGCCGTGCGACTGCAGCCACTGCCGGTAGCCGTCGAAGTCATTGCCGGCCGCGGCCACCAGCGCCACGTCACCGCCGAGCACGCCGATGGCGTAGGCGATGTTTCCCGCCACACCGCCGCGGTGAATCACCAGGTCGTCGACCAGAAAACTGAGGGATACCTTCTGCAGATGCTCGGCCAGCAGGTGCTCGGAAAACTTGCCGGGGAACCGCATCAAATTGTCGGTCGCAATCGAACCTGTCACCACGATCGTCACGAATGTCTCCGCCCTTCGTTAGTAAGGTTATCTAGCTTACGCACGCCTCCGGACCGTCGCTGTGTCCGCTGTCGGCGCGAAGCGGTGCGCTAGCCTCCCTAGGGAACTCGCTCAAGTCGCCGGGACCACGATGCTCGGTTGGGTATCCCGCACGCAGTCCCGTCTACCACCGTAGGAGAACCACGATGGCAGGTCCGCATTCGCCGAAGCACACTGTCGGCGGTGGCGGACCCGGCGGGCCTGAGCCCCAGGGCGAATCTCAGCCGCTCGAGTTCCCCGCCGACCCCCGCTCCGGCGGTGCGGCTCCCGCCAATTATGCCGGGCAGCCACCCCCGCCGATGCCGTACCCGCAGCGACGGTCCAAGCGGCGGCTGATCATCGGGCTTCTGTTGGCCATCGCGCTGGTGGCCGCCCTCACCGTGGCGATCGTCTACGGCGTCCGCACCAACGGCGCCAACACCGGCGCCACCTTCTCCGAGGGCGCCGCCAAGACGGCGATCCAGGGGTACCTGGACGCGCTCGACCACCGCGACATCCAGGAGATCGAACGCAACGCGCTGTGCGGCATGTACGACGCCGTCCGCGACAAACGGTCCGACCAGGCGTTGGCGAAGTTGAGCAGCGATGCGTTCCGCAAGCAGTTTTCCCAGGTCGAGGTGACCTCGATCGACAAGATCGTGTACCTGTCGCAGTACCAGGCCCAGGCGCTGTTCACCATGCGGGCGTCACCCGCGGGCGGCGGTCCGATGCGCGGTGACTTGCAGGGCATCGCCCAGCTGCTGTTTCAGCGGGGCCAGATCATGGTGTGCTCGTACGTGCTCCGCACCGGGGGCTCGTACTGAGCGAGGGAAACCCGGTCAGTTGAACGAGTCGCCGCAGGCGCACGAACCGGTGGCGTTCGGGTTGTCGATCGTGAAGCCCTGCTTCTCGATGGTGTCGACGAAATCGATGGACGCGCCTTCCACGTAGGGCGCGCTCATCCGGTCCACCGTCAGCGTCACGCCGCCGAACTCGGCAGTCAGGTCGCCGTCCAGCGTCCGGTCGTCGAAGAAGAGGTTGTAGCGCAGGCCGGCGCACCCGCCCGGCTGGACCGCGATACGCAACGCCAAGTCATCCCGCCCCTCCTGGTCGAGCAGGGACTTTGCCTTGCTGGCGGCGGCCTCGGTCAGGATCACGCCGTGGGTCTTGGCGTTCGACTCGTTTTGCACCGTCATTGCTTCTCCTACATGCCTCATCGTCGGATGGGACCTTGAGGCTCCGCTGGTACGGGACGCCCGGACAAAGCCCACTGCTTCAACGGTACCTTGCGGGACCGCTATTCCCGAGCCGCGCCGCGACCACCGATGCCAGACCCATGAGCTGATTGGCCGCGTCGGCCTGGGCCAGCCGCACCGATCCGGCGTGGTCGGCGATGGACAGGGCCGACATGATGCCCGCCGAACGCACCGTGGCGTTGTCCAGGCCCACCTGGCCGGCCAGCACGATCACCGGCAGTCCCCGCGGCCGGGCGGCGTCCGCGAGAAAGCCCACCACCTTGCCGTGCAGCGACTGCTCGTCGAAGCGGCCCTCCCCGGTGACGATCAGCTCCGCCATGTCCAGATCGGCGGCCAGTCGGGTGTGATGGGCGATGATCGCCGCGCCCGACTCGCACCGGCCGCCGAGGGCGAGCAGCCCGGCACCGATGCCGCCGGCCGCGGCCGCGCCCGGTTCGGAGCTCACGTCGCGGCCGGCGACCGCTTCCAGGATGAGCGCCCACGCCTGCAGGCGGACTTCCAGGGCCGCGACGGTGACCGTGTCGGCGCCCTTTTGCGGTCCGAAGACCCTGGCCGCGCCCCACGGTCCGAGCAGGGGGTACTCCGTGTCGGAGGCGGCGACGAGCTCCACGTTGGCCAGTTGGCGGCGGGCGGAATCCAGCCCGCCGAGTTCGGCGATCATGCCCTGCCCGCCGTCGGTGCACGCGCTGCCGCCAAGCCCGACCACGATGCGCGTCGCCCCCGCGCGCAGCGCCTCGGCGATTAGCTGCCCGACTCCCCTGCTGTGGGCGGCCATCGCGGTCTCCGGCGTGGGCGGACCGCCCAGCAGGGCCAGGCCGCACGCCTGCGCGCATTCCAGGTACGCAGTCGTCGTGGCGGGGTCGAACAACCATTCGGCCTCGACCATCGTCGACAGCGGCCCGGACACCCGCAGCCGTCGCGTCTTGCCCCCCAGCCGGCTGGCGAGCACCTTGACGAAGCCGGGGCCACCGTCGGACTGCGGGGCGACGATGAACCGATCCCCCGGTCGGCAACGGGTCCACCCGGTCGCGATTGCCGCCGCGGCCTCCACGGCCGTCATGGAATCGCCATAGCAATCCGGGGCGACCAGAACGACCATGGCGGGCAACTGAAGACGGCCGGGGGCCAGGCCCAAGGCAGCATCATCCGAGGCCATCGACCCGTCATCCATTACAGGCAGCCGTTCATCACTGGTAAGAGTATGGCGAAGTGAGGCGCTGACGCAGGTCCAATAGCAAGGATTCCAAGGCAATTCCGAGACGGGCCATCAGCGAAGTAACCTGGCCTCTGTGAAGTTGATGGGCCGTAAGAAAAGCCAGGACGAAGACCTCGACGAGGCCACCGCCGCGGTGGGCGCCGCCGGCGCCGAGACGACGCCGCGCGGTTCGCGTGGGACCAGCCCCAAGGGCCGGCCCACGCCCAAACGCGACCAGGCGCGGCGCACCGCGCGGAAGGGTCCTGTCGCGCCCGCACCGATGACCGCGGCGGAGGCGCGGGCGCGCCGCAAATCGCTGGCCGGTCCCAAGCTCAGCCGCGAGGAGCGCAAGGCCGACCGGGCGGCCAACCGCGCCAAGATGGCGAACCGCCGGGAGCGCATGATGGCCGGCGAGGAGGCCTACCTGCTCCCGCGGGACCAGGGCCCGATCCGGCGCTACGTGCGCGACGTGGTGGACTCCCGGCGCAACCTGCTCGGCCTGTTCATGCCGGCAACGCTGTTCCTGATGTTCGCCATGTTCACCACCCCGCAGCTGCAGCTCTACGTCTCCCCGGCGATGCTGCTGCTGATGGGCGTGATGATGGCCGACGGGCTGCTCCTGGGCCGCAAGGTGAGCAAGCTGGTGGACGCCAAGTTCCCCGACAACACCGAAAGCCGTTGGAAGCTGGGCCTGTACGCCGCAAGCCGGGCATCGCAGATGCGACGGTTGCGGACGCCGCGGCCCCAAGTCCAGCGCGGCGCGAATGTTGCTTAGGCGTCGCCGGAAAGCCGCCTGAGCGCGGTGCGCACGCTGGTGCTCGGCGGGATCAGGTCGGGCAAATCCCGGTGGGCGGAGGAGGCCATCGCCGACGCGGTGCCCGCCGGCCACCCGGTTTGCTACCTGGCCCCCGGGCCGACCGGTGCGGGCGACGCGGCCTGGGCGGACCGGGTCGCCGAGCACCGCAGCCGCCGACCCGGGCATTGGTCGACGGTCGAAACCGAAGACATCGCAAGCCGGCTGCGCGGGTCGCCGAACACGCCGACGCTCGTCGACGACCTGGGCACCTGGCTGACCGGCACGCTGGACCGGCACCGCGGGTGGGACGGCGGGTCGGTGGCGGCGCCGGTCCGCGACTTGCTCGCCGCCGTCGGCGCATTCGGCTCCACGCTGGTGCTAGTCAGCCCCGAGGTCGGGTTGGCCGTCGTCCCGGCCACCGCGTCCGGGCGGCGGTTCGCCGACGAACTGGGCAGCCTCAACCAGCGCGTCGCCGAGCTCTGCGACCGGGTAGTGCTGGTGGTGGCCGGGCAGGCGGTGCCGATCAAGCCGCCGGGGACCTGATGGAATTCGCGCCGATATCGCCGCCCGATGCGGGCGTCGCCGCCGCCGCCCGCGCCCGCCAGGACACCCTGACCAAGCCCAGGGGTGCGCTGGGCCGCCTCGAGGACCTGTCGGTGTGGGTCGCGTCGTGTCAAGCGCAATGCCCCCCAAGGCAATTCGAGCGCGCACGGGTGGTGGTGTTCGCCGGCGACCACGGTGTCGCCCGGTCCGGGGTGTCGGCCTACCCGCCGGAGGTGACCGCTCAGATGGTGGCCAACTTCGATGCCGGCGGCGCGGCGATCAATGCGCTGGCCGATATCGCGGGCGCGACGGTGCGTGTCGCGGACCTGGCGGTGGCGGGCGATGCGCTGACGGACCGGATCGGCGCCCACAAGGTGCGGCGCGGCAGCGGCGACATCACCGTCGAGGACGCGCTGACCGGCGACGAGGCCGTCGCGGCGATCGCCGCGGGCCGGGACATCGCCGACGAGGAGGTCGACGCCGGCGCCGACCTGCTGATCGCCGGGGACATGGGGATCGGGAACACGACCCCGTCCGCGGTGTTGGTGGCGGCGCTGACGAACGCCGAGCCGGTCGCGGTGGTGGGCTTCGGCAGCGGGGTCGACGACGCGGGATGGGCGCGCAAGACGGCCGCGGTGCGCGATGCGCTGTTCCGGACGCGGCTGGTGCTGCCGGACCCGGTGGCGTTGCTGCGCTGCGCCGGCGGCGCCGACCTGGCCGCGATGGCGGGCTTCTGCGCGCAGGCCGCCGCGCGGCGCACCCCGCTGCTGCTCGACGGGATGGCGGTGGCGGCCGCCGCGTTGGTCGCCGAGCGGCTGGCGCCCGGCGCCCGGCTGTGGTGGCAGGCCGGTCACCGGTCCACCGAGCCCGGTCATGCCCTGGCGCTGACCGAGCTCGGCCTGGAGCCGATTCTGGACCTGCGGATGCGGCTCGGCGAGGGAAGCGGCGCCGCGCTGGCGCTGCCGGTGCTGCGCGCCGCGGTGGCGACCTTGTCGTCGATGGCCACGTTCACCCAGGCCGGTGTGTCCGACCAGTCCGCTCCTCCGTCGTGATGCGTTCGCTGGCAACGGCTTTCGCGTTCGGTACGATCCTGCCCATCCCGCGTTGTCAGGACGCGCCGCTGGGCCGCGGCGCGATGACGGCGCTGCCGGTGGTGGGCGCCGCCCTGGGTGCGTTGGCCGCCGCGGTGACGTGGGGCGGGGCTCACGCGTTCGGCCCGTCCAGTCCGCTGTCCGGCCTGCTCGCCGTCGCGGCGCTGCTGCTGGCGACCCGCGCCCTGCACGTCGATGGTGTCGCCGATACGGCCGACGGGCTGGGCTGTTACGGGCCGCCCGAGCGCGCCCTGGCGGTGATGCGCGACGGGTCGAGCGGACCGTTCGGGGCGGCGGCCGTCGTCGTGGTGATCGCGCTGCAGGGGCTGGCCTTCGCGGCGCTCGGGGCGGCGGGCAGGCCGGGGCTCGTCGGCGTCGCCGTGGCGGTCGTCGCCGGCCGGGTCGCCGCGGTGCTGGCCACCCGCCGGTCGGTGCCGGCGGCGGCGGGCAGCGCCCTGGGCGCGCGGGTCGCCGGCAGCCAGCCGGTGATCGCGGTAGCGGCCTGGGTCGCGGCGCTGCTCGTCGCTGCGCTGGCGGCCGGACCGCGGCCGTGGCAGGGGCCGGTGGCGGTGCTGGCGGGGCTGTGCTGCGCGGCGGTATTGGTGCGGCACTGCGTGCGACGATTCGGCGGCATCACCGGCGACGTGCTGGGTGCCGCCATCGAGCTGACCACGACGGTGAGCGCCGTGGCGCTCGCGGCATTGGTGCGGTTCTAGGTGCGCGCGCCCGGCCAGCCGGGCGCTCGGGCCCGGCTGCCCGGCTGGACGGGCATTCGGGCGGAACTCAGCCCAGCCGGGCCATCCAGCCGTGGGTGTCGGCGAAGGTCCCCCGCTGGATCCCGGTCAGCGTGTCGCGCAGCGCCATCGTCACCTCACCGGGCTGGCCGTCGGCGATTGTGAACTCGGTATCGCCGTACTTCACGGTCGAGATGGGGGTGATGACGGCGGCGGTACCGCAGGCGAAGACCTCGGTGATCTCGCCGGCGGCGGCCTTCTTCTGCCATTCGTCGATGTCGATCTTGCGTTCCTCGACGGCGAATCCGGCGTCAATCGCCAACTGCAGCAACGAATCCCGGGTGATCCCCGGCAACAACGAGCCGGACAACTCGGGGGTGACCAACCGCGCCGACCCGCCGCTGCCGAACACGAAGAAGATGTTCATGCCGCCCATCTCTTCGACGAAGCGGCGCTCGACGGCGTCCAGCCACACCACCTGGTCGCACCCGTGCGCGGCGGACTCGGCCTGCGCCAGCAGGGAGGCGGCGTAGTTGCCGCCGAACTTGGCCGCGCCCGTGCCGCCCGGGCTCGCGCGCACGTACTCCGTCGACACCCAGACAGTGACCGGGTTGATGCCGCCCTTGAAGTACGCCCCGGCCGGCGACGCGATCAGCAGGTAGCGGTACTGCTTGGACGGCCGTACGCCCAGTCCGGGCTCAGTGGCGATGATGAACGGGCGCAGATACAACGCCTCTTCGCCCCCGGCGGCCGGAACCCAGGGCTTGTCGACGGCGATGAGTTGACACAGTGATCCCATGAACAGTTCGTCGGGCAGTTCGGGCATCGCGAGCCGCCGCGCCGACGACCGCAGCCGCGCGGCGTTGGCCTCGGCGCGGAACGACACGATCGAGCCATCCGCCCAGCGGTACGCCTTGAGCCCTTCGAAGATCTCCTGCGCGTAGTGCAGCACGATCGCCGACGGGTCGAGCTCTATCGGGCCGTACGGAATGACGCGCGCGTTGTGCCAGCCCCGCCCGTCGTCGTAGTCGATCGACACCATGTGGTCGGTGAAGTATTTGCCGAAACCGGGCTCGGCCAGGATGGATTCACGTTCGGCGTCGGTCTTGGGGTTGGCCGAGCGCGAAACCGTGAACTCAAGCGAGCCGCTGGTCATGGGGCTGATTGTATATCCGCCTGGGAACGGGCTTTTCACTGAACCGGCGGCACTAGCGGGTTTTCGCTTCGACGAAGGGCGGCCGAACGACTTCGCACTCCGCGGCGCGCCCGCGGATGTCGACGGTGACACGCTGGCCGTCCTCGACTCCGGCGCCCGTGTCGATCAGCGCCAGCCCGATGCCGGCTTGCAGCGTCGGGGAGAACGTCCCCGACGTGGTGACCCCGACCGGCGTCTGGCCGGCGAGCACCGTCAGGCCGGGGCGCAGCACGCCGCGGCCGACCATCCGCAGCCCGCGCAGCAGCCGTCGCGGTCCCGCCGCCTTCTCCGCCAGCAGCGCATCCCGGCCGAAGAACGCGTCCTTCTTCCAGCCGATCGCCCAGCCGCAGCGGGCCTGCAGCGGCGAAATGTCCAGCGCCAGTTCATGCCCGTGCAGCGGATAGCCCATCTCGGTGCGCAGCGTGTCGCGGGCGCCCAGGCCGGCGGGCTCGCCGCCGGCGGCGCCGACCGCCGCGACCAGCGCGTCGAACACCACACCCGCGGAATCCCACGGCGGCAGCAGCTCGTAGCCGTGCTCTCCGGTGTATCCGGTCCGGCACACCCGCACCGGCACCCCCACGTACGAGGCGTCGGCGTAGCCCATGTAGTCCATGTCGGCCGGCAGTCCCAGCCCACCGAGCACGTCCGCCGATCGCGGGCCCTGCACCGCCAGTACCGCGTAGGAGCGATGCTCGTTGGTGATGGTCAACCCGGGCCCGGCGGCCGCCCGCAACGCCTCGACCACCGCGGCGGTGTTGGCCGCGTTGGGCACCAGGAAGATCTCGTCGTCGGCGACGTAGTAGGCGATCAAGTCGTCGATGACGCCGCCGGATTCGTTGCAGCACAACGTGTATTGGGCCTTGCCAGGCCCGATGCGGCTCAAGTCGTTGGTGAGCGTCGAGTTGACGAATTCGGCGGCACCCGGCCCGCGCACAAGCGCCTTGCCGAGGTGGCTGACGTCGAACAGGCCGACGGCGTTGCGGGTGGCGTTGTGCTCGCTGACGGTCCCGGCGTACGCCACGGGCATCAGCCAGCCGCCGAACTCAGCGAAACTGGCCCCCAAGTCGCGGTGGCGGTCTTCCAACGGGCCATGCTGTAGGTCATCGGTCACGACGGTTCACCCTAATCCCGCGTGCTGGCACACTTGGGCGGGTGGTCGATTCTCCCGACTTCGACGCGCTCGAGGCTGCCGGAATCGCTAATGCGCGCGAGCGCGGCGACCTGATCAAGTACCTGGGCGAACTCGGCTTCACCGTCGACGAAATGGTGGAAGCCGAGCAGCGCGGACGGCTGTTCGGGCTTGCCGGCGACGTCCTGCAATGGTCGGGCCGCCCGATCCACACGATGGCGACCGCGGCCGAACAACTCGGCCTGTCGCCCGATGAAGTGGCCCACGCGTGGGGTCTGCTCGGCCTCACGGTCGCGGGGCCGGACGTTCCGGCGCTGAGCCAGGCCGACGTCGACGCGCTGGGGACCTGGGTCGCAATGAAGACGGTGGTGGGCGAGGACGGCGCGTTCGGGCTGCTGCGGGTGCTCGGCGCGGCGATGGCCCGGCTCGCGGAGGCCGAGTCAACGGCGATCCGGGCCGGGACGCCGGACATCCAGATGACCTACACCAACGACGAGCTCGCCACGGCGCAGGCGTACCGCGCCGTCGCGGAGTTCGTCCCCCGGATTTCCGCGCTGATCGACGTCGTTCACCGCCACCATCTGACCGGCGCCCGAACCCATTTCGAAGGCGTCCTTCGCGACGCCTCGGAAAGTGTGGTGTGCGGCATCGGTTTCGCGGACCTGTCCGGCTTCACCGTGCTCACCCACGCGCTTACCCCCGCGCAGCTTTCGAATTTGCTCAACGAGTTCGCCGGAACCGTGGCAGACGTGGTGCATCGCGATGGCGGTCGGGTGGTCAAATTCATCGGCGACGAGGTGATGTGGGTGAGCGCGTCGCCCGAGCGCCTCGCCCGGGCGGCGGCCGACCTGGTCAACCATCCGCGGGCGCGCGAGGAGGGCCTGCGGGTCCGTGCCGGCCTGGCGTACGGCGCCGTGCTGGCGATCAACGGGGACTACTTCGGCAGTCCGGTCAACCTGGCGGCGCGTCTGGTCGGGGCGGCGGCGCCCTGCCAGATCCTCGCCGATCCGGCCCTGCACGAGCAGGTGCCGGACTGGCCGGCGATCCCCCGTGGCCCGTTTGACCTCAAAGGTTTCGACGCGCCGATCGTCGCCTTCGAGCTGGACGGTTGGGGCGCCGCCGAGCTCGGCGCGGGCTCCGGCGATTAGGGTAACTGCCCGTGGCCACCGAATTGACCTATGAAAGCCCCTCCGTAAACGTCGCCGCGTCGCTGCCGAAACGCCGGGCGGGCTCTTCGGTATTGATCGTGCCGATCGTCTCGACCGGCGACGAGGACCGGCCGGGGGCGGCGCTTGCCCCGGGCGGGTCGATGCTGCCGGCCGACGCTGTCACCGAGATCGAATCCGGCCTGCGCGCATTGGACGCCACCGGCGGCAGTGAGCAGGTCCACCGCCTGGTGGTGCCGTCGCTGCCGGTGTCCAGCGTGCTGACGATCGGCCTGGGTAAACCGCGACCGGAGTGGCCCGCCGACACGATCCGTCGGGCCGCCGGTGCGGCGGCGCGGTCGCTGGGCACCGCCGAGGCGGTGATCACGACGCTGGGCGAGCTGCCCGGTGACGACGTCTGCTCGGCGGCCGTCGAGGGACTGATCCTGGGCAGCTACCGGTTCACCGAGTTCCGCAGCGGCAAGACGGCGCCGAAAGACAAAGGGCTGCGCAGGATCACAGTGCTGTCCGCCTCGAAGGACGCCAAAGCGGCCAGCGCGCACGGCGCCGCCGTGGCGACCGCGGTGGCCACCGCTCGCGACTTCGTCAACACGCCGCCGAGTCACCTCTTTCCCGCCGAATTTTCCCGGCGCGCAAGGGCTTTGGGTGAATCGGTAGGCCTCGAGGTGGAGGTGCTCGACGATAAGGCGCTACAGAAGGCCGGCTACGGCGGCGTGCTCGGCGTCGGCCAGGGCTCGTCGCGGCCGCCGCGGCTGGTGCGGCTGACCCACCGGGGTTCGAAGCTGGCCAAGAAGCCCAAGCAGGCGAAGAAAGTGGCGCTGGTCGGCAAGGGCATCACGTTCGACACCGGCGGCATCTCGATCAAGCCGGCGGCGTCGATGCACCACATGACCTCGGACATGGGCGGGGCGGCCGCGGTCATCGCCACGGTGACGCTGGCCGCGCAGCTGCGGTTGCCGATCGACGTCATCGCCACGGTGCCGATGGCCGAGAACATGCCGTCGGGCACCGCGCAGCGGCCCGGTGACGTGCTGACGCAGTACGGCGGAATCACCGTCGAGGTGCAGAACACCGACGCCGAGGGCCGGCTGATCCTGGCCGACGCCATCGTGCGCGCGTGTGAGGACCACCCGGACTACCTGATCGAGACGTCCACGTTGACCGGCGCCCAGACGGTGGCGTTGGGCGCCCGGATCCCCGGGGTGATGGGCAGCGACGAGTTCCGCGACCGGGTCGCCGCGATCTCGCAGCGGGTGGGCGAGAACGGCTGGCCGATGCCGCTGCCCGACGAACTCAAGGATGACCTGAAGTCGACAGTGGCCGACCTGTCCAACATCAGCGGCCAGCGCTTCGCCGGCATGCTGGTGGCGGGGGTTTTCCTGCGCGAGTTCGTCGCCGACGGGGTGGGCTGGGCGCACATTGACGTGGCCGGCCCGGCGTACAACACCGGCAGCCCGTGGGGGTACACGCCCAAGGGCGGCACCGGCGTGCCGACCCGCACCATGTTCGCGGTGCTCGAGGACATCGCCGAAAAGGGCTAGCGCTTCCCCGTCGTCAGCGAGAAGACGGCCCGTTTCACCGTGCGGCGCGGCCAGCCCGTGATCCCGTGGGCGGCCAGCGCCGCGTTGGCCGCGTTGCGCCCGCAGGCGCCGTGCACGGAGCCGCCCGGGGTCGCCGACGCGCTGCCCAGATATAGCCCCTGCACCGGGGTTTCGGCCCGCCCCATGCCGGGCGCCGGGCGAAAGATCAGCATCTGCTGCAATTGCGCGGTGCCGCCGTTGAGCGCGCCCAGGTGCAGGTTGGCGTCGCTGGCCTCCAGGTCGGAGGGGCGTTGCACGAACCGGTCGATGATCGCCGAACCGAAACCCGGCGCGTGTTCCTCGATGACCCGGTCCACCGCTTCGGCGAGCCGCTCGGCCGACGCGTCGTCGGCGACGTTGCGGGGCAAATGCGTGTAAGCCCAGACGCTTTCGGTGCCCGCCGGCGATCTGCTCGGGTCGGCCGTGGTGGTCTGCCCCAACAACATGAACGGGTGCTCGGGCACCACCCGGGTGTTCAGGTCGGCCATCCAGCGGACCAGCCCGTCACCGTCGGCGCCCAGATGGACGGTGCCCACGCCCTGCAGGCGCTTCGCCCGCCAGGGGATGCGCCCGTTGAGCGAGTAATTGACCTTCACCACCGGCGGATCCCACACGAAGTGCTCCAGGTCGCGGCGCAGCTTGGGTGGCACCGCGTTCGCGGGCAGCATGTCGCAGAACAATCGCGGCGCCGTCACGTCGGCGACGATCGCCCGGCGAGCGGCGACGGTGCGCCCCCCGACCGTCGTCACCCCGATCGCGCGGCCACCCCGCACCTGGATGTGGGAAACGTTCTGGTTGCACTCGATTCGCGCACCCGCGGAGCGGGCTCGACTGACCAGCGCGGCCGTCAATTGTCCCGAACCCCCGACCGGCACCGGCCAGCCGCAATCCTGGGCCAGCATCGTCATCAGGAATCCCATGGCGCCGCTGATGGGCGCATCCGGCGGGACGTCGGCGTGCATTGCGTTGCCCAGCAACATCACTCGCGGCGCCTCACCGGTGAACAGTTCACCGGCCATTGCGTTGGCCGGCTGCACCAGCAGACGCGCCACCCGGAGCGCCTCGGAGGTGCCGAGTTTGGTCACCAGCCGCATCAGCGGGCGCACGGGCGGGAACGGCGCCAGCATGGCGTCCAGCAGCGGCGACTTGATCCGCTGCCACAAATCCACCAGCCGCCACCAGTTCTCGCCGTCGGCCGGCTCCCGGCGCGCGAATTCCGTTGCGGTGCGCGCCGGGTCGCGGTAGACGATGGGCGGGTCGTCGTCGGTCGCGCTGCGCGGATGCCCGACCACCGCGGGCGCGTGCGACCAGCGCAGGCCGTGGTCCGCAAGCTCGAGCGCCGCGATCGCCGGTGAGGCCACCGTCATCGGGTAATACGAGCTGAACAGGTCGGTGATGTAGCCCGGCGTCAGCTCGGCGCTGCGGACGGCGCCGCCGGGTTCCGGCTGGGCCTCGAGCACCAGCACGTCCCAGCCCGCGTCGGCCAGCATCGAGGCGGCAACCAGCCCGTGGTGTCCCGCCCCGATGACGACGGCGTCGGCGGTGTCGGGCACGCTCACTTCACCTGGCTCGGCACCTTGCGCTCTGCCAGGGCCCCCAGCCGCCAGAGGCACTCCTTGTTGCGCGGGTAGGCCGCGGCCAACGCGAGCGAATCGGGGACGGCCGCCATCGGGCCTTCGGCGGGCACCTCGATCATCTCCACCCGGCACCCCTGCGGGGTCTCGTGCAGCAGGATCGTGATCCGTGCGGCGCCCAACGGCCCCAGACGCGCACACAGCACCAGCTTGCGCGGCGGTTCGCTCTCCTCCACGACCGTGGCGTCGTCGATCACCAACGGCCAAATCCCGATCGAGTGCCTGATCGACGAGCCGGGCTCCGGCCAGTTCGGATCGACGGCCCGCATGCGGCTGTTGCCCACCACCCACTGGGTGTAGGTCCAGCCCTGGGCCAGCACTTCCCACACCCGTTCGCAAGGCGCGGCCACGTCCCGCGTCGCAATCAGCACCACGACCCAACTCCTCTCTCGACTACCGCGGCGGAATACCCACGAACGGGGCGGTAAATCCGGTCAATTTCGGGTTTACCGGCCCCGCCCAACGGCTAATCTCCCACGGTCGAAAACACGTACGAAGAAAGGCGGGATCGTGACGGTGCGACGGTTGATCCTCGGTGTGGGCGCCGTGCTTTTGCTGGCCGGCGTGATCGGGCTATTGGCGCCGGTGTCGATTTCTGACGGCAGCGGCCATTCGATCGGGTGCGGCAACGCCGTCGCCATGGACCTCTCCGCGGCCAGGAGCGCGAACAACAACAGCGTGGCGAACATCCCGATCCTCAATCAGGTCGTTCCGCACACCGACTATGTGACGCAATGCCAGTCGTCGGTGGGCAGCCGGCGCGCGTGGTCGATCCCGCTGGCGGTTCTCGGGCTGATCGCGATCGGCGGAGCGTTGATGACCGGTCGTCAGGGCGCGGCCCGGGCGGGCACCTGACGGCGCGTCAGATCACCCGCATCCGCGCGAAGTTGCGCAGGCCTTGCGGTGCCACCCGCGAAAGACCGTACAGCGCATAGGCTTCCGGCGCGACGGGGCGAATCGGCTTCTTCTTCTTGACCGACGACAGGATCGCGTTGGCGACCTTGTCGGGGCCGTAGTGGCGCAACGCGAACATCTTCCCGAGCTGGCCCCGCCGGCCGTCGACCCGTTCGGCCTTGCCCGCGGGCGCGTCGAAGCGGGTGGTGTTGATGATGTTGGTGTCGATGACGCCGGGGCAGATCGTGGTCAGTCCCACCCCGGCGGCGTCGAGTTCGGCGCGCAGGCAGTCGGAGAACATATAGGTCGCCGCCTTCGACGTGCAGTAGGCGTTCAGCGACTGCAGCGGGGCGTAGGCGGCCATCGACGACACGTTGACGATGTATCCGCCGGTGCCGCGTTCGACCAGCCGCCGCGCGAATGACCGGCACCCGTTGACCACGCCGCCCAGGTTGACGTCGAGCACCCGATCGAACTGCTCGGCCGGGGTGTCCAGGAAGCCCCCGGCGTGGCCGATGCCGGCGTTGTTCACCACGATGTCGGGCAGCCCGTGCGCGGCGCTGACCCGCTCGGCGAACGCCTCCACGGCGTCGGCGTCGGACACGTCCAGCACGTAGGGGTGTGCGACGCCGCCGCGGGTGGCGATCTCGGCGGCCGTGGCCTTGACGGCGGCTTCGTCGACGTCGCTGATGACCAGCTCGGCGCCTTCGCGCGCGAACGCGAACGCCGTTTCGCGACCGATTCCGCTCCCGGCGCCGGTGACCGACACCAGGGTGTCGCCGAAGGACCCGCGCGGGCGCCCGACCTGCGCGCGCAGCAGCGCGCGGCTGGGCGGCTTGCCCTCGGCCAGATCGGCGAAGTCGTGCACCGCCGCGGCCATCACCTGCGGGTGCGACATCGGCGAGAAGTGCCCGGCCTTGATGTCGCGCCGCCAGAGCCGCGGCGCGAAGCGGGGCGTGTGGTCGTAGCCGTACGGCCGCACGTACTTGTCCTTGGTGTTGACGATGAGCTGCACCGGCACGTCGACGACGTGGACGCCCTGCCTGCGGCCGGAGAAGGAGCGAAAGTAGTTGGCGGGATAGGTTTTCACCGAACGGGCGGCGTCGGAGGCCAGCTGCGGCGAGTGGTGGATCTGCTCGACCGGGATGTTGTCGACCGCGTTGCGCCGCAGCGCCGGGATCGACAGCGTCAGCCGAAGGAACAGCGGCGCGAGCACCGGGATCGAGAAGAACAGCATGTAGCTGAGCCGCAGCGTCTGGCTGATCGCCCGGGCGAAGGTGTGGGGGCGCCAGGGCCGCCGCAGCCCGCTGAAGATGTAGTCGACCAGTTGGTCCTGGCTCGGGCCGGACACCGACGTGAAGGTGGCGACCCGGTCACCGGCACCCGGACGCGTCAGGTAATGCCACACGCCCACCGACCCCCAATCGTGGGCGAGCACGTGCACGGGCCGGCCGGGGCTGAGCTCGCCGGTCACCGCGGCGAAGTCGTCGGCGAACCGGTCCATGGTGTACGCCGACACCGGCTTGGGCGCCGAGGACATGCCCACGCCGCGGTTGTCGTACCGCAGGATGCGGAACCGGTCGGCCAGCAGCGGCACGACACCGTCCCACAGCACGTGCGAGTCCGGGAAGCCGTGCACCAGCACGACGGTGGGACCGTCGGGGTTGCCCTCTTCGTAGACAGCGATTCGCGCGCCGTCGGCGCTGTCGACGAAATGCTGGGTCAGCTGTCGTGTTGCCGGCATCGGCACCTCCCCGCTTGAACTGCAGTGGCCACACCGTAGCAAGGGTGTTCGGGCCGTCCCGGCAACCGCGCGCGGTCCGCCCTGGATGTGTGCGGGCGCGGACGCAGTGACAGGATAGTTTTGAACTAGCTACTTCGAACGGCTAGCAAGATGTTCGATCCACCCCGACCCACGAGCGACCGAGGAGTCAAAGACGATGGCCTTCTCCGTCCAGATGCCGGCACTCGGTGAGAGCGTCACCGAGGGGACTGTCACCCGCTGGCTCAAACAGGAAGGCGACACGGTCGAACTCGACGAACCCCTCGTCGAGGTGTCCACCGACAAGGTCGACACCGAAATCCCGTCGCCGGCCGCCGGTGTCCTGACCAAGATCGTCGCCCAGGAGGACGACACCGTCGAGGTGGGCGGCGAACTGGCCGTCATCGGCGACGCGTCCGAGGGTGGGGGTCCACAGGCGACCCCGCAGACGCCCAGCCAGCCCGAGCCGCAGGCCGAAACCGCCCCGCCGGCCCAACCGGAGCCCGAGCCCGAAGCGGCGGCCCCGGCCCGACCCGAGCCCGCGCCCGCCCCCCAGAGTTCCGGTGTCGGCGGCGCGACGCCGGTGCTGATGCCCGAGCTCGGCGAGTCGGTGGCCGAGGGGACGGTGACCCGCTGGCTCAAGAAGGTCGGCGACTCGGTGGGAGTCGACGAGCCGCTGGTGGAGGTGTCGACCGACAAGGTCGACACCGAGATCCCGTCACCGGTAGCCGGCGTCCTGGTCAGCATCACCGCCGAGGAGGACACCACCGTGCCGGTCGGCGGCGAGCTGGCGCGGATCGGCAGCAGTTCCGAGGCCGCGTCCGCTGCCGCGCCCCCGCCCGCTCCCAAACCGGAACCCAAGCCCGAGCCGGCACCCGAACCACCCAAGGCCGAGGCGAGGCCCGAACCGCAGCCGGTTTCGCGGCCCGAGCCGGCGCCCGCTCCGAAAACCCAACCGGCGCAAGCGCAACCAGCCGCCGCGGCCGGCAGCTCCGGTCCCAACGGCGCGCCGTACGTGACCCCACTGGTGCGCAAACTGGCCAGCGAGAACGACATCGACTTGGCGCAGATCACCGGCACCGGCGTCGGTGGCCGCATCCGCAAGCAGGACGTGCTCGCCGCGGCGGAGCAGAAGCGACAGCAGCAGGCCCCGACGGCGCCCGCGAAGGCACCCGCCGCGCCGGCCGTGGACGGCAAGGCGGCCCCGGCACCCGCGGCGACCCCGGCGCCCGCGCTGGCGCACCTGCGCGGCACCACGCAGAAGGCCAGCCGGATCCGCCAGCTCACGGCGAACAAGACGCGGGAGTCCTTGCAGGCGACCGCCCAGCTCACCCAGACGCACGAGGTCGATATGACCCGGATCGTCGGGTTGCGGGCCAGGGCGAAGTCCGCGTTCGCCGAACGCGAGGGGGTCAACCTGACCTACCTGCCGTTCATCGCCAGGGCGGTGATCGACGCGCTGAAGATCCACCCCAACATCAACGCCAGCTACAACGAGCAGACCAAGGAGATCACCTACTACGACGCCGAACACCTCGGCTTCGCCGTCGACACCGAGCAGGGCCTGCTCTCCCCCGTCATCCACAACGCCGGCGACCTGTCGCTGGCCGGCCTGGCCCGGGCCATCGCGGACATCGCGGCGCGCGCCCGGTCGGGCGACCTGAAACCCGACGAGCTGTCCGGTGGCACCTTCACCATCACCAACATCGGCAGCCAGGGCGCGTTGTTCGACACACCCATCCTGGTTCCGCCGCAGGCCGCCATGCTGGGCACCGGGGCGATCGTGAAGCGGCCGCGGGTGATCGTCGACGAGTTCGGCAACGAGTCCATCGGCGTCCGCTCCGTCTGCTACCTCCCGCTGACCTATGACCATCGGCTCATCGACGGTGCGGATGCCGGACGTTTCCTCACCACGATCAAGCAGCGGCTCGAAGAGGGATCGTTCGAGGCCGATCTGGGTCTTTAGGAGGGCTGGCGAACCGTGGCCAAGCCGGTCATCGCGATAGCGGGTTCATCCGGCCTGATCGGATCCGCCTTGACCGCGGCGCTGCGTGCAGCCGACCACCGGGTGTTGCGCATCGTGCGCCGGGCACCGTCGAATTCCGACGAACTGCACTGGAACCCCGAAAGCGGCGAAATCGACGTCGACGCGATCAGCGGCGTCGACGCCGTCGTCAATCTGTGCGGCGTCAACGTCGGCCAGCGCCGCTGGTCGGGCGCCTTCAAGCAGGGCCTGCGGGACAGCCGCATCGCGCCCACCGAAGTCCTGGCGCATGCCGTCGCCGAAGCCGGTGTGGCGACACTGGTCAACGCCAGCGCGGTGGGCTACTACGGGAACACCAAAGACCGCGTGGTGGATGAGAACGACCGGGCGGGAAGGGGTTTCCTGGCCCAGCTGTGCGAGGACTGGGAAGCCGCCACGCTGCCGGCCCAATACGGCGGCGCCCGGGTGGTGCTGGCCCGCACGGGGCTGGTGTTCGCGCCCGCGGGCGGCGCGTTGGGGCGGTTGCGCCCGTTGTTCAATACGGGCCTCGGCGCCCGGCTGGGCAGCGGCCGTCAATATATGTCCTGGATCACTTTGGAAGACGAGGTGCGGGCACTGCTGTTCGCGATCTCCAACACCACGCTGTCCGGCCCGGTGAACATGACCGGGCCCGCACCGGTCACCAACGCCGAATTCACCACCGCGTTCGGCCGCGCGGTCAACCGCCCGACGCCGTTGATGCTGCCGGGCTTCGCGGTGCGGGCCGCGCTCGGCGAGTTCGCCGACGAGGGCGTCCTCGTCGGCCAGCGCGCCATCCCGTCCGCGTTGGAACGGGCCGGTTTCCAGTTCCATCACAACACCATTGGCGAGGCGCTCGGCTACGCGACCGCCCGGCGCGAACACGATTAGCGGCCTAGCGGGTCCCGGCCTGCGGCACGGCTGCACGGCGAGTACCGTCGCGAACGTGATCGATTCCATCCGGTCCAGCCGGTCCGTGATCGACGTCCGCCAGCTCGGAACCGTCGAATACCGCACCGCCTGGCAGCTGCAGCGCGAGCTGGCCGACGCCAGGGTCGCCGGCGGTACCGACACGCTGCTGCTGATGGAGCACCCGCCGGTCTACACCGCGGGGCGGCGCACCGAGCCGCACGAACGACCGGTGGACGGCACCCCCGTCGTCGACACCGACCGTGGCGGCAAGATCACCTGGCACGGCCCGGGGCAACTGGTCGGGTATCCGATCATCGGCCTGGGCGAGCCGCTCGACGTGGTGAAGTACGTCCGGCGCCTCGAGGAGGCGCTGATCAAGGTGTGCGGCGACCTGGGGGTGGAGACGTGCCGGGTGGACGGCCGGTCCGGGGTGTGGGTGCCGGGGGCCGCCGGCCGGCCCGACCGCAAGGTCGCCGCCATCGGCGTGCGGGTCTCGCGCGCCACCACCCTGCACGGGTTCGCGCTCAACTGCGACTGCGACCTGCACGCTTTCGAGGCGATCGTGCCGTGCGGCATCACCGACGCCGGCGTGACGTCGTTGACGGCCGAGCTGCGGCGTCCGGTGACTGTCGCCGAGGTCCGCGCGGCCATCGCCGACGCCGTCTGTGACGCCCTCGACGGGGCACTTCCGGTCCGGGAACACCCGGCCACGCGCGTAGCATCAGCCATGTGACTGTCGCACCCGAAGGCCGCAAGCTGCTGCGCCTCGAGGTCCGCAACGCGCAAACCCCGATCGAGCGCAAACCGCCATGGATCAAGGTCCGGGCCCGGATGGGGCCCGAATACACCCAGCTGAAGGGCCTGGTCCGCCGCGAGGGACTGCACACGGTCTGCGAAGAGGCCGGCTGCCCCAACATCTTCGAGTGCTGGGAGGACCGGGAAGCCACCTTCCTGATCGGTGGTGACCAGTGCACCCGGCGCTGCGACTTCTGCCAGATCGACACCGGAAAGCCCGCGGAGCTGGACCGTGACGAGCCCAGACGGGTCGCCGACAGCGTGCGGGCCATGGGGCTGCGCTACGCCACCATCACCGGGGTGGCCCGCGATGACCTGCCCGACGGCGGGGCCTGGCTGTACGCCGAGACGGTGCGCGCCATCAAAGAACAGAACCCGTCGACCGGTGTCGAGCTCTTGATCCCCGACTTCAACGGCGCGCCCGCGCGGCTTGCCGAGGTGTTCGAGGCACGCCCGGAAGTGTTGGCGCACAACGTCGAAACCGTGCCGCGGATCTTCAAGCGGATCCGGCCCGCCTTCAGCTACCGGCGCAGCCTCGACGTCATCACCGCGGCGCGCGACTTCGGGCTGGTCACCAAGAGCAACCTCATCCTCGGGCTGGGCGAAACACCCGACGAGGTGCGCACCGCCCTGGCCGACCTGCGGGGCGCCGGCTGCGACATCGTCACCATCACCCAATACCTGCGCCCGTCGACGCGTCACCACCCGGTCGAGCGCTGGGTGCGGCCCGAGGAATTCGTCGAGTTCGCCCGGCATGCCGAGGGGCTGGGCTTCTCCGGGGTGCTGGCCGGGCCGCTGGTGCGGTCGTCCTACCGGGCGGGTCGGCTCTACGAGCAAGCCGCGCGCACCCGCGCCCTTTGATGCCGGGGCGCCGTAGGCCCGATTGTTCAGCGGCGCCGGTACGTATCCTTTGACTATGGCTAAACCCCGCACCGCCGCCGAGAACAAGGCCGCCCGGGCCCAGGCGCAGGCCGCGCGCAAGGCGGCCGCCAAAGAGCGCCGCGCCCAGTTGTGGCAGGCGTTCAACCTGCAGCGCCGCGAGGACAAGCGGCTGCTGCCCTACATGATCGGCGCCTTTGTGCTGATCGTCGCCGTCTCCGTGGCGGTCGGGGTGTGGGCCGGCGGGCTGACGATGATCACGTTGATTCCGCTGGGCGTGGTGCTCGGCGGGCTGGTGGCCTTCATCATCTTCGGCCGCCGCGCGCAGAAGAGCGTCTACAGCAAGGCCGAGGGCCAAACCGGCGCGGCCGCATGGGCTTTGGACAACCTGCGGGGCAAGTGGCGGGTGACGCCGGGGGTGGCGGCGACCGGCCACCTCGACGCGGTGCACCGAGTCATCGGCCGGCCCGGCGTCATCCTGGTCGGCGAAGGGTCGTCGGCGCGGCTCCGGCCGCTGCTGGCGCAGGAGAAGAAGCGCACCGCGCGGCTGATCGGCGACGTGCCGATCTACGACTTCATCGTCGGCAACGGCGAGGACGAGGTCCCGCTGTCCAAGTTGGAGCGCCACCTCAACCGCCTGCCGGCCAACATCACCGTCAAACAGATGGACACGCTGGAGTCCCGGCTGGCCGCGCTGGGAACGCGGGCCGGCGCCGCCGTGCTGCCGAAGGGGCCGCTCCCCAACGCCGGCAAGATGCGCGGTGTGCAGCGCACCGTGCGCCGCAAGTAGTCAGCCGGTCAGCGCCGCACAACAGCCGTTGCCGTCAGCCGATCTTGCAGGCCGCGGCCGTCCCAGTCGGTGAACAACGCCGGGACGACGGTCCCGACGAGCACGCCCCGCACCACCGCGCGGACGATGCCGACGCCCGCCCGACCGTCGACCGCCACCACCTGCAGACCCAGCACCAACTGCCCCGGCGTGAAGCCGAACAGCCGCACCGAAACCACGCCGAGCACGAACCAGATGGCCAGCACCGCCGTCGCCAACGTGTGTTCGGAGAAGACGCCGAGGCGCAGGGCCAGCGCCGCCAGGCCGTAGGAGATCAGCCAGTCGACCATCAGGGCGCCCAGCCTGCGGCCCATCGGGGCCAGGGAACCCGGTCCACTTTGCGGCAGTCCGAGCCGCTCGCCGGGATAGGTGGGCGGTGAATCCGGCGTCATCGACCGGGACCTTGCTTCGCCGCGGCAACCGGCCGGTTCCAGAACCCCGACTGAACGCTGCGCCAGGGCACGGGAACGGTTACGATCCAGCGGTCCATGGCCCCACAATAGAGCCCGCCGCGACGGCGCCTCTTTTGTGAACAACGTGGGTCGCGTAACGTGCGCGCAACATGGGGTTGACTGCCGGGCAACATCTGCTCCATAGCGTCAGGCCGCGGATCTCACCAGTAAAGGAGCATTTCTGTGACGGAAACGACGCCCGACGACGTCTTCAAACTCGTCAAGGACGAGGACGTCGAGTTTGTCGACGTACGGTTCTGTGACTTGCCAGGCATCATGCAGCACTTCACGATTCCGGTTTCGTTCTTCGATAAAAGCGTCTTCGAGGACGGCCTGGCCTTCGACGGCTCGTCGATTCGCGGGTTCCAGTCCATCCACGAATCCGACATGCTGCTCCTGCCCGACCCCGCGACGGCGCGGATCGACCTGTTCACCGAGCACAAGACGCTGAACCTGAATTTCTTCGTGCACGACCCGTTCACGCTCGAGCCCTACTCGCGCGACCCGCGCAACATCGCCCGCAAGGCGGAGAACTACCTGATCAGCACCGGCGTCGCCGACACCGCGTACTTCGGCGCCGAGGCCGAGTTCTACATCTTCGACTCGGTCAGCTTCGACTCGCGCACCAACGGTTCCTTCTACGAGGTCGACGCGATCTCGGGATGGTGGAACACCGGCGAGCCGACCGAAAACGACGGCAGCCCCAACCGCGGCTACAAGGTGCGCCCCAAGGGTGGGTATTTCCCGGTCGCGCCCGTCGACCACTACGTCGACCTGCGCGCCCAGATGCTGTCGAATCTGATCAAATCCGGCTTCATCCTGGAGAAGGGCCACCACGAGGTGGGTTCCGGCGGGCAGGCCGAGATCAACTACAAGTTCAACACGCTGCTGCACGCCGCCGACGACATGCAGTTGTACAAGTACATCGTCAAGAACACGGCATGGCAGAACGGCAAGACCGTCACCTTCATGCCCAAGCCGCTGTTCGGCGACAACGGTTCCGGCATGCACACCCACCAGTCGCTGTGGAAGGACGGCAGCCCGCTGATGTACGACGAGACCGGCTACGCCGGCCTGTCGGACACCGCGCGTCACTACATCGGTGGCCTGTTGCACCACGCCCCGTCGCTGCTGGCGTTCACCAACCCGACCGTCAACTCCTACAAGCGGCTGGTCCCGGGTTACGAAGCGCCGATCAACCTGGTCTACAGCCAGCGCAACCGCTCGGCCTGTGTCCGCATCCCGATCACCGGCAGCAACCCGAAGGCCAAGCGCCTCGAGTTCCGTTGCCCCGACTCGTCGGGCAACCCCTACCTGGCGTTCTCGGCGATGCTGATGGCCGGGCTGGACGGCATCAAGAACAAGATCGAGCCGCAGGCCCCGGTCGACAAGGACCTGTACGAGTTGCCGCCGGAGGAGGCCGCCAACATCCCACAGGCGCCCACCCAGCTGTCCGCGGTGATCGACCGGCTCGAAGAGGACCACGAATACCTCACTGAGGGAGGCGTTTTCACGCCCGACCTGATCGAGACGTGGATCAGCTTCAAGCGCGAGAACGAGATCATGCCGGTCCAGATCCGACCGCACCCGTACGAGTTCGCGCTGTACTACGACGTGTGATCCGTCAACGAAATCACCCGCGTGGCGGCCGCCGCGCGGGTGATTTCGTTTGTGCTGACGGCCGGAATCCCGCGATACGCCCCTCGTTTGACCGCCGAGGTGGGAGTATCACGTTCCACGGGGATACCGCGCGCGGAGGTTGCAATGACGCCGACCGACTCGAAGCTCTCGGCAGGCCGAGCGGTAGTCACAACGTTCATGGCCGCCGCCGCGACGCTCTGGGCGACCTCCTGTGGAACCGACACCAAGGCGCCGCCGACGACCTCATCGTCGGTGTCGTCGACTACGCACACGACCACTTCGAGCTCGACCATCTCCGTCTATAAGCCGCCACCGCTCACCACGGGAACGCCACCGACGACGAGCGTGACGACACCTCTGCCCTCTACGACGATGACCACCGCGCCAACCGGCACATCGCCGTCACCGGCTCTGACTACACCGACTCAGGTTCCGACACCGTGAGCGACGAAGTGGAGGGTTCGCGCACCCTCCCGAAGTGGATCGGCGTCGTGGGGTTGTTCATCGCGCCGACCACCATCATCACCTCGCTGTGCTACTTCTATGGTTACGTCGCGACCCGAACGTATTTTTCGTACTTCGGAATCGACACGGACGCAATTGGATTCACGACGTCCGATTACGTGGTCAAGAGCCTTCCGGCGCTGTACGTGCCGCTGGTCGTGGGCTTGTTCACCTGGGTGATGATGCTCTGGGCGGCCGACTACCTGCGTCGCCTATTGGAATCCGAGCGCCGACCGCGGTCGCTACGCAGATTGGCATGGGTCGCGCTCGTCGTCGGCGCGATATGCGTGGCCAGGGCCATCGTCGGCCTCACCAAGCCGGACTGGGCCCCGATTCAGGTCGACGCAGTGACGCCGTTGGCGCTCGGCGTGGGTGCCGCCCTGTTGGTGGTCGGGTTGTGGCTGCTTGCGGGAACCCGCGCTCCCGATGCGCCGCGACCGTTCGCGGCCGCCGAAAGGGGCAGCTTCGTGGTGGCGGCCGGCGCGATCGTCGTGGCGTTGTTTTGGGTGGCTGACATTTTCGCGACGTTTCGTGGTCACGACCTCGCGACCAACACCAACGCGGGATTGTGGTCGCGCGAAAATGTCGTCGTTCTGGACGTGGAAGCCAAGCAGGATCTGCCGCTGCTGCTGGGCAATCAGATCAAAGTGAGCTGGGCGCCGCTGGGCAGCGACCCGTCGGCGAAGTCAACGTTTCTTCGCTACGAATGTTTCCGTTCGCTGGCCGTCCACAACGACCGCTGGGTGTTGGTGCCGGCGCGATGGGCCCCGGCCGCGGGATTCGCCGTCATCGTCAATGCCGATGCCTCGCATGTCATCTCGCTCAAGAGGATGGAGCACATCGCCGACAGCGACGCGGCGAAGAACACGGCCGGCAATTGGGAGTGCCCCGAGGTCGGCGTCGACGAACAGGCGAAGTAGTCCACTGTCGACGGCTCGAATTACCGGCCAGGCCCGGCACGACGACCGGGACCGACTCCCGCCCCAGGACCGGAACCGGGGCCATTGCCGGCACCGGGACCGAATCGCCCTGGGAGAGGGCCGGCGCTGGGACCGGCGCTCGGTCCGGCACCGGCGCCGGGACCATCGGGCAGCTGCCGGGTCGGAGCCCCGGATGGCCCAGCTGCCGGCGCCGGAGAGGCAGGAGGCGGAGCGCTTTTCGCAGTCGCCTCGGCCGTAGCCGCCGGTTCAGCCGGGGCCGGAGCCCCCGTCGCAGGGGGCGGCTCCTTCGTGACGGGATCCGCCGGAACTGGAGCCGGGGCTGCGGGAGCAGTGCCCACAGCGGTGGGCGCTGCCGCCACCGAGATCCATCCGGCGGCCAGTATGGAGCCGGCAGCCAATCCGAAGCCCACAGCACCACCACGACGCACCTTATGACTCATCTCGCAGTCCTTTGCCTTTTGATGTCTGGGACGTTCTGCTCCGGACAGGCCGCCAGTCAGACATACTGCCCAGACCCTGGGCCGAAAGTAGGGTTTTCACGAGAACGCCACCCCGCGATGGCCCACCCGACGCCGAAATTCAGCCACCACGATGGAAACGGCCGACGCCGCAGCGGGCCCCTTCGGCTAGGTACGCCAGTCGTGGAGGGCGAAAACGGGCCGCGCGTTTGTCGAATCCGAAAGTTCAATTTAAAACCCTTGCGTCCGCTACGGACCCGGGGTTAACTTCTCGCGCATGACAATCAGCACCGCACAAACAATGGTCGGGAGCGGCGGGAGCCGCGTGGGCGGAGGTGCCGGCGGCGGCCGCTTCGGCGGAGGTGCCGGCGGCGGCTTCGTCGGTGGCGGTGCCGGCGGCGGCCGCTAACCGATCACACGATCGGGCCGGGCGGCTCGTCGGGGTCGGCTGCGCCGGCCAGGTCGAGTTGCATCCACGCGACGTCGTGCCAGCGGCCGTGTTTCCATTCGACGCGCCGGTACAGGCCGGCGTCTTGAAACCCGAATGATCGGTGAAAACCGTTGCTAGCCTCGTTTGGTTGGGTGATTCCGGCGAAAGCTCTGCGGTAGCCGCGCTCCGCGAGCCGGCGCAGCAGTCGCGTATAGAGGTGGCGACCGCCGCCCGTGCGGTGATGGCCGAGGTCGACATAGATTCCGGTCTCGACCGACCACTGGAAGCTGGGCAGGCGTAGAAGCGCGTGGCCGTAAGCGAAACCTACGGTCTGATCGCCACGTTCGAGCACCAGCCATTCGTGGGCGGCGGTGATGCGGGCGGCCATCTCCCCTACGCTCGGCACTTCAATTTCCCAGCTGATGGCCGTGTCTTCGACATACGGGCGATAGATTGCGAGGCACGCCTCGGCATCCGCTGCGGACGCCGGACGCACCCCGCCGGTGTTCCCTGGCATGCCGGGGATTCTGCCAGGCCGGCAAGGGGTTTCGGTGCGGCGCTCGTCAAACATAAACTATGGCGAAGGTCTGCGGCGTGTCGTCGCCATAGGTTATGTGTCGCGACACCAGGCAAGAAGGCAAGAAGGCGAGAAGGCCCGGAATCACCCGTCGAGCGCCAAGTCCTTGCGCAAGCGCTGCATACCATCGATCTTGTCGGCCAGCGACGCGTCCGGACCGGCGTAGAACATCCACGGCATGGTGATGATGCCGGTGATGCCGGCGTCGGCGGCGCGTTGGTAGTCGGCGGTGGTGAATGCATCGGTCAGCGGCGTCAGGATCGTGAAATCATCCATGGACAAACCGTTTTCGGCTCGCAACTCCCGCGGCCGGCCTACCGCGTCAAGGGCCCGCTCGTCTCGATCAAGCCGCCGATCCAGCCGTCGTTGCGCGCGGCGCGGCGCAGCGCAATGTCGCTGAGGCCGCCCACGTACACCGGTATCGGCGGCGGGGTCGGCTCCATCTCCAGCCGCGGTGCCCGAAAGAACGCGCCCTCGAACTCCGCCCAGCCCGGCTGCCACAGCTTCCGCATCAAGTCGATGATCTCGTCGGTCCGTTTCCCGCGGGCCTCGAACCGCTCTCCCATCAATGCGAATTCCTCACGGCACCAGCCCACGCCGATGCCGAGCGCCACCCGCCCCGACACCAAAACGGCAGCGGCGCCAATGGCTTTCGCCGCCGAATACGGATTTCGCATCGCCGGGATGTAAACGGTGGTGACGAACCGCACCCGCGTGGTGACCTGCGCCAGCGCGCCGATCAGGACCCACGGATCGGGCCAGTCGGGGGCGCCGCGTGGGGCGTCGACGTCGCCGGCACCGGCCACAGCGCGCACAAATCTCGCGGGGCGCTTCCGGTGAACGGGCCGTAGCTTTCGCGCTCTACTGCGACGTGTAATGGGGTCCAGTCCCCTCGCGAGCAGCCGAAGAGCAGGGCGCGGTGATCCGCTCAGGTCGTCCTGCTGCGGCGCCGAGAGGTGAGCCTCCCCCACACCCACGTCAAGGCGACGTCGCGGCCAGTGGCCAGGTACTCCACGGTCGCCGGATAGTGGCAGATCTCTTGCGCCTGGGACAACCCCTCGGGCTTACCGACGAGGAGCACCTGGTCGTCGAGGGCGAGGGGGGTATCCGGGGCCGGCATGAACCGCGGCTCGCCGGCGCGGACGAGGACCAGCGCGGCCAGCGGCAGCGCAGCGTCGCGGTCATCGGGCCGGCGCATGAGGTCCCCGATCGTCAGGGTGCGCCCGCGGTGCAACCAGTCCGCAATAGCCGGGGCCTGCGCAGCGGAGAGCACGATGGCGGCACGCTCGGGTGTGCACCGGCCGCAGCGATCCCGCAAGTGCTCACGCACTTCGGTGGCCCACCGCTCGTCGCGCCGGAAGGCATGTTCAACGAAGCTCCAAAACACCGGGGTGAGAATTCGGGCGAGGACCTCGCGGGCGACGAGTTCGGTCGCGATGTACACCGAGTCGATCTGCACGGCGTCGAGCAGGGAGGTGTTAGCGCTCGTCCGCTGGCGGACGACGAGGTAGACGTCGGGATTGGTGAGCCGGGCCCGCTCGGCCATGGCGATGTTGGCCGTGTCGTTGCGGGTGCCCGCGACGAATCCGACGGCATCGGAGACGTCCACTTCGCCGCCGGCCGGGTCGGCGAGTTCCGCGGTGACCCCGATGGCAGCCAGAGTGCTGACGAGATCGCGCCCGAAATCGGCCTCGGCGCACACCACCCAACGGCCGGCCGCAAGGCCGCCGCGCACCGGCGGTAACTCGGCTTGGTCGTTGTCCATCAGCCAGCGCAGCAGCTGATGGTTGACCGGCCGATGGATCGACAGCGCGAGGTAGTCGCCGAACCGATCGTCGGGGTTGATGACGGCGGCCGGGGAGAAATGCTCCATCCAGCCCTGGATTCGGTGGTCGGTGCAACGGGCAAGGACCGGCACTTCAGGCCGCAGCAGCGATACCGTCATCACGACGGCGAGGTTCGCGTCGTCGTCGTTGGTCAGGGCGAGCACACCCTCACAGTCGCGATGCGCCAGCCCGGCCACGCCCAGCATCGCCGGTATGGCGCAGTTGCCCTCGACCGCGGGGACGTCGAAACTGAGCTGCTCGGATATCACCGACTGGACCCTGGCCTCCTGCTTGTCGATGACGACGAACCGGCGCCGCTGTTCGTCGAGCTCGGAGCCGACGGCCCGGCCGGCGTCCCCGTAACCGGCGACGACGAAGAAGGGCTCAACCATCCGGCGGACCCGGCGACGGAACCGCTGGGCCGCGATGGCGTCCCGGAAAGCGGCGTCCTGGATCACCGAGAAGAAGACCCCGATGGCGTAGGCCCAGCTGACGACGACCAGGTAAATCGACAGCGACAGCCACATCCGCTGCGGGTAGCTGAAGGCGCCGGGCAGCTCGCTGTAGCCAACCGTCGTCAGCGTGATGGTCATCTGGTAGAAGGCATCGAAAACGGTCAGCCGGTATGGGTTTCCATGCGCGTCGACGCCCGGCATGAACATCAGCCCGGCGGTACAGATGCTGAAAATCGTGATCACGACGATCAGCGGCGCCCGCATGCGCCGCATGAAGAGGAAGATCACATCGGTGGTCGGTACCGCCGTCGGAACGGTGATCGGCTTGCGCCGCGGTTTCACCCGCCGTCGGGTCCAGAACGGAAACAGGTGCAACAAGTTCGGCATCGACTACCGGCGCCGGAACGACGCCGTCTCGACCACGAGCAGGGTGACGGAGACGATGTTGGCCAGCAACGCCCCGCCCGACAGGGACACCACACTCGCGGTCGCATGTCGGTCCAGTCCGGCGACGGATACGTGGGTGGCATACACCCACATCGCGGCCGCGGCAACGAGCTGGAGCAGCGCGACGAGGCTGGCCGCGAGGTGGACCGCACCGAGCTGGGTGCGGTCACCGAACTTCAGGACCGTGGTGATGAGAGCGACGACGAGGGCAAGGAAGAGCTCCCAGGAGTTGTGCAGCTTGGGATCCCCGACGTCGCCGACGAAGAAACCGAAGTTCAAGGTCGCTGCCAGCATCACAAAGAAACCAAAAACCACCTTCTCCAGATTCACACCGGCAGCCTAGCTCTACTGTCGCGTGTCGAGTCGGAATTGGCGCGCCGTCCCCTCGCGAGCAGACGCAAAAGCAAGCAATTTCGGCAGGAATTGGGGCCGCGCCTGCTCGCCTAGCCGTCGAGCCCCAAGTCCTTGCGGAAGCGTCGCATCCCGTCGATCTTGTCGTCCAGGCTGGCGTCGGGCCCGGCGTAGAACATCCACGGCATCGTGATGATCCCAGTGATGCCGGCGGCCTCCGCGCGCCGATAATCGGCGGTGGTGAACGCGTCGGTCAGCGGTGTCAGAACGGTGAAACGGTCCATGGACAAACCGTTTTCGGCCCGCATCTCCCGCAGCCGGCCCACCGCGTCAAGGGCGCGCTCGGTGTTGATCAGATCGCCGATCCAGCCCTCGTTGCGCGCGGCGCGGCGCAGCGCAATGTCGCTGAGCCCGCCCACGTACACCGGTATCGGCGGCGGGGTCGGCTCCATCTCCAGCCGCGGTGCCCGAAAGAACGCGCCCTCGAACTCCGCCCAGCCCGGCTGCCACAGCGCACGCATCAAGTCGATGATCTCGTCGGTCCGTTTCCCGCGGGCTTCGAACCGCTCGCCCATCAACGCGAATTCCTCACGGCACCAGCCCACGCCGATGCCGAGCTCCACCCGGCCCGACGCCAAAACGGCAGCGGTGCCAATGGCTTTCGCCGCCGAATACGGATTTCGCATCGCCGGGATGTAAACGGTGGTGACGAACCGCACCCGCGTGGTGACCTGCGCCAGCGCGCCGATCAGGACCCACGGATCGGGCCAGTCGGTGAACGGCTGCCACCGTCGCTGCCCGTCCTTGGTGTACGGGTACGGGGTGTCCAGGGTCTCCAGGTTGAGGACGTGGTCGGGGATGCCGATGCCGTCGTATCCGAGTTCGTCTGCGGCCCTGGCGAGCTCGATGATCTCCCGGGTGTCCAGGAATGCGCTGCTGATGTAGAACTTCATTGCACGTCCCGCGCCCACGCCGGCTCGATGAAGACGCCCTCGGCCTCAACCGTGACCCCCGCGGCATCCGAAATCGTCCCGCGCGCAAACACTTTGATGCCCTCCTTGCGGTCCACCCACGCATCGCAGCGAAGCGGGCCCAGCGGGGTGCCGCGCAGGTATTTCACGGTGATGGTTCCGGTGAAACGGGGCTTGGACAACCCCTCACTGGCGGCCTCTCCGAGCATGTGGTCGAGCACCAGGGCGCTGACGCCGCCGTGCACCAGTTTCGGTGGCCCCTCGTATGCCACCCCGAGGACGAACTCGCTCCAGCAGCGCCCGCCGCCCTCGTGCCGCACGACGATCGGCGGCGCGACCGGGTTGCACACCCCGATCGCGGCGTTGCCCAGCGGCAGCGCCCGGTCGTTGACCTGGTAGCTGACCCCGACCGGTCGGGTCCGTTGCCGCAACGACTCGGTGACGGCCTCGATCGCGGATCGCGCCCGGGCGACGACCTCGTCGTCGACCTCGGTCCGGACGGTGGCGTCGACCAGTTCACGCACGGCGTCGGCCAACGGGGCGTAGAGCGCTGTCACACGGTCAGCCTCCGCCGCGTCGAGCACCTCGAATATGGCGTCCAACGCGCCGGCCTCCTGACTCAACTCCCAAACACCTTCCGAACCACGGCCTTTGCCCGCCGCGTCACCCGCAGATAGTTGTCCAAGAACTCCCCGCCGTCGTCGGTCGGCCAGCCCGCGGCCACCGCGACCGCGTTGAGCTGGCGTCCAGGCCCCGGCAGCTGGTCGGTCGGCTTGCCGCGGACCAGCACCAGGGCGTTGCGGGCCCGGGTGGCGGTCAGCCACGCCTGGCGCAGCAGCTCGACCTCCTCGGCGGGCACCAGGTCGGCGGCGGCGATCGCGTCGAGGCACTCCAGCGTCGAGGTGTTGTGCAGGGCCGGAATCTCGTGCGCGTGCCGCAGCTGCAGCAGCTGCACGGTCCACTCGACGTCGGCCAGTCCGCCGCGGCCCAGCTTGGTGTGCGTGTTGGGGTCGGCGCCGCGCGGCAACCGTTCAGACTCGACGCGGGCCTTGATGCGCCGGATCTCCCGCACCGCCTCGGCGGACACGCCGTCGGGCGGATAGCGCGTCTTGTCGGCCATCAACAAGAACCGCTGGCCCAGCTCCGCGTCGCCGGCGACCGCGTGCGCGCGCAGCAGGGCCTGAATCTCCCAGGGCTGGGCCCACTGCTCGTAGTACGCGGCGTAGGAGCCCAGCGTGCGCACCAGCGGACCCTGCCGACCCTCGGGCCGCAGGTTGGCGTCGACCTCCAGCGGAGGGTCGACGCTGGGCGTGCCCAGCAGGGTGCGCACCTGCTCGGCGACCGTCGTCGCCCAGCGGATCGCCACCGAGTCCTCGACACCAGCCGCCGCCTCGCACACGAACATCACGTCGGCATCGGAGCCGTAGCCCAGCTCGGCGCCGCCCAGCCTGCCCATGCCGATCACCGCGATGGCCCCCGGCGCCTTGCCGCCCTTAGGGAGGTTCGCACGGATGATCGCGTCCAACGCGGCCTGCAACACGGCGACCCACACTGACGTGAGCGCCCGGCACACGTCGGTGACTTCGTAAAAGCCGAGCAGGTCGGCCGAGCCGATGCGGGCCAGCTCGCGGCGGCGCAGCGTGCGGGCGGCCGCGATCGCGCGCACCGCGTCGGGATGGCGGCCGGCCGAGGCGACTAACGCCCGAGCCACCGCGTCGGGGTCCGTCTCGAGCAGCTTGGGCCCGGCCGCGCCGTCGCTGTAGTCCTGAATCACCCTGGGCGCGCGCATCAAAAGGTCCGGCACGTACGCCGAGGTGCCCAGCACGTGCACGAGTCGCTTGGCCACCGCCGGCTCGTCGCGCAGCGTGGACAGATACCAGTTCTCCCCGGCCAGCGCCTCGGACAGGCGGCGGTAGGCCAGCAGCCCGCCGTCGGGATCGGGGGCGTACGACATCCAGTTCAGCAGCCTGGGCAGCAGCACCGACTGCACGCGACCACGCCGGCCGCTCTGGTTGACCAGCGCCGACATGTGCTTCAACGCGGTCTGCGGCCCCTCGTAGCCGAGCGCGGCGAGCTGCCGTTCGGCGGCCTCGGGCGTCATCCCGTGCCCGATCTCCAAGCCGGCCGGGCCGATCGACTCCAGCAGCGGCTGGTAGAAGAGCTTGGCGTGCAGCTGCGACACCCGCAGGTTCTGGTGGCGCAGCTCCTCGCGCAGCACGCCCGCGGCGTCGTGGCGCCCGTCGGGCCGGATGTGCGCGGCGCGCGCCAGCCAGCGCACCGCCTCCTCATCCTCTGCCTCCGGCAACAGGTGGGTGCGCTTGAGCCGCTGCAGCTGTAGCCGGTGCTCGAGCAGCCGGAGGAACTCGTAGGAAGCCGTCAGGTTCGCCGCGTCCTCGCGGCCGACGTAGCCGCCCTGGCCCAGCGCGTCCAGCGCGTCCACCGTAGAGGCCACGTGCAGCGACTCGTCGCTGCGCCCGTGCACCAGCTGCAGCAGCTGCACGGCGAACTCCACGTCCCGCAGCCCGCCGCTGCCGAGTTTGATCTCGCGGCCGCGGACGTCGGCGGGCACCAGCTGCTCGACCCGGCGGCGCATGGCCTGCACCTCGACGACGAAATCCTCGCGCTCGCAAGCGACCCACACCATCGGCATCAACGCGGTCAGGTAACGCTCAGCGAGCTCCCGATCACCCACGGCGGCACGGGCTTTCAGCAACGCCTGGAATTCCCACGTCTTCGCCCAGCGCTGGTAGTAGGCGACGTGCGATTCGACGGTGCGGACCAGCTCACCGCTGCGGCCCTCCGGCCGCAGCCCGGCGTCCACCTGGAAGAAGGCCGACGACGCCACCCGCATCATCTCGCCGGCCAGCCGGGTGGTCAGTGGGTCGGCGCGCTCACCGACGAAGATGACGTCGACGTCGCTGACGTAGTTCAGTTCGCGGGCACCGCATTTGCCCATCGCGATGACCGCCAGCCGTGGTGGCGTGCGGTCGCCGCACACGCTGGCCTCGGCCACCTGCAAGGCGGCGGCAAGCGCGGCATCCGCCAGGTCCGACAGCTGGGCACCGACCACGGTGAACGGCAGCACCGGTTCGTCCTCGACCGTCGCGGCCAGATCGAGCGCGGCCAGGACCAGCAGCTGGTCGCGGTACAACGATTGCAGGCGTGCCACGACCGAACCGGGATCGGCGGAAGCATCCTCGACACAGTCGGTGAACGCCGCGCACAGCTCGTCATGCGTGGCCAGTCTGGCCCTGCCCCGCAACAGTTTCCACGACTGCGGGTGGGCTACCAGGTGATCCCCCAGCGCCAGCGACGAGCCGAGCACCGCGAACAGCCGCCCCCGCAGCGGGCGTTCGGTGAGCAGGGCGGCGTTGAGCTCGTCCCAGCCGGTGTCGCGGTTCTCCGCCAGCCGGATCAGGGCGCGCAGCGCGGCGTCGGGGTCGGGGGCGCGCGACAGCGACCACAGCAGGTCGACGTGGGCCTGGTCGTCGCGGTCGTACCAACCCAGCTCCGTCAGGCGATCGTGCGCCCGGGGATCGACCAAGCCGAGCCGGCCCACGCTGGGCAGCCGTGGGCGCTGGGTCGCGGGTTTGGTCACGACCACGACGGTATCGCAAACCGCCCGCCGAGCAGGGGTAAGGCGGCGCCGTCGGCTACAGCGACAGGTAGGTGCTCAGCTCGTATTGCGTGACGTGGCTGCGGTAGTTGGCCCACTCCGTGCGCTTGTTGCGCAGGAAGAAGTCAAAAACGTGCTCGCCCAAGGTTTCCGCGACGAGTTCGGAGGACTCCATGGCGCGCAGCGCGCTGTCCAGGCTGGTCGGCAGCTCGCGGTAGCCCATCGCGATCCGCTCCTCGGCCGTCAGGTCCCACACATTGTCCTCGGCCTGCGGGCCCAGCACGTAGCCCTTCTCCACCCCGCGCAGCCCGGCGGCCAGCAGCACGGCGAACGTCAGGTAGGGATTGCAGGCCGAGTCGGGGCTGCGCACCTCGATGCGCCGCGACGACGTCTTGTGCGGGGTGTACATCGGCACCCGCACCAGCGCGGACCGGTTGGCCGCTCCCCACGACGCCGCCGTGGGCGCCTCACCGCCCTGCACCAGCCGCTTGTAGGAGTTGACCCATTGGTTGGTGACCGCGCTGATCTCGGAGGCATGCTCGAGGATCCCGGCAATGAACGACTTGCCGACGTCGGACAGCTGCAGCGGGTCGTCGGGGCTGTGGAACGCGTTGACGTCACCCTCGAACAGGCTCATGTGGGTGTGCATCGCCGAGCCGGGGTGCTGCCCGAACGGCTTGGGCATGAAGGACGCGCGGGCGCCGTTCTCGATCGCGACCTCCTTGATGACATAGCGGAACGTCATCACGTTGTCGGCCATCGACAGGGCGTCGGCGAACCGCAGGTCGATCTCCTGCTGCCCCGGCGCGCCCTCGTGGTGGCTGAACTCCACCGAGATGCCCATGAACTCCAGCGACTCGATCGCGTGGCGGCGGAAGTTGGAGGCGGAGTCGTGCACCGCTTGGTCGAAGTAGCCGGCGTTGTCGACCGGGACGGGCACCGACCCGTCGTCCGGGCCCGGCTTCAGCAGGAAGAATTCGATTTCGGGGTGGACGTAGCAGGAGAACCCGAGGTCGTTGGCCTTCTGCAGCTGGCGGCGCAGCACGTGGCGCGGGTCCGCCCAGGACGGCGAGCCGTCGGGCATGGTGATGTCGCAGAACATCCGCGCCGAGTGGTGGTGGCCGCCGGAAGCCCACGGCAGCACCTGGAAGGTCGACGGGTCGGGGTTGGCCACGGTGTCGGATTCCGAGACCCGCGAGAAGCCCTCGATCGAGGATCCGTCGAAGCCGATGCCCTCTTCGAAGGCGCCTTCGAGTTCGGCCGGGGCGATGGCGACCGACTTGAGGAAACCGAGCACATCGGTGAACCACAGCCGAACGAAGCGGATATCCCGTTCCTCCAGCGTGCGGAGGACGAATTCCTTCTGGCGATCCATAACCAAACAGTAGGCAACAGCTGTTAAATCCGTGTTACCGAGCCGCTACCGGTGTGCGTTGACCAGGCACTATCGCGAAACACGCGGGCGGCCTCCTGTGGTCGACGGCGGCGCCGCGCCGTGTCTCGCGCGAGGGGCGGCCCGGCGGGCCGACCGACGCCCGCCAAACGAGTCCCGGTGGTCTGGCGCTGACCACGTTTAGCCACACGCGAAGCGGGTAGCCGTCGCGCGCGCGAAGCACCTGCTTCATCCGACCCACCTCGGCTAGCGCAAACGACCACACGGAGGGCGCGATGGCCACCGAAGTCGAGCAGGCCAAAGAACCGGTCAGCGCCGTGTTGGCCGGGCCCTATGGACACCCCTTCCATCCCATCCTGGTGACGGTGCCGATCGGTGCCTGGGTCAGCAGCCTGGTGTTCGACATCGCGTCGCACATTGTGACCACCCCCGGCTTCTTGGCCCAGGGCTCGGAATGGCTGATCGCGATCGGTGTCATCGGTGCGCTGCTGGCCGCAATGATCGGGTTGCTGGATCTACTGGCCATCCCCGGCGGCACGCGGGCCTTCCGGGTCGCGCTGCTACACATGACGCTCAACGCCGCCATCGTCGTCGCCTACGCGGTCAACTTCATCTGGCGCCACGGCAGCTACGGCGACCCCGCCGCAGTCGCGCTGGGGCCGCTGGTGCTGTCGGCCGTCGGCCTCGCCGTGTTGACGGTGTCGGGCTTCTTGGGCGGCATGTTGTCCTACCGCTACGGCGTCCGCGTCGCGCGCGAGGCCGACCAAACCGAAGCTTTCCGCTCCTGATTCCCCACCGGCCCAGGAAGGAACGATCATGGGTATCGCAGCACTCGTTTTATGGATCCTGACCGCCGGCGGCGGCTTCTACCTGCTGGCCCAGTGGGTCGGCGGCGGCGGGCATCGGCGCACAAGCGCCACCAGGTTCCCGCCCGCACTGATCTTCGGGCATTTCCTCCTCGCGGCGGCCGGGCTGGTGCTCTGGATCATCTACCTGGGGGCGGACAGCCGCCCCGTGGGCTGGGCGGCATTGGTATTGCTGGCATTGGCCGCGGTGGGCGGCTTGACCATGTTCGCGCGATGGGTGCCCAGCTACCGCGCCCGCCAGGCCGCGGCCGCCCCCGGCAGCCAGCAGCCGGCCGGGGGCTCCGGTGACAACCCGCCGGAGCGTTCCTTTCCCGTCGCCATCGTGGGCGCCCACGGGGTGCTGGCGGTGACCACCCTCGTACTAGTGGTGCTCACCATGGCCGGTATCGGAGCGGGCTAGGGCTCAGTCCGGTCAGGACTCGCACCGGTAGGACGCGGGCGGCAACGTGCCCGCGACGATGTAGCGCATGACGGCGGCGTCCACACACTGGTCGCCGTTGAACACCGCGGTGTGCTGGGTCGCGTCGTAGGTGATCAGCGTGCCGCCCAGCTGGTGCGCCAGGTTGACGCCGGCCTGATACGGGGTGGCCGGGTCGTGCGTGGTGGAGACGACGACGACCTTGCCCGGAGCCGCGGGCGAGGCGGCGTGCGGCGTCGACGTCGCCGGCACCGGCCACAGCGCGCACAGATCGCGGGGCGCGTTTCCGGTGAATCGCCCGTAACTGAGGAACGGGGCCGCCTGGCGGATGCGCTGATCGGCGGAGACCCAGCTCGCCGAGTCTTTCGGCGTGGGCGCGTCGACGCACCGGATCGCATTGAAGGCGTCCTGGTCGTTGGTGTAGTGCCCGTTGCGGTCACGGCCCTCATAGTCGTCGGCGAGCGCCAGCAGATCGCCCGCGTCGGTGCCGCGCTGCAGCCCGAGCAGGCCGCTGGTCAGGTACTTCCAGTGCGCCGGGGTGTAGAGCGCGTTGATGGTGCCGGTGGTCGCGTCGGCGTAGCTCAGGCCGCGCGGGTCCGACGTGCGGCCCGGCTTGGCGGCCAACGGGTCGACCAGGGCGTGGTAGCGGTTGACGAACTGGGCCGGGTCAGTGCCCAGCGGGCAGCCCGGCGAGCGCGCGCAGTCCGCGGCATAGTCGTTGAAAGCGGTTTGGAATCCCGCCATCTGCTGGACGTTTTCGTCGACCGGGCCGACGGTCGGGTCGATCGCGCCGTCGAGCACCATGGTCCGGACGTGCGAACCGAACCTCTCCAGGTACGCCGCGCCCAGCTCGGTGCCGTAGCTGTAGCCGAGATAGTTGATCTGGTCGTCGCCCAGCGCCTGGCGGACCACATCCATGTCGCGCGCGACGGATGCGGTGCCGACGTTGGCCAGAAACGCGGTCCCCATCCGGGTCAGGCACTGCTGGGCCACCTGCTGGTAGAGCTGCTCGATGTGCGCCACACCCGCCGGGCTGTAGTCGACCATCGGCTCACGCCGGTAAGCGTCGAAATCGGCGTCCGAGCGGCAGCGCAACGCCGGGGTCGAGTGGCCCACCCCGCGCGGGTCGAAGCCGACCAGGTCGAAGTTGCGCCTAATCGGGGTGCCGTCCAGGTTCGATGCCATCGCGGCCACCATGTCGACCGCCGACCCACCGGGACCGCCCGGATTGACCAGCAGGGAGCCGATCCGCTGACCGGTCGCCGGAACGCGGATCACCGCCAGTTTGGCTTGCGTCGCCCCCGGATTGTCGTAGTCGACCGGCACCGAGACCGTGGTGCACTGCGCGGTGGGGATTTCGCTTGTGTCCGTGGCGAATTGACCGCAACTCCCCCACGGCTGCGGCGCCGTGACCGACGCCCTCGGGGCCGGCGTCTGCCCCGCATCGGGTTCCGGGGTGGCGCCCGCCACCGGCGGTCCCATCGCCGATTGCCCGAGCAACAGCCCGGATGACAGCAGCGCCGAGCTCAAGGATCTCAGGCGCGACATGGCAGTCATCGTGTCAGCTTCGGGTACCCGAAGCGGCGCGAAACGGTTACGCCTTGGTCTCGTCTGCGCCCCTCACGCGGCGCGTCGGATTGCGCTCGGCGTCAGACCCGTACGCGCACTAGCACTTTGCGCCGCTCGGCGGCGTGGCGCCGCCGACCAGATACGCCGTGACGTAGTTGTCGACGCAACCGTCGCCCTGGAACACCACCGTGTGCTGGGTCCCGTCGTAGGTGAGCAGCGAGCTGCGGAGCTGGTTGGCCAGATCCACCCCGGCCTTGTACGGCGTCGCCGGATCGTGGGTGGTCGACACCACCACGGTCGGCGCCAGGCCGGGCGCCGAGATGGTGTGCGGCTTGCTCGTTGGCGGCACCGGCCAGAATGCGCAGGTGCCCAGCGGGGCGTCGCCGGTGAACGTGCCGTAGCTCATGAACGGCGCGATCTCCCGCGAGCGGCGGTCTTCGTCAATCACCTTGGCGCGGTCGGTAATCGGCGGCTGATCGACGCAGTTGATCGCCACCCGGGCGTCGGTGGCATTGGTGTAGTGACCGTTCGCGTCGCGGCGCATGTACATGTCGGCCAGGGCGAGCAGGGTGTCGCCTCGGTTGTCGGCCAATTCGCTCAGTCCGTCGATCAGGTGGTGCCACAACGTCGGCGAGTACAGCGCCATGATGGTGCCGACGATCGCGTCGCTATAGCTCAGTCCCCGCGGGTCTTTCGTGGGCGCCGGCCTGCCGACCATCGGGTTGTCGGGGTCGACCAGCGGGTCGATCAGACTGTGGTAGACGTCGACGGCCTTGGCCGGGTCGGTGCCCAGCGGGCAGGTCGGCTGCTTCGCGCACTCGGTGGCGAAGCCGTTGAACGCGTCCTGAAATCCCTTGGCCTGACGCAGGTCCGCTTCGATGGGGTCGGCGTTGGGGTCGACGGCGCCGTCGAGGATCATCGCCCGCACATTGTCCGGGTAGGCCTCGGCGTAGGCCGAGCCGATGCGGGTGCCATAGGAGTAGCCGAGGTAGGTCAGCTTGTCGTCGCCCAGCGCCGCGCGGATCGCGTCCAGGTCCCGGGCGACGTTGACGGTGCCGACGTTGGCCAGAAAGTTCTTGCCCATCTTGTCGACGCAGCGGCCGATGAACTGCCTGGTCTCGTCCTCGATGTGGGCCACGCCCGCGGGGCTGTAGTCGACATTCGGCTCCGTGCGCAGCCGGTCGTTGTCGGCGTCGGAGTTGCACCAGATCGCCGGCCGCGAGGACCCCACCCCACGGGGGTCGAAGCCCACCAGGTCGAACCGTTCGCGGACCCGCTTGGGCAGCGACTGCACGACGCCCAGGGCGGCCTCGATACCGGACTCGCCGGGGCCACCGGGGTTGATCACCAGCGAGCCGACCTTGTCCCCGGTGGCGGGGAAGCGGATCATCGCCAGCGTCGCCACGTCACCGTCGAGGTGGTCGTAGTCGACCGGCACCGCCAGCTTGCCGCACAGCGCGCCGGCCGGAATCTTGGCCTTCGGGTTCGCCGAGCGACAGGGCGTCCACTCCACCGCCTGTCCCAGCTTCGGCTCGGCCAAAACGGCGCGCCCACCGACGACGCGCACGCAGCCCGCGAGAAGGAGCGCTACGGCAGCGACCGTTGTCCAAACCAGCAGCGTGCGCGCGACCTTGACGCGGCAAGACAGACCCATGCCAACATATGCTGCCAGAGGAAAGCTGAGATCCTGGTGAGCGGCACCACCGGCCACCGGGCATGGCATGTCTCACATCACACCGACGGTGCAAAGCCACAGCAGAGATGGCAGAATGACACCGTCAGACGAACCCGGGGACCCGACACGGGCCACGAGGATCGACCCGACCACCACTAGGGACAACGATGTCTGAGCAGAACGTTTATGGTGCAGGCGCCTCCGAGCACGCGCAGCCGCTCCCCAAGATCCGTACCCACCACCTGCAGAAGATGAAGGCCGAAGGGCACAAGTGGGCCATGCTCACGGCCTACGACTATTCGACCGCCCGCATTTTCGACGAGGCCGGCATCCCGGTCCTGCTGGTGGGCGACTCGGCCGCCAACGTCGTGTACGGCTACGACACCACGGTGCCCGTGTCGATCGACGAGATGATTCCGCTGGTTCGCGGCGTGGTGCGCGGCGCCCGGCACGCGTTGGTCGTCGCGGACCTGCCGTTCGGCAGCTACGAGGCGGGTGCGGCCGCCGCCCTGGCGTCGGCCACCCGGTTCATGAAGGAGGGCGGCGCACACGCCGTCAAGCTCGAGGGCGGCGAGCGGGTGGCCGAGCAGATCGCCTGCCTGACCGCGGCGGGCATCCCCGTGATGGCGCACATCGGGTTCACCCCGCAAAGCGTCAACAGCCTGGGCGGTTTCCGGGTGCAGGGCCGCGGTGACGCAGCGGAACAGACCGTCGCCGACGCCATCGCCGTCGCCGAGGCCGGAGCGTTCTCCGTCGTCATGGAGATGGTGCCGGCCGAACTGGCCACCCAGATCACCGGCAAGCTGACCATCCCGACCGTCGGGATCGGGGCCGGCCCGAACTGCGACGGCCAGGTCCTGGTCTGGCAGGACATGGCGGGCGTCAGCAGCGGCAAGGCCGCCCGCTTCGTGAAGCGGTTCGGCGACGTAGGCGGGGAATTGCGTCGGGCCGCAATCCAATATGCGCACGAGGTGGCGGAGGGGGTCTTCCCCGCCGACGAGCACTGCTTCTGACCGCCGCCGCCCCGGCCCACATCCGCCGTAATGACTAAAACCGAAACTTGTTGTGTGGCAGGCGGGTACGATTGCTCTTGGATTGAGTCTCGACGCTGAGAGCAAAGGTGAAGACATCGACCGGGGGATTCGCGGTGAGTTCGTGCACCGCCGAACGGTGCTGAAGTCGCCGCTGCTACTGGCAGGTAGCACCGCACTGGCCCGCGCACCGCACGCCGCCGCGCAACCGCCCCCCGCCTCGCCGAAATCAAGCCCATGGTCACCAGACCGTGCCGCCAACTGGTACCGAGCTCAAGGTTGGCTGGTCGGCGCGAACTACATCACGTCGAACGCCATCAACCAGCTGGAGATGTTCCAGGCCGACACCTTCGACCCGCAGCGCATTGATACCGAGCTGGGCTGGGCCCGGTCAGCCGGGTTCAATACGATCCGGGTCTTCCTGCATGATCTGCTCTGGGCGCAGGACTATCAAGGGTTCCAGGGCCGTCTCTCACAGTTCGTCGACATCGCGGCGCGCCACGGCATCAAACCCCTCTTCGTCTTGTTCGACTCCTGTTGGGACCCGCTCCCGCAGGCAGGTCCGCAGCGCCCGCCGAGGCCCGGCGTCCACAACTCCGGCTGGGTGCAGAGTCCGGGCGCGCAACGCATCGACGACCCCGGCTACGCCCACACGCTGCGTGACTATGTCACCGGAGTGCTGACCCAATTCCGCAACGACGACCGCGTTTTGGGCTGGGACCTGTGGAATGAGCCCGATAACCCCTCGCGCCAATATCGCGCCGTCGAGAGGAAAGACAAAGAAGCCGTCGTCGCGAACCTGCTCCCGCAGGTGTTCGAGTGGGCACGCGCGGTAGACCCCTGTCAGCCGTTGACGAGTGCCGTATGGCACGGGGAGTGGGCAGACCCCGGGCGCCGCAGCGCAATCAGCGGCATTCAGCTCGACAACTCCGACGTGATCACGTTCCACTCCTATGACAAGCCGGCGTGGTTTGAGACCCGCATCAACGAGCTTGTCCCGTATGGACGCCCCATCCTGTGCACCGAGTACATGGCTCGGCCCTTGGGCAGCACTGTTGAGGCCATCCTGCCAATCGCCAAGCGTTACAACGTGGGTGCGTTCAACTGGGGGGTGGTCGCCGGCAAGACGCAGACCTATTTTCCCTGGGACTCGTGGGAGCATCCGTACCCCACGATGCCAAAGGTATGGTTCCACGACCTGCTCGCGCCCGACGGACGGCCGTTCCGGGATCCCGAGATTCAGACGATCCGCCAGCTGGGCGGCCTGGCGATGCACCTGCGCGAAGCGCCGCCGCCGAGCTGAGCTACTGGCACCGATTCTGGAAATCGGTCAGCGGCTGGCGAATGCCTTCCAGGTCGGCGTGCGTCTGCGGGTTGGCATCCATGTACTGCTTGAGCTGGTCGCGGATATCGTTGCGGGACTGGCCCCTCAGGCTGGTGAAGTAGGCGTTCACGTCCGGATGGGTGAACAGGTAGGCCGACGTCGCCGCGGCGACGCCCGCGGATATCTGGGCCAGGTCGGCCGCCGTGCAGTTGGGCGCCGGCGAGGGCGCCGGGTCCGGGGCGTCCGGTCCCGGATCCGCGCCGGCCGCTCCGGCGCCGGTGAAAAGCATTGCCACACTGGCCGCGCCGGCCGCGATTCCGCCGGCAATCGCTCGAGTCATGCCGCGGGCAAAAGACACCATAAAGCGCTCCTTGGTCAGGCATCCGTAGGACGTACCGCAAACCATAAGGTGTCTTCGGGTAGCGCATGGGCCATTCGGCGACGAACAATCGCGCCCGCCCCGGACGAATCGGACCGCCACCGGCTGCGGCGTCGATATACTCCAATTCTCTGCCCGCCCACCGCGATGGCTCGAAGCGGTTCACGGTGGCAGGAAGGAGCTCTTCACATGGATGCGCGCCGCTGGATCGCGTTGGCGTTCGCGGGAATGGCCTCGGTTCCCGGGATCCTCGTCGTCACGCATTCCCCCGACCGGGCGGAGGCGACCATCTGCGTCGGCGGGGGCCGGCGCATTTCGGTGAGCGGGTGCACCGATATCGGCGACAACATCGCCCGTTATGTCCCGCCGCCAAACGCGTATGCGCCGCTGCCGGAAGACACCACGCCCCCTCCCCCGCCGCCGCCGTAGCACCGGGGCCGACGACGGACCACGCGGACAGCGGCCATCGCCGCCATTCGCCTGGCCGCGGTATGGCAGGCTATGGGAGCCCATCACCACCGTCCACGACGTTTCAAGGCCGCGGCGACGCGCCCTCAACGGAGCCGAAAATGCCTGCAAAAGCGCCGCAGAGCTCGCGCCATTCAGAGGTGGAGCGCAAGTTCGACGTCGACGAGCACACCGTCTCACCATCGTTCGAGGGCATTGCCGCGGTGGCGCGCGTCGACAAGTCGCCGACCCAGACACTGGACGCGACGTACTTCGACACCCCGGCACACGACCTCGCCCGCAACAAGATCACCCTGCGCCGCCGCACTGGTGGCTCCGACGCGGGATGGCACCTGAAACTGCCGGCCGGGCCCGAAGTCCGCACCGAAGTCCGGGTGCCGCTGGATGCGTCCGGCCCCGACACCGTGCCCGAGGAGTTGGTCGACGTCGTGCTGGCGATCGTCCGCGACCGCCCCCTGCAACCGGTCGCGCGCATCACCACCCAACGCGAAAGCCAGGTGCTGTATTCGGCCGACGGCGCGCCGTTGGCGGAGTTCAGCAATGACCGCGTCACCGCATGGTCGGCGCGCGGTTCCGATGACGCCGACCTGGAGCCCACGCAGCAGGAGTGGCGCGAGTGGGAACTGGAACTCGTCGAGACGAACGAGACCCCGGACACCGGCCTGTTGAACCGGCTGGGTAACCGGCTGCTGGACGCCGGCGCCGTGCCCGCCGGTCACGCCTCCAAACTGGCGCGGGTGCTCGGCACCACGCCGCCGCCCAACGGCGAACAGCCCGCCGAGCACCCGCTGCAGCGCGCGGTGGCCGCGCAGATTCGCGAGCTCTTGGTGTGGGATCGCGCCGTGCGGGCCGACGCCTTCGATTCCATTCACCAGATGCGGGTCACCACCCGCAAGCTGCGCAGCCTGCTGCGCGACTACCAGGAGTCGTTCGGGTTGCCCGACGATGCGTGGGTTCTCGACGAGCTGCGCGAGCTGGCCGGCATCCTCGGCACAGCGCGCGACGCCGAGGTGCTCGCCGAGCGTTACGAGCGTGAATTGGACGCGCTGACGCCGGATTTGGTGCGCGGGCCGGTGCACGAGCGGCTGGTCGGCGGCGCCCAGCGGCGCTACCAGACCGGGCTGCGCCGCTCGTTGATGGCCATGCGGTCGCAGCGCTACTTCCGGCTGCTCAACGCCCTCGATGCGATAGCCGCCCAGTCCCCCGGCAGCGCCCCGGGTGAAGAACACGCGCCGGTCACCATCGACGCCGCCTACAAGAAGGTCCGCAAGGCCGCCAAGGCCGCCGCCCAGGTCCGGCGGGAGCACCCGGAAGGCCACCACGAGCGCGACGAGGCGGTCCACCGGATCCGCAAGCGCGCCAAGCGACTTCGCTACACCGCCGCGGCCACCGGCGCGGACAACGTGTCCGAGCAGGCGAAGGCCATCCAGTCGCTGCTCGGCGACCACCAGGACAGCGTGGTCAGCCGCGAACACCTGCGCCACGAATCCGAAGCCGCCCACGCCGCCGGGGAGGACACCTTCACCTACGGCCTGCTGTACCAGCAGGAGGCCGACCTGGCCGAGCGGTGCACACAACAGCTCGACGACGCGTTGCGCAAACTCGCCAAGGCGGTGCACAAGGCCCAGCGCTAAAAGCGGGGCGGACGAGTTGGCCTGTAAGCCGGATTCTGTTCCGCACACCTCCGGCGACCGGAGCTACGCGGCGGCGACCATCCATCTGGACACACCGTCACCGGGTGCCTCGAGCGGCCTACCCGCAGGCTCGGGCGAGCAGCCCTCGAACGCCTGCGCGGCCGCACCTGCGGTGCGGCCTTCTTGGCCTTGCTTCGGGTGGGGTTTGCCTAGCCACCCCGGTCACCCGGGATGCTGGTGCGCTCTTACCGCACCGTTTCACCCTTACCACCGCGAGGGTGGCGGTCTGTTTTCTGTGGCACTGTCCCGCGAGTCACCTCGGATTGCCGTTAGCAATCACCCTGCTCTGCGAAGTCCGGACTTTCCTCGAACCGCCTCGCGACGGTCCGCGGCCGCCCGGCCAACTCGTCCGCGAACAACAACGGTACTCGCCGGACAATTCCCGGGCCAGCGGATTGGACTCGGCGGCCTATCGTGGACCGGGCGGATCCGAACACGAGAGGACGTCGATGTCCCGGTGGAAGAGGCGGGTCGACTCCGGCGACTGGGACGCGATCGCCGCCGCGGTCGACGAGTACGGCGGGGCACTGCTGCCGCGGCTGGTCACCAGCAGCGAGGCCGCGCGGCTCCGCAGGCTCTACGACGACGACAGCCTGTTCCGCTCGACCGTCGACATGGCGCCCAGGCGGTACGGCGCCGGGCAGTATCGCTACTTCCACGCGCCCTATCCCGACCCGATCGAAGAACTCAAACAGGGGCTGTATCCGCGGCTGTTGCCGATAGCCCGGGACTGGTGGGGCAAGCTACGCCGCGATGCGCCCTGGCCGGACAGCCTCGACGATTGGCTGGCAACCTGCCACGCGACCGGCCAAACCAGGTCCACCGCGCTGATGCTCAGGTACGGCCCGGGCGACTGGAACGCCTTGCATCGAGACCTCTACGGCGACTTGGTCTTTCCGCTACAGGTGGTGATCAACCTGAGCGAACCCGGCACCGACTACACCGGCGGCGAGTTTCTCCTCGTCGAACAGCGGCCACGCGCGCAATCCCGCGGCACTTCAACGCAGTTGCCGCAGGGGCACGGGTTTGTGTTCACCACGCGGGAGCGGCCGATCGCTTCTAGCCGGGGCTGGTCCGCGGCGCCGGTACGCCACGGCGTCTCGGTCGTGCGGTCCGGCGAACGCTATGCCCTGGGGCTGATCTTTCACGATGCGGCCTGAGGTGATCGGCAGTTTTGGCGACCGCTTAGCATTGGTCATTGCCCAACGGGAATGTTGATGTCAGTCTGACCTGATGACACAAACCGAAGGGTTCGTCGATCAGACGGCAAAGGGTCTCGCGGAGCCCCAGCCGATGTACAAAGCACTGCGCGATTCCAGCCCGGTGTTCCGGTCGCCCGAGGCGGTCGTTCTCAGCCGCCTCTCCGACATCGAGATGGCGCTCAAACACACCGAGCTGTTCTCCTCGAACATGGATGCGGTCAACCTCGGTAACGTGCGGCCGCTGATCCCGCTGCAGATAGACCCGCCCGAGCATGCCAAGTACCGCCGCATCCTCGATCCACTGTTTACGCCGCGGGAGATGGCCCGACGTGAACCGCGCGTCACCGAGCTGGTGAACCAGATGATCGACACCTTCGTCGATCGCGGGGAATGCGACTTCCACGCCGAGTTCGCGGTGCCCCTGCCCTGCACGGTCTTCCTGCAGCTGCTCGGCCTGCCCCTGGAGGATCTCGACAAGTTCCTCGAGTGGAAGGACGGCGTGATCCGCCCGGAGGGCGCCAAGAACTACGAACAGCACGGAACGGCCGCGGCGTCCGCGGCAGAACAGATCTACGAATACTTCGAGCGCGCCATCGACGACCACATCGCCAACCCGCGCGACGACGTGCTCTCGGCGATGATCGCTGCGAACCTCAACGAGGAGGGTCGGCCGCTGTCACGGGAAGAGCTGCTCGACATTTGCTTCCTGTTCCTCATCGCCGGGCTGGACACGGTCACCGACTCGCTGGACTGCTTCTTCGTCTACCTGGCCCGCCATCCCGACCACCGTCGCCAGTTGGTCGAGCAACCGGACGTGCTGCCCAGCGCGGTCGAGGAGCTGCTGCGCTGGGAGACACCCGTACCGGGTGTCGTTCGCGTGGCCATGGAGGACGTCGAGGTGGGCGGCTGCCCGATCACCAAAGGGGAACGGGTCACCCCGTTGCTCGGCGCGGCCAACACGGATCCGGCCGAGTTCCCGGAGCCCGAGCTGGTGGACTTCTGCCGCAACCCGAACCGGCACCGGGCGTTCGGCGGCGGGCCGCACCGCTGCCTTGGCTCTCACCTGGCCCGCATGGAGCTGCGGGTGGCGCTGCGTGAATTCCACCGGCGCATACCGAATTACGAGATCCGCCCCGGCTTCGAGCTCGCCTACACCCGCGCGCTGAGATCGGTCGAATCGCTGCCGCTGACCTTCCCGGTGCCTTAGCCAGGCGTCCTGATTTGCGGTTTCGACGCTGCTCAGACCTTGGCGGCCTGCGAGGCTCGGTGCCCTTCACCGGGCCTCTTGGGCATCCGGATTCCTCCGCCTCCTCGCTCGGGAGTCCAGAAGTGTCGTAGCGGAACTTCGTCGCTATCGCGCATTGAGCCCGAAATGAGGTACGCGGGTCGCGGTGACGGCTCCGGAAGGAACTCGCGGCGATAGGCGTCAAGTCGGTCGACAACCAACAAATAGTCGAAGATGTGCCGACTGAGAATCGACAGGTCGGACTTACCGAGCTGGTTGGCCTTGAACAAGGGGTAGACGAACTCAAACGCTTCGAAATAGCCGTGGCTTTCGATGTCGTTCACAAGGCAGATGACTTCCGACGCGACGAACGCCGAGAGGTCGAGAATCTCTCGATTTACCCGGCGGGCGCGGTCCATGTGGTAGCGAATGGCATCGAACACCGGGGCGTGCGCCGCAGGGCTTGTCGACGCAATCAGCATGTTGGTAGGCGTTTCCGGTCCGATCTTGCTACACGTCTCTTGAACGTTCGCCAGCGAATTCTCTCGATGGCTATCGAAGCCTGCCGCTTGGTGCAATGTGCCCATGAGGCTCGTCGCCTCGGCAACGACGCGGGCGATCAGCGGTTCCAGGTTCTTGTAAATGTTTTGGCGATCTCGCCGCAACGGCAGCCGGACCACAAGCAGGTAGAAGATGAACGCTTCCACGTAGCCGTTGGCGAGGTGGAAACCAACGCTGCCGAGTCGCTCACCACCTCGGAAGGCTTCCGGAATGTTGGCGAGCAAAACGTGCTGAGCAATGCAGTAGGACAGGGCAACGCACGCCAGCGCCCAGAGCGATCGGTTGAGCCTGCGTTCGAACGGGCTGAGATAACTGAGCTGAGTTGCTCGTTGCCAGCGGCGTTTGAGTCCATCACGCATGCGGCGATTATTGCCCAGATACGCCCTCACGGGCTGAACTTTCGTCGGCTTCCCCTCGACCGCGACTAAGTGAGTAATTGCCCCTCTCGTTTCCGATACTCACTAATTCAGCAACATCCCGACCTGACTCAAGCCGCCCTGGCACACTGTGCCCATGGCACAGATAACCCTGAATGGAAACCCGATCAACACCGTCGGTGAGCTGCCTGCCATCGGATCAAAAGCCCCCGACTTCAACTTGATCGGCTCCGACCTGTGGGTGATCAGTACCGAGCAGTTTCGCGGCAAGACCCTGGTGCTGAACATTTTTCCGTCCGTCGATATCGCGGTTTGCGCGACGACCGTGCGGACCTTCAACGAGCGCGCCGCGGGGACCGGTGTGCCCGTGGTGTGCGTGTCAAAAGACCTGCCGTTCGCATTTCAACGCTTCTGCAGCGCCGAAGGCATCGACAACGTCAAGACAGCTTCGGCGTTCCGTGACAGCTTCGGCGAGGACTACGGCGTCACGATCACCGACGGTCCGATGGCGGGGCTCCTTGCCCGGGCGGTCGTGGTGATTGGCCCCGACGGCAATGTCGCATACACGGAATTGGTGCCGGAACTCGAGCAGGAGCCTAACTACGACACTGCGCTGGCCATGCTGGGCTGAGCGATGCCGCGCGGGCCACGCCGCCCGGCGACGCAGGCGCAAACCGCCGCCAACAGGCACCGACTATCTCCGAGACAACCTCGTGCGCCATTCGCGAACTAGGCTTACGATGCGTCTGCCATAACCCGCGCCGGCGACGACGCAGAGCAAAAGGAGCGCCGCTGATGACTCGCGTTCTCGTCGACACCGAACGGTGCACCGGGCACGGGCGCTGCTACACCCTGGCGCCCGACGTCTTCGATTCCGACGAGGTCGGCCACTCCGTCGTGCTCGTGTGCGACGTGTCCGGCGAACTCGAGGCGCAGGCCGTCACCGCCGAGCAGAACTGCCCCGAAGGCGCCATCACGCTGTCCCGTTGAGGCAGAACGTAACTCCGATGGCCACCGCGGCGTCGAACGAGCGGATGATCGCCGGGGTCGCCGCCGCGGCCGTCGCGCTCGGGATAGCCCAGCTGGTGGGCATCCCGTTCGGTGCGCGGGCCGACGCGCGGGCGGCGATCGGCTCGGCGGTCGTGGACCTTTCGCCGGGCCCGATCAAAGAGTGGGCCATTCAGACCCTGGGATCGCTGGACAAACTCTTCCTAGCCGTGGCGGTGCTCGTGGCGATCGCTGCGATCGCCGCAATTGCCGGGACCTTAGAGACCCGGCGTCGCCCGTTCGGCAGCGCCGCGATCACCGCGGCGGGTGCGCTCGGATGCGTCGCGGTGTTGTCCCGGCAGGGCGCGACGGCACCCGACACGATCCCCACCATCGCCGGCACGGCCTGTGGGGTGGCGACCCTACGCTTGCTGACCCGTCGGTTCTGGCCGGGAGGCCCCGAAGAACACCGTGGCGATCGAGACGAAGCGGATACCGACAGGCGCAGGTTGGTGGTGCTCGGACTGCTCGGATTCGGGATCGCGAGTGGCGTGGCGGGTGCGGTCATCACGCGATTGGTGCATTCGGTGGCCGCGGACCGCAACAACTTCACGCTTCCCCGACCGCGCGCATCGGCGCCCCCGATACCGGCTGACGTGCAACCGAAAGGCGTTGCGCTCCCGAGCTTTGTCACTCCCAGCGCCGACTTCTACCGAGTGGACACCGCGCTCACCGTTCCCCAACTCAGCCACGGCGAGTGGCGGCTGCGCATCCACGGCATGGTGGACCGCGAAGCAACCTACAGCTTCGCCGACCTCGCCGGCTTTGACGTCGTCGAGAAGGTGGCGACGCTAACCTGCGTATCCAATCCCGTTGGCGGCAACCTTATTTCGACCGGGATCTGGACGGGCTACCGGGTGGCCGATCTGCTGGGGGCGGCCGGAGTGCACCCGGACGCCGACATGGTGCTTTCGACGTCGATCGACGGCTTCACCGCCGGCACGCCGGTGGATGCGCTCACCGACGGCCGCGACGCGCTCCTGGCGGTCGCGCTCAACGGTCAGCCCCTGCCGATCGAGCATGGCTATCCGGCCCGGCTGGTCGTACCCGGGCTCTATGGGTACGTGTCGGCCACCAAGTGGGTCGTCGATATGGAGCTGACCCGCTTCGACAAGGCGGAGGCGTACTGGACGCGGCAGGGCTGGGCACCGCGTGCACCGGTCAAGACCGAGTCGCGGATCGACGTGCCGAAAGCTGGTCAGCAGGTGCCGATGGGGCCGGTGGTGTTCGGCGGTGTCGCGTGGGCGCAGAACCGCGGCGTGCGGTCCGTGGAAGTTCGCATCGACGGCGGCGCATGGCAGCCCGCAGAACAGGGCGCGAGCTACTCCAACGAGACGTGGCGGCTGTGGAGTTTTCCCTGGCAGGCGAAAAGCCCTGGGAGGCACAGCATCACTGTGCGCGCCACCGACAACACCGGATCCACCCAGACCGCGGACAGGGCCGCTCCCGTTCCCGACGGCGCCACCGGCTGGCACACGGTGAACTTCACCGTGGCGGGGTGACGCACTATTTCGAAGAGAGTCTCCGCCAGCTGACGACCGCGATCGCGATGCCGATCAACACCGTGATGGGACCGATGACGGACCAGGTCGTGGTGTTGCTCATCGGGCTACCGCCAAGCACTCCGAATCCCTGAAGCGCCCAGATTAAACCGAACAACGCGAGGATCAACCCGAAGGCGAACGTCGCGACGAATGTCCTTCTCATACGGGGATGCTACGCGACCGAAGGCGGTATCTGACCCTCAGAGGTAACCGGTTTGGTTCACCAGGCGCACGGAAGACGCCCCGTCGGAATAGAACTCGGCGATGCTCAGCGACGCCAGGTCGAGGTGCAGCCGGTACAGGATGCCGGGCCCGGCCTCCAGCGCCAGCCGCAACAGCATCTTGATCGGCGTCACGTGCGACACCACCAGCACCGTCGTGCCCGGGTGCGCGGCGATGATTCGTTCGCGGGCCTTCACGACCCGATCGAGCACGTCGTCGAAGCTTTCCCCGCCCGGCGGGGTGGTGCCGGTGTCACGAAGCCAGCGGCCGTGCAGCTCCGGGTCCCGCTCGGCGGCCTCACCGAAGGTCAGCCCCTCCCAGGCGCCGAAATCGGTTTCGATCAAGTCGTCGTCGACGGTCACATCCAGCTCGAGCGCCTTGGCCGCCCTGGCCGCGGTGTCGTAGGCCCGCTGCAGCGGCGAGGCGAACACCGCCGAAATCCCGCCGCGTTGTGCCAGATAGCGCGCCGCGGCGTCGGCCTGCCGGCGACCCACTTCGGTGAGCGCCGGGTTGCCGCGGCCCGAATAGCGGCGCTGCGCCGACAGCTCAGTCTGGCCGTGTCGCAGCAACAGCAGCCTGGTCGGTGTGCCGCGCGCTCCGGTCCAGCCGGGTGCCTGCGGGGATGGCGCCGCAGGGGTTTTCGCGGGCTCCGCCGCGGGCTGCTCAGATTCTCCCGCCGGGTCGCCGGCGGCGGCGGCGTCCATCGCCTCGTTGGCCAACCGATCGGCATAAGAGTTGCGGTCCCGCGGAATCCACGTGTAGCGGATCCGCTCGAACCGCGCCGCCAGCTCTCGGGCCTGGGTGTGCAGTGGGATCAGGTCGGGGTGCTTGACCTTCCACCGCCCCGACATCTGCTCCACCAGCAGCTTGGAATCCAGGAAGACCGCCGCCTCGGTGGCGCCGACCCGCAGGGCCTCGTCCAAACCGGCCAGCAGGCCCCGGTATTCGGCCACGTTGTTGGTGGCCCGGTGGATGGCCTGCTTGCTCTCCGCCAGCACCGTCGAGTGGTCCTCCGTCCACACCACGGCGCCGTATCCGGCCGGGCCGGGGTTGCCCCGCGACCCGCCGTCGGCCTCGATCACGACTCTCATTGGTCGAACCCCTTGACCCGCAACAGGATCGCACCACACTCCGGGCATCGCACCACGTCGTCTTCGGCCGCGGCCGAGATGCGCGACATCTCGCCGCGGTCGATCTCGAGGCGGCAGGCACCACACCGGCGCCCCAGCAACGGCCCAGCGCCCGGCCCTCCCCCGGCGCGCTGCCGTTCGTACAGCGCCGACAGCGCGGGGTCCAATTCGGCGCTCAGCGTGTCGCGCCGCGAGGAGTGCGCCTGGCGGGCTTCGCTGATTTCGGCGAGTGCGGCGTCCAGCGCCTGCCGGGTTTCGGCCAATTCGGCCTCTAGCGCCTCGGCCCTGCCCTGCGCGTCATCCAGCTGGGACTGCAGCTCCTCGCGGCGCTCCATCACCTCCAGCAGCGAATCTTCCAGGCTGGCCTGCCGGCGTGTCAGGGTCTCCAGCTCGTGCTGCAGTTCCGACAGTTGCTTCGCGTCGACGCTGCCGGATTGCAGCAGCGAGCGGTCGCGGTCTTCGCGCTGCCGCACCGCCTCGATTTCGGACTCGAAGCGCGAAACCTGAATATCGATGTCCTCCAACGCGATTCGAATCGCACCCACGCGGTCGCCGGCGGCGTTGAGTTCGTCCTGCACCCGCTCGCAGGCCTGTTGTTCCGGCAGATGGCTGGCCCGGTGCGTGATGCGGGACAGCTCGGCGTCCAGCTTCGACAGCTCGAGCAGCGAACGCTGCTGAGCGACTTCGGCCTTCATTACGCCTCACCCCCGGTCTGTCCGCCGCACCGCCCCATATTCCATGGGTCGGTGCGAATGCTGCATACCCGCACCGACAGCTCCGCACCGAAACGGGACCGCAGCAGGTCGGCGGCCTGCTCGCACCACGGGAATTCACTCGCCCAGTGCGCGACGTCCACCAGCGCCACACCGGAGGCCCGGCGATGCTCGTCGGCCGGATGGTGCCGCAGGTCGGCCGTGACGTAGGCCTGCACTCCCGCGCCGGCCGCGGTTGTCAGCAGCGAGTCACCGGCGCCGCCGCAGACGGCGACCCGGGACACCGGCATGTCGGGGTCGCCGGCCGCGCGGACGCCCCACGACGTCCGCGGCAGGGCGGCGTCGACGCGGGACACGAAGTCGCGCAGCGGTTCGGGCCGGGGCAAGGTGCCGATGCGGCCCAAGCCGACGTCGCCGGGCACCGGCAGCAACGCGTAGACGTCGAACGCGGGCTCCTCGTATGGATGGGCGGCGCGCATCGCCGCCAGCACGGCGGCCCGGATCCGGGCGGGCGCGATGACCTCGAACCGGTCTTCGGCCACCCGCTCGACGGTGCCGACGCTGCCCACCGCGGGCGACGCCCCTTCGTGCGGCAGGAACTGCCCGATGCCGCTGACGCTCCAGCTGCAGTGCGAATAGTCGCCGATGTGCCCGGCGCCGGCCTCGAACAGGGCCGCCTGCACCGCTTCCGCGTTCTCGCGCGGCACGTAGATGACCCACTTGTCGAGGTCGGGCGCGGCCGTCCGCGGCTCCAGGGCCGCTTCGACGGTGAGGCCGAGGGCGTGAGCCAGCGCATCAGAGACGCCCGGCGTGGCCGAGTCGGCGTTGGTGTGCGCCGTGAACAGCGAACGCCCCGTTCGGATCAACCGGTGCACCAGCGCGCCCTTGGGCGTGCTGGCCGCCACCGTGTCCACCCCGCGCAACAGCAACGGGTGATGGGCCAGCAGCAGCCCGCCGTCGGGAACTTCGTCGACGACCGCCGGGGTCGCGTCGACCGCGACGGTCACCGACTCGAGCGCATCGTCGGGGTCACCGCACACCAGGCCCACCGAGTCCCACGATTCGGCCAGCCGCGGCGGGTAGGCCTCGTCCAGCACCTCGATGACGTCGGCCAGCCGCACGCTCACCGCCGTACCTCCGAAATCGCCTGGACCAGCAGCGGCCACTCCCGGCGCACCGCCGCCCGCAGGTAGCTTTTGTCCAAGCCGACGAACGTGTCACAGCGACGGATGGCGATCCCCCTGTCTCGCAAGGCCTCTCGGACCCCAACGGCGTCCGGCAGGCGGAACAGCACGAACGGGGCCCGGCCGTCGACCACCTCGGCGCCCACCGACGTCAGGCCGGCCACCATCTCGGCGCGCAACTCCGCCAACCGTGCGGCACCGGCCGCCGCCTCGGTGACGGACTGCCGGCCGCAGCACGCCCCGATCGCCGTCAACTGCAGCGTCCCCACCGGCCAGTGGGCCCGCTGCGCGGTCAACCGGGCCAACACCTGCGGTGCGCCCAGCGCATAGCCCACCCGCAATCCCGCCAGCGCCCACGTCTTGGTCAGGCTGCGCAGCACCAGCACATCCGGCAGCGAGTCACCGGCCAGCGACTCCGGTTCGCCCGGGATGGAATCGGCGAAGGCCTCGTCGACCACCAGGATGCGGCCGGGCCGGCGCAACGCCAGCAGCTGCTCGCGGGTGTGCAGCACCGAGGTCGGGTTGGTCGGGTTGCCCACCACGACCAAGTCCGCGTCGTCGGGAATCCTCACCCCGTCCAGGCCGAAGGGCGGCTCGAGCACCACATGGTGCAGCGGCACCCCGCCCGCGGTCAGCGCCGCGGCCGGCTCGGTGAACGAGGGCGCGACGATCGCCGCCCGCGCCGGACGCAGGTTGCTCAACAACGCGAACCCCTCCGCCACCCCCGCCAGCGGCAGCACCTCGTTGTGTGGCCGGGCGTGGCGCTCGGCCACCGCGTCCTGCGCCGCGCGCACGTCCTGGGCGCTCGGGTAGCGCGCCAAGTCCGGCAGCCGCGCGGCCAGCCGGCGCACCAGCCACTCGGGCGGTTGCGCGTGACGGACGTTGACGGCGAAATCCAGCATCCCGGGTGCGACGGCCTGGTCACCGTGATAGCGCGCCGCAGGCGGGCTCAAGTTCAGACTCGCCATCCGAGAAACACTAGTGGGCCGCCGGGGCGCGTGGCAGCGACACCGTCACACCCGGCCCGGACCATCGAGGACAATGGTGAGGTGACAAGCACAACGTCCACCGATCGCCCGTCGCCCGCCCTGACGGCCCAGCTGGTGATCTTCGACCTCGACGGCACGCTCACCGACTCCGCGGAGGGGATCGTGGCCAGCTTCCTGCACGCGCTCGACCATGTCGGCGTCGCGGTGCCCGACGGCGACCTGGTGGCGCAGATCGTGGGCCCGCCGATGGACGACACCTTCCGCACCATGCTCGGCGAGGACGCCGAGCGGGCGATCAGCGCCTTCCGCGCCGAGTACGGCAGCCGCGGCTGGGCGATGAACACGCTGTTCGACGGCATCGAGCCGCTGCTGGCCGACCTGAGCGCCGCCGGTGTCCGGCTGGCCGTGGCCACCTCGAAGCTGGAGCCGACGGCGCGGCGCATCCTGGCCCATTTCGGGCTCGATCAGAATTTCGAGGTGATCGCCGGGGCGAGCCCCGACGGCTCGCGCAAGACCAAGGTGGACGTGCTGGCGCACGCGCTGGAGCAGCTGCACCCGCTGCCCGAGCGGATTCTGATGGTCGGCGACCGCAGCCACGACGTGCACGGCGCGGCCGCGCACGGCATCGACACCGTGGTGGTCGGTTGGGGCTACGGGCGGGACGACTTCCCCGACGGATTCAGCGGCACCGGCGCGACGCACGCCGCCACCGTCGACGAGCTGCGGGCGGTGCTCGGTGTCTGATCGCGAGCCGCTGCACGTCACGTTCGTCTGCACCGGCAACATCTGCCGGTCGGTGATGGCCGAGAAGATGTTCGCCGACCAGCTCCAGCGCCGCGGCCTGGCCGAAGCGGTGCGGGTGACCAGCGCGGGCACCGGCAACTGGCATGTCGGCGAATGCGCCGACCACCGGGCGACCGACGTGCTGCGCGCCCACGGCTACTCCACCGACCACCGCGCCGCACAGGTCGACGCCGACCATCTCGCGGCCGACCTGGTGGTCGCCCTTGGCCGCAACCATCTTCGGATGCTGCGCGAGCTGGGCGTCGACGAGGAGCGGGTGCGCATGCTGCGGTCGTTCGATCCGCGTTCGGGTGCCCACGCCCTCGACGTCGAGGACCCTTACTACGGCGACGCGCGGGACTTCGAGGACGTCTTCGCCGTCATCGAGGCCTCGCTGCCCGGCCTGCACGCCTGGGTCGACGACCGACTCGACCGGAACGGATCCGGCTGATGCGCCGGCTGGCGTTTTTGCTGCGCCCGGGCTGGATCGCGCTGGCGCTGGTGGTCGTCGCCTTCACGTACCTGTGTTTCACGGTGCTGGCGCCCTGGCAGCTGGGCAAGCACAACCGGACGTCGCGGGAGAACCGCCAGATCGAATACTCCCTCAACACCGACCCGGTGCCGCTGAAAACGTTGCTGCCACAGCAGGATTCGTCGGCTCCGGACGCGCAGTGGCGCCGCGTGACGGCCACTGGGCACTACCTGCCCGACGTCCAGGTGCTGGCCCGGTTGCGGGTGATCGAGGGCAAGCCGGCATTCGAGGTGCTGGCACCGTTCGTCGTCGACGACGGGCCCACCGTCCTCGTCGACCGGGGCTACGTGCGGCCCGAGCAGGGCTCCCATGTCCCGACGATCCCCCGCCCGCCGCAAGACACCGTCGCGATCACCGCGCGGCTACGCGACTCGGAACCCGTCGACCGGGACAAGGGCCCCTTCGCCGAAGACGGTGTGCAGCAGGTGTATTCGATCAACACCGAGCAGGTCTCGGCGCTGACCAAGGTGCCACTGACCGGCTCCTATCTTCAGTTGACCGAAGACCAGCCCGGCGGGCTCGGCGTGATCGGCGTGCCGCACCTGGACGCCGGGCCGTTCCTGTCGTACGGGATCCAGTGGATTTCCTTCGGTATCGTCGCCCCACTCGGTTTGGGCTACTTCGCGTATTCGGAGATCCGCGCCCGCCGCCGGGAAAAGCAACGCCAATCCGAGGCAGCGGCGGCGGCACAGGCCCCACAGGCCCTGCAGACCGTGGAGGCCAAGCTCGCCGATCGCTACGGCCGCCGCAGGTAACAGAGCAGCCCGGCCACGACGGCCGCGCCCGCTTGCACCGTCCGCGACAGCGCCACCGCGCGGCGCAGGTCGGCCACCGTCGGCTCGTGGCCGTCGCCCAGCGTGGGCCGGATCTGCAACTCGTGGCGGTACTGGGTGGGGCCGCCGAGCCGCACCCCCAGCGCCCCGGCGAAGGCCGCCTCGACGACGCCGGCGTTGGGGCTGGGGTGACGGGCGGCATCACGGCGCCAGGCCCGCACCGCGCCCGCGGGTGACCCGCTGACGAGGGGCGCGAACAGCGCCACCAGCGCCGCCGTCGCCCGCGCGCCGACGTAGTTGGCCGCATCGTCCAATTTGGCTGCGGCCCAACCGAATCGGGCATAGCGGACCGAGCGATAGCCGATCATTGAGTCCAACGTGTTGATGCCGCGGTACGCCAGCACCGCGGGTATCCCGCCCACGGCCGCGCACAGCAGCGGCGCCACCTGGGCGTCGGACGTGTTTTCCGCGACCGATTCCAGCGACGCGCGCGTCAGGCCGGCGCCGTCCAGCCACGCAGGGTCGCGCCCGCACAGCGACGGCAGCAGCGCACGGGCGGCCTCGACGTCCCCGCGTTCCAGCAACTCCGACATCGCCGTGCCGGTGCGCGCCAGCGAGGTTCCGCCCACCGACACCCAGGTGGCCGCGGCGGTGGCAGCGATCGACCAGGCCGGGCCGCCGCGCTCGGCGACCCGTTGCAGCGCGGCGCCGAGCAGGCTGACGGCCCCGACCAGCACGCCGACGTGCACCACCCCCGCGACCCTGCCGTCGCGGTAGGTCACCCGCTCCAACCCGGAGGCGGCCCGCCCGAACGCCGCCACGGGATGTCCCCGTGTCGGGTCGCCCAGCGCGACGTCGGCCAGGTAGCCGGCCAGCACGCCGGCAAGCCGGGTCCGGGTTGCCAACACCCTGGCAGCGTCTCACACGCGGGGAAGCCGGCTACGCCGCCGACAAGATGGCCAGCACGATGATCACCAGGATCAGCACGGCCAGCAGCCACCACAGCCAGGACGCCGGCGCCGTCGTGTCCGGCTCGGGACTTCCGGAAGGGGCACGGTTCCACCTTCCGTGCAAGGCGTCTGGCGGCGGGCTCGGTTCGGCGTTCATCCACCCAGGCGTGCCCGTTTTCGGGCGGGCATAACGCCCGCGCCCAGATACGTGGTTCACTCGAAGGCATGGCGTCGTCCGCAACGAAGCGGCCCGCGACCCGGGTTGCCGACCTGTTGAACCCGGCGGCGATGCTGTTGCCCGCCGCGAACGTGATCATGCAGTTGTCCTTGCCCGGCGTCGGGTATGGCGTGCTGGAAAGCCCGGTCGACAGCGGAAACGTCTACAAGCATCCGTTCAAGCGGGCCCGCACCACCGGCACCTACCTGGCGGTGGCCACCATCGGGACCGAGTCCGACCGCGCGTTGATCCGCGGCGCCGTGGACGTCGCGCACCGGCAGGTCCGGTCGACGTCCTCAAGCCCGGTGTCCTACAACGCCTTTGACTCCAAACTGCAGCTGTGGGTGGCCGCGTGCCTGTACCGCTATTTCGTCGACCAGCACGAGTTCCTGCACGGCCCGCTCGACGACGCGGCCGCCGACGCCGTCTATCTCGACGCCAAGCGGCTTGCCACCACGCTGCAGGTGTCCGAGGACATGTGGCCGCCGGACCGGGCGGCGTTCGACGAGTACTGGAAGCGCTCGCTCGACGAGCTGCGTATCGACGCTCCGGTGCGAGAGCACTTGCGCGGGGTGGCGTCGCTGGCGTTCCTGCCGTGGCCGTTGCGCGTTCTGGCCGGCCCGTTCAACCTGTTTGCGACGACGGGGTTCTTGGCTCCGGAGTTTCGGGCGATGATGCAGCTGGACTGGTCGGATCGCCGGCAGCGCCGGTTCGAGTGGCTGCTGTCGGCGCTGCGGCTGGCCGACCTCTTCCTACCGCACGGGATCTGGCTCCTCGGCTACCAGATTTACCTGTGGGACATGCGTTTTCGTGCACGACGGGGTTGGCGGATCGTCTAGGCCCGCGCCGTCTCCTTGCCGTCGAGTGTGCAAACGGCTTCCACGGCGTGTCTCGTCGGGAAATGCACACTGGGCGCAACGCGGACTAGCGCACCGTCGCGAAGAACGCGCGGAGGTCGTCGACGAACAGCTCCGGCTGCTCGAACGCGGCGAAGTGTCCTCCCCGCGGCATGTCCGTCCAATGTGTGATGTTGTAGACCGGCTCGCACCACGACCGCGGTGACTTCAAGAGTTCCTTCGGGAAAGCGGCTATCCCGGTGGGCAGTTCGACCCGGTCCATCTGCCCCCATACCCTGAAGCTTTCCCAGTACAACCGGGCCGAGGACGCGCCGCTGGCGGTCACCCAATAGACCATCACGTTGTCCAGCAGCTCGTCCCGGCTGAACGCATTCTCGGGATGCCCGTCGCAATCGGCCCACGCCCAGAACTTCTCGACGATCCACGCCAGCTGCCCCACCGGCGAATCCACCAGCCCGTAGCCAAGAGTTTGCGGCCGGGTGGACTGCTGCTTGGAATAACCGGTGCCCCACTTGCGGTGTTCGGCCAATGCGGCCAGCGCCCGTTGCTCCGTTTCCGTCGGGTTCTTCAGGGACTCCGGCGTGGGCCGCCCGATCGGCATGTTGAGGTGGATGGCCGCGCAGCGGCCCCCGTTGCGGCCGATCTGCGTGGTCACCGCGGCTCCCCAGTCGCCGCCCTGCGCGCCGTAGCGGTCGTAGCCCAGGCGCAGTATCAACGTCTCCCAGGCCTTGGCGATCTTCTCCACGCCCCAGCCCGTGCGCGTGGGTTTGCCGGAGAAGCCATATCCCGGCAGCGACGGGCAGATCACGTGGAAGGCGTCCTCGGCGCGCCCGGACACCGGGTTGGTCAGCGGCTCGATCACCTTGTGGAACTCCACGATCGAGCCGGGCCAGCCGTGGGTGATCAGCAGCGGGAACGCGCCGTCGTGCGGCGACCGGTGGTGGATGAAATGGATGTCCAGCCCGTCGATCTCGGTGACGAACTGGTCGAAGCGGTTGAGCGCGGCCTCGCGCGAGCGCCAGTCGTATTCGTCAGCCCAATAGCCGGCCAGGTCGCGGGTGTAGGCCAGCGGCATGCCCTGGCTCCAGTCGTCCACGCATTCGGCTTCCGGCCAGCGGGTGCGCAGCAGCCGCGACCGCAGGTCTTCCAGGACGTCGTCGGGGACGTCGATCAGAAACGGTTCCACGGGTTGCTCGTCCACTGCGCGAGCGTAACCCCACCGCGAAGATCGCGGCCGAAAGTCGCAGCCCGGTTACGCTCGCAATAGCTCGCCCGCGAGGATGACACCATGCGTCCCAGGCTGACCGCGCGGGTGGAACACACTCGGTCGCTCCCGGTCCTCGTCTGGGAATTCGCCGAGCCTCGACTGTGCATCTCCTCGGGCCCGCTTGGCGGCGGCATCGGTGCCCGGGACTGGTTGGTCAACGCAACGGTCCCACTTGATTACGACCGGACCGACCCGGACCGCCACCTGACCGAGCTCGGCACCGCGCTCGGGCTCGTCGGCGCCGGCTGCGGGCTGCTCACGGCGGTCGACGTGACGCGCCACCACCTGGCCGCCGACGGCGGCGTGCATGCCGCCGCCACCGTGGGGCTCTCCAGCCCGGCCTGGGCGGCCGCGCCCGACGGGCACTTCCGCCGCGAGTCGCCGTACCGCGTCGGGACGATCAACGTCGTCGTCGCGGTGCCGGTGCGGCTGTCGCAGGCCGCCCTGGTCAACGCCGTGGCCACCGCGACGGAGGCGAAGGCACAGGCGTTGCACGAGACCGGGATACGGGCCACCGGAACCGCCTCGGATGCGATCGTCGTGCACTGTCCGACGGACGGGGCCGCGGAGGCATTCGGCGGGCCGCGCTCGGCGTTCGGCGCCCGGATCGCACGGGCGGTGCACGCTGCCGTGCTCGCCGGCGCCCGGTGGTGGGTCTCAGGGCCGCCCGAGCAACGATCCACCTAACACCCAGCCCGCGAGCGTAGCCCCACTGCGAAAATCCAAGCCGAAAGTCGCCATGGCGTTACGCTCGCGGAGCCGAATCCTGTGGGCGCGGACGGTATCGAACCGCCGACCGCTGGTGTGTAAAACCAGAGCTCTACCACTGAGCTACGCGCCCTGTGCCCCGGGCAGGCTACACGCACCAAGCCCAAGTACCCAAAACTTTGCCATCCGCGACGAGCGTCCGTGTTTGCCCGCCCCGCACGGCGTGTCGACGTACAAACACGCGCGCTCGCGAACGACTCAGCCCCGCAAAGCCCCCAGCGCGTCGATCCACAACCGCTGATTGCGGGATTCACCGGGCTGTTTGCACTCCGCGAACCGGATCACGCCGGACCGGTCGACGACGAAGGTGCCGCGATTGGGGTAGCCGGCCTCGGAGTTGAACACGCCGTAGGCCTGGCTGACCTCGCCGTGCGGCCAGAAATCCGACAGCACCGGGAAGGTGAACCCGCTTTCCAGCGACCAGATCCGGTGCGTGGGCGGTGGTCCCACCGAGATGGCCAGCGTGGCGCTGTCGTCGTTCTCGTAGTCGGGCAGGTGATCGCGCACCTGGTCCAGCTCGCCCTGGCAGATGCCGGTGAAGGCCAGCGGGAAGAACACCAACAGGACGTTCTTGGCGCCGCGGTAGGCGCTCAGGGTGACGCGCTGTTGATTCTGGTCACGCAGTGTGAAATCCGGGGCGGTGGCGCCAACGGGCAGCATCAACGCTTCCCGGTTCGGGACTTCGGCTGCACCAGCCGGCTGGCGCTCCAGTCACCCAAGTTGACCGACGACGTCGGCATCAGGCCTGCGGTGGGGGCCGCCTCGGCGATCTCGGCCGGCAGGACGTGGCCGGGCTTGCCGGTTTTGGGCGTCAGCACCCAGATCACGCCGTCCTCGGCCAGCGGGCCGATCGCGTCCATCAGGGTGTCCACCAGGTCGCCGTCGCCGTCGCGCCACCACAGCAGCACGACGTCGACCACCTCGTCAGTGTCCTCGTCGAGTAGCTCACCGCCGCAGGCTTCCTCGACGTCAGCGCGGATGTCGTCGTCGGCGTCCTCGTCCCAGCCCCATTCCTGGACAACTTGGTCTCGTTGGATGCCCAATTTGCGAGCGTAGCTCGGGGCGTGATCCGCCGCGACCACCGTGGAGCCTCCTTAAACCGTCCAGTGCCGTGCGATGGGGATTATCGTCGCACAGCCGCAACCAGGTCGACACCCGCGCCTCACGGGGCGCCTCAGAACACTGCCAGGCAGAGTTTCAGCGCCTTCGTCTTGGCGTCGTTGAGCAGGTCCACCCGGCGATTGAATTCGCCGGTCGCCGCGTGGGTGCCGATGGCGCTAGCCACCCCGCGGGCCGCGTCGATATACGTGTTGAAGGCGTCCTTCAGCTGCTGCGACAGCGCCTCGCTCAAGCTGTTGCTCACGGTGTCGGCGCTGTTGTTGAGCGCGTCGATGGCCGGGCCCTCGGTCGGGCCGGTGTTGCGGCCCGCGTTGAACGCGCCGACAAAGATGTTCACCTTGTCGATCGCGTCCTTGCTCGAGGTGGCCAGCGTGTCGCACGAGGTGCGCACCGCCTTGGTGGTCAGCGATTGCTGCCGCTGGGATTCGCGGACCCGCGACGTCGCCGACGACGCGGACACCGACGCCGAGACAGACTGCCGATAGGCCGGTGCCACCTGAGTGTCGGGTGTGGCCGTGCCGTTGGTGACGGTGGTACACCCCACGATCCCCATCAGCGTCGCCGCGATACATCCGAGCGCCAGAGCACCTCGCCTGGGGACGCTCCCCCCAAGGACGGCGCGCCATCCGATGAGCACGGCTCCTGACGTTACCGGGTGGCCTTCCCGATCGCCCCGCTACGCACAAGTTCGTGTCCGCCGGATGAACCCGCGTCAGCTACCCGGCGTCGGCTGGCCCCGCGAAACGCCGGTGCGGCACGATAGAGGGACACGGTGCACAGCACCCCGAGGGCACAAGCCCCGCCAACCACAGGAGCAGTGCGTTGACAACCGAGTTCGCGCGCCACGATCTGGCCAAAACCCCTAGCAGCCCAAGCGAACCCGACCGCGTCCGGGTGATCCGCGAAGGCGTGGCGTCGTACCTGCCCGACATCGACCCCGAAGAGACGTCGGAGTGGCTGGAGTCCTTCGACGAACTCCTGGAGCGCTCCGGGCCGTCGCGGGCGCGGTACCTGATGCTGCGGCTGCTCGAACGCGCCGGCGAGCAGCGGGTGGCCATCCCGGCGCTGACGTCGACCGACTACGTCAACACCATTCCGACCGAACTCGAGCCCTGGTTCCCCGGCGACGAGGACGTCGAGCGGCGCTTCCGTGCGTGGATCCGGTGGAACGCCGCGATCATGGTGCACCGCGCCCAGCGCCCGGGAGTGGGTGTGGGCGGCCACATTTCGACGTACGCGTCGTCTGCGGCGTTGTATGAGGTCGGCTTCAACCACTTCTTCCGGGGCAAGTCGCACCCCGGTGGCGGCGACCAGATTTTCATCCAGGGCCACGCGTCCCCGGGGATCTATGCGCGCGCCTTCCTCGAAGGCCGGCTCAGCGCGGACCAGCTCGACGGCTTCCGCCAGGAGCACAGCCACCCCGGCGGCGGGCTGCCGTCCTACCCGCACCCGCGGCTGATGCCCGACTTCTGGGAGTTCCCCACCGTGTCGATGGGCCTGGGCCCGCTCAACGCCATCTACCAGGCGCGGTTCAACCATTACCTGCACGACCGGGGCATCAAGGACACCTCCGACCAGCACGTGTGGTGCTTCTTGGGCGACGGCGAAATGGACGAACCGGAAAGCCGCGGCATGGCGCACGTCGGAGCGCTCGAGGGCCTGGACAACCTGACCTTCGTGATCAACTGCAACCTGCAGCGCCTCGACGGCCCGGTGCGTGGCAACGGCAAGATCATCCAGGAGCTGGAGTCGTTCTTCCGGGGCGCGGGCTGGAACGTCATCAAGGTGGTCTGGGGCCGCGAATGGGATGCCCTGTTGCACGCCGACCGTGACGGCGCGCTGGTGAACCTGATGAACACCACGCCCGACGGTGACTACCAGACGTATAAGGCCAATGACGGCGCCTACGTGCGCGACCACTTCTTCGGCCGCGACCCCCGCACCAAGGCGCTGGTGGCGAACATGACCGACGCCGAGATCTGGAATCTCAAGCGTGGCGGTCACGACTACCGGAAGGTGTATGCCGCCTACCGGGCCGCCGTCGACCACAAGGGCCAGCCGACGGTGATTCTGGCCAAGACCATCAAGGGCTACTCGCTGGGCGGGCACTTTCAGGGCCGCAACGCCACGCACCAGATGAAAAAGCTTGCGCTGGAAGACCTCAAGTACTTCCGGGACGCCATGCGGATCCCGATCAGCGACGCCCAGCTGGAAGAGGACCCCTACCTCCCGCCCTATTACCACCCCGGCCCGGACGCGCCGGAGATCCGGTACCTGCTCGACCGCCGCCGCACCCTCGGCGGATTTCTGCCCGAGCGCCGGACCAAGGCCAAGGCGCTGGCGCTTCCCGGCCGCGACACCTACGCCGCGCTGAAGAAGGGGTCGGGCAACCAGGAGGTCGCCACCACCATGGCGACGGTGCGCACCTTCAAGGAAGTGTTGCGGCACAAGGAGGTTGGTCCGCGCATAGTCCCGATCATTCCCGACGAGGCGCGCACGTTCGGCATGGACTCGTGGTTCCCGTCGCTGAAGATCTACAACCGCCTCGGCCAGCTGTACACGGCGGTGGACGCCGACCTAATGCTGGCCTACAAGGAGAGCGAAACCGGGCACATCTTGCACGAGGGCATCAGCGAGGCCGGGGCGGCGGCCTCGTTCATCGCGGCCGGCACGTCGTATGCGACGCACAACGAGCCGATGATCCCGATCTACATCTTCTATTCGATGTTCGGGTTCCAGCGCACCGGCGACCTGCTGTGGGCCGCCTCCGATCAGATGGCGCGCGGCTTCCTGCTCGGGGCGACCGCGGGCCGCACCACGCTAACTGGCGAGGGCCTGCAGCACGCCGACGGCCACTCGCTGCTGCTGGCCGCGACCAATCCGGCCGTGGTGTCCTACGACCCGGCGTTTGCCTACGAGATCGCCTACATCGTGGAAAGCGGGCTGGCCCGCATGTTCGGCGAGAACCCGGAGAACGTGTACTTCTACATCACCATCTACAACGAGCCCTACAAGCAGCCACCGGAGCCCGAAAACTTCGATCCCGAGGGCGTACTGCGGGGCATCTACCGGTACCGCGCGGCCACCGAACAGCGCGCCAACACCGCGCAGATCCTGGCCTCCGGGGTCGCGATGCCGGACGCGCTGAGGGCGGCCGAGATGCTGGCCGCCGAGTGGGACGTCGCAGCCGACGTGTGGTCGGTGACCAGCTGGGGTGAGCTGAACCGCGACGGCATCGCCGTGGAGAGGGCCAAGTTGCGTCACCCGGATCGGCCCGCCGGCACCGCCTACGTAACCCAGGCGCTGGCGAACGCCGCCGGCCCGGTGATCGCCGTGTCGGACTGGATGCGGGCCGTCCCCGAGCAGATCCGGCCGTGGGTGCCCGGCACCTTCGTCACCCTGGGCACCGACGGCTTCGGGTTCTCCGACACCCGGCCCGCCGCGCGGCGCTACTTCAACACCGACGCCGAATCGCAGGTGGTCGCGGTGCTGGAGGCGTTGGCGCGCGACGGTGAGATCGACCCCTCGGTGCCGGTCGCGGCCGCGCGCCAGTACCGGATCGACGACGTGCAGGCCGCGCCGGGCCAGTCGTCCGACGCGGGTACGGCCACCTGACGTCCGCCCCGCGAGCCCTCGCCCGGCCAGCCGGGGCCACGACGCCAAAAACCACCCGCACCCTTTGGTGGATACTTCCAAATTGTGGCGTAGGTTTTAGGGGTGAATGACAACCCCTTCGCCGGGCCATTCGCCAAGCAGCCCCGGTCCCCGCTCGAACTGCTGAACACGGTGCCGGATTCCGTGCTGCGCCGGCTGAAGCAGTACTCCGGCCGGCTGGCCACCGAAGCGGTCTCGGTCATGCAGGAGCGGTTGCCCTTCTTCGCCGACCTGGAGGCGTCGCAGCGGGCCAGCGTGGCGCTGGTGGTGCAGACGGCCATCAACAACTTCGTCGAGTGGATGCAGGACCCGCACAGCAACGTCAGCTACACCGCCCAGGCCTTCGAGCTGGTGCCCCAGGACCTGGCCCGCCGAATCGCGTTGCGGCACAGCGTCGACATGGTGCGCGTCACTATGGAGTTCTTCGAAGAGGTGCTGCCGCTGGTGGCCCGCTCCGAGGAGCAGCTGACGGCCCTGACGGTGGGCGTCTTGAAGTACAGCCGCGACCTGGCGTTCACCGCCGCGTCGGCCTACGCGAACGCGGCCGAGGCGCGCGGCACCTGGGACAGCCGGATGGAGGCCAGCGTCGTCGACGCGGTGGTCCGCGGGGACACCGGCCCCGAGTTGTTGTCCCGGGCCGCGGCGCTCAACTGGGACACCACCGCCCCGGCGACGGTCGTGGTCGGCGCCCCCGCCCCCGGCCGGGACGGGACGACCGGGCCGGGCGACGACCAGCGGGCCAGTCAGCACGTCCGCGACGTCGCCGCCCAGCACGGCCGCGCGGCCCTCACCGACGTGCACGGCACCTGGCTGGTCGCCATCGTGTCGGGCCAACTGTCACCTACCGACAAATTCCTCGGCGACCTGTTGCAAGCCTTCTCCGACGGCCCGGTGGTCATCGGGCCCACCGCGCCCATGCTGACCGCGGCCTATCACAGCGCGAGCGAGGCGATTTCGGGGATGAACGCCGTCGGCGGCTGGCGTGGGGCGCCCCGGCCCGTGCTGGCGCGGGAACTCCTGCCCGAACGCGCCCTGATGGGGGACGCGTCGGCGATCGTGGCCTTGCACACCGACGTCATGGGCCCGTTGGCCGCCGCGGGGCCCACCCTCATCGAGACTCTTGACGCTTACTTAGATTGTGGCGGCGCGATTGAAGCTTGTGCCAGAAAGTTGTTCGTTCATCCAAACACGGTGCGTTACCGGCTCAAGCGGATCACCGACTTCACCGGACGCGATCCCACCCAGCCCCGCGACGCATATGTGCTGCGAGTGGCGGCGACCGTCGGCCAGCTCAACTACCCGACCGCTCCCGCTAGCGTCGGCACCAACGCGCTGCCCCCGGTTCCGCTGCCGGTCAGGGCGGCTATCGGCGATCACTCCGAGCCATAGTGACCCAGGCAACAGGTCGCGGCACGGTATCGAACTCGTAGCTTACGGAGCTATTTTGTAGGGAGTACACAAAAACCTAAGACCAGGTTCATAATCTGTTACACCCGCCAAAACCGTTTCCACAGTGTTCTCTTAAACACGTGATCGCATTGCTTGCGCCCGGACAGGGCTCGCAGACCGAGGGGATGCTGGCGCCGTGGCTCGACCTGCCGGGCGCCGCAGACCAGCTCGACCTGTGGTCGAAGGCCAGCGGCCTCGACCTCGTCCGGCTGGGCACCACCGCGTCGACCGAGGAGATCACCGACACCGCGGTCACTCAGCCCCTGGTCGTCGCCGCCACCCTGCTGGCCCACCAGGAGCTCACCAAGCGCGGCCTGCTGGCCGACCAGGACCTCATCGTGGCCGGGCACTCCGTCGGCGAGATCGCGGCCTACGCGATCGCCGGTGTGATGGCCGCCGATGACGCCGTGGCGCTGGCCGCCACCCGGGGCGCCGAAATGGCCAAGGCGTGCGCCATCGAGCCGACCGGCATGTCCGCGGTGCTCGGCGGTGACGAGGCCGAGGTGCTGACCCGTCTCGAGCAGCTCGACCTGTTCCCCGCCAACCGCAACGCCGCCGGCCAGATCGTCGCCGCCGGCCCGCTGACGGCGCTGGAGAAGCTGGCCGAGGACCCGCCGGCCAAGGCCCGGGTCCGCGCGCTCGGCGTGGCCGGCGCGTTCCACACCAAGTACATGGCTCCGGCCCTCGACCGCTACGCCGCCGCGGCGGCCGCCGTCGAGACCTCCGAGCCCACCGCGACGCTGCTGTCGAACCGCGACGGACAGCCCGTCGCCTCCGCGGCCGCGGCGATGGACGCGCTGGTCGCCCAGCTGACCCAGCCGGTGCGCTGGGACCTGTGCACGGCGACCATGCGTGACCGGGAGATCACGGCGGCCGTGGAGTTCCCCCCCGCGGGCACTCTGACCGGCATCGCCAAACGCGAACTTCGGGGGGTTACCACCCGCGCCGTCAAGGCACCCGCAGACCTGGACGCACTGGCCGAACTCTAAAGCCGCATCCAGTACAACCACATAACGCTCTATAAGAACGCTCTGTTCGACCAACACAACACATCACGAAGGGAAGACGCTGTGGCCGTCAGCCAGGAAGAAATCATTGCCGGTATCGCGGAGATCATCGAAGAGGTCACCGGTATCGAGCCGTCCGAGGTCACCCCGGAGAAGTCGTTCGTCGACGACCTGGACATCGACTCGCTGTCGATGGTGGAGATCGCGGTGCAGACCGAGGACAAGTACGGCGTCAAGATCCCGGACGAGGACCTCGCCGGTCTGCGCACCGTCGGTGACGTCGTCTCCTACATCCAGAAGCTCGAGGAAGAGAACCCCGAGGCCGCCGAGGCCCTGCGCGCCAAGCTGGAGACGGAGAACCCCGAGGCCGTCGCCAACGTCAAGGCGAGGATGGAAGCGGACAAGTGAGCAAGCCTTCCACTGCTAATGGCGGTTACCCCAGCGTTGTGGTAACCGCTGTCACGGCGACGACGTCGATCGCGCCGGACATCGAGAGCACGTGGAAGGGATTGTTGGCCGGCGAAAGCGGCATCCACGTACTCGAAGACGAGTTCGTAACCAAGTGGGACCTGCCCGTCAAGATCGGCGGTCACCTCAAGGAGCCCATCGACGAGCACATGAGCCGGCTCGACCTGCGGCGCATGTCCTACGTCCAACGGTTGGCCAAGCTGCTCAGCACTCAGCTGTGGGAGACCGCCGGGAACCCGGAGCTCGACCCCGACCGGTTCTCGGTCGTGGTCGGCACCGGGCTCGGCGGCGCCGAAAGGATCGTGGAGAGCTACGACCTGATGAACGAGGGCGGCCCCCGCAAGGTGTCGCCGCTCGCCGTTCAGATGATCATGCCCAACGGCGCCGCGGCGGTGGTGGGCCTGCAGCTCGGGGCGCGTGCCGGGGTGATCACCCCGGTGTCGGCCTGCTCGTCGGGCTCCGAAGCGATCGCCCACGCCTGGCGCCAGATCGTCATGGGTGACGCCGACGTCGCCGTCTGCGGTGGCGTCGAGGGTCCCATCGAGGCGCTGCCCATCGCGGCGTTCTCCATGATGCGGGCCATGTCCACTCGCAACGACGAGCCCGAACGCGCGTCCAGGCCGTTCGACAAGGACCGCGACGGCTTCGTGTTCGGCGAGGCCGGGGCCATGATGCTCATCGAGACCGAGGAGCACGCCAAGGCCCGCGGCGCCAAGCCGCTGGCCCGGTTGATGGGCGCCGGCATCACTTCCGACGCGTTCCACATGGTGGCGCCGGCGCCGGACGGCGTGCGCGCCGGCCGGGCAATGCAACGGTCGCTCGAGTTGGCGGGCTTGTCCGCCAAGGACATCGACCACGTCAACGCCCACGGCACGGCGACACCGATCGGCGACACGGCCGAGGCCAACGCCATCCGGGTCGCCGGCTGCGAACAGGCGGCGGTGTACGCGCCGAAGTCGGCGCTGGGCCACTCCATCGGCGCGGTAGGCGCGCTGGAATCTGTCCTCACGGTATTGAGCCTTCGGGACGGCGTGATACCGCCAACACTGAACTACGAGACCCCAGATCCCGAGATCGACCTTGATGTTGTCGCGGGCGAACCTCGCTACGGCGATTTCCGTTACGCAATCAACAACTCGTTCGGATTCGGTGGCCACAACGTGGCGCTCGCCTTCGGGCGGTACTGAACCTGGATGGTGGCGACCCGCTTCGCCCGGCCTCGCCGGGCTCGCGATCACCACTAAGCACGGAAGGAACGTTCGCAAGACCCATGACAGAGCTGGTTACCGGGAAAACGCTCCCGAATGTGGTCGTCACCGGCGTCGCCATGACGACCGCACTGGCGACTGATGCCGAGACCACCTGGAAGTTGTTGCTGGACAGCCAAAGTGGTATCCGCAAGCTCGACGACCCGTTCGTCGAGGAGTTCGACCTGCCGGTGAAGATCGGCGGGCATCTGCAAGAGGAATTCGACAGCCAGATGACCCGCGTCGAGCTGCGCCGCACGGGTTATCTGCAGCGGATGTCCACCATCTTGAGCCGGCGGGTCTGGGAGAACGCCGGCTCACCCGAGGTCGACTCCGACCGCTTGATGGTCTCCATCGGCACCGGCTTGGGTTCGTCGGAGGAGATGGTCTTCAGCTACGACGACATGCGTGCCCGTGGCATGAAGGCGGTCTCCCCGCTCGGGGTGCAGAAGTACATGCCCAACGGGGCGGCCGCGGCGGTGGGTCTGGAACGGCACGCCAAGGCCGGTGTGATCACGCCCGTGTCGGCGTGCGCGTCCGGTTCCGAGGGCGTCGCGCAGGCGTGGCGCAACATCGTCTTCGGCGAGGCCGACATCGCGATCTGCGGTGGTGTCGAGACCAAGATCGAAGCGGTGCCGATCGCGGCGTTCGCCCAGATGCGCATCGTGATGTCGACGAAGAACGACGACCCGGCGGGCGCGTGCCGCCCGTTCGACCGGGACCGCACCGGCTTCGTGTTCGGCGAGGCGGGGGCGCTCATGGTGATCGAGACCGAGGAGCACGCCAAGGCTCGCGGGGCCAACATCCTGGCCCGCATCATGGGGGCCAGCATCACCTCGGACGGTTTCCACATGGTGGCGCCGGACCCCAACGGGCTGCGGGCCGGGCACGCGATGAGCCGGGCAATCCAGCTCGCCGGCCTGACGCCGGGCGACATCCACCACGTCAACGCGCACGCCACCGGTACGTCGGTGGGTGACGTCGCCGAGAGCAAGGCGATCAACAACGCGTTGGGCCCCCACGGCGGCAACGCGGCCGTCTACGCGCCGAAGGCGGCCCTGGGCCACTCGGTGGGCGCGGTGGGTGCCGTCGAGTCCATCCTGACCGTGCTCGCCCTGCGGGATCAGGTCGTTCCGCCGACGCTGAACCTGGAAAACCTCGACCCGGAAGTCGATCTGGACGTGGTGGCGGGCAAGCCGCGGCCGGGCAACTACGAGTACGCCATCAACAACTCGTTCGGATTCGGCGGCCACAACGTCGCGATCGCCTTCGGGCGGTACTGACCACCGCTTTCGCACCAGGAAGCACCCCCGGAACAGGAGACCTGCGATGACAATCATGGCCCCCGCGTCGGTCGGCGAGTCGCTCGACCCCAGGGACCCGTTGCTGCGTCTGAGCAACTTCTTCGACGAGGGCAGCGTGGAGCTGCTGCACGAGCGTGACCGCTCGGGTGTGCTTTCGGCGGCGGGCACCGTGAACGGTGTGCGCACCATCGCCTTCTGCACCGACGGAACCGTGATGGGCGGCGCCATGGGTATCGAGGGTTGTGCGCACATCGTCAACGCCTACGACACCGCCATCGAGGAGCAGAGCCCGATCGTGGGGATCTGGCACTCCGGCGGGGCGCGCCTGGCCGAGGGTGTGAAGGCGTTGCACGCGGTCGGCACGGTGTTCGAGGCGATGATCCGCGCGTCCGGATACGTCCCGCAGATCTCGGTGGTCGTCGGCTTCGCCGCCGGCGGCGCCGCCTACGGCCCCGCGCTGACCGACGTCATCGTGATGGCGCCGGAAAGTCGGGTGTTCGTCACCGGGCCCGACGTGGTGCGCAGCGTCACCGGCGAGGACGTCGACATGGCGTCCCTCGGCGGCCCGGAGACCCACCACAAGAAGTCCGGGGTGTGCCACATCGTCGCCGACGACGAGCTCGACGCCTACGCGCGTGGCCGCCGCCTCGTCGGATTGTTCTGCCAGCAAGGGCATTTCGACCGCAGCAAGGCCGAGGCCGGTGACACCGACATCCACGCGCTGCTGCCTGAATCGGCTCGGCGGGCTTATGACGTGCGTCCGATCGTGACCGCGATCCTGGACGACGAGACCCCGTTCGACGAGTTCCAGGCCAATTGGGCGCCGTCGATGGTGATCGGGCTGGGCCGGCTGTCCGGCCGCACCGTGGGCGTGCTGGCCAACAACCCGCTGCGGCTGGGCGGCTGCCTGAACTCCGAAAGCGCCGAGAAGGCAGCACGTTTCGTGCGTCTCTGCGACGCGTTCGGCATCCCGCTGATCGTGGTCGTCGACGTGCCGGGCTACCTGCCCGGTGTCGACCAGGAGTGGGGCGGGGTGGTGCGCCGCGGCGCGAAGTTGCTGCACGCGTTCGGCGAGTGCACGGTTCCGCGCGTCACGCTGGTGACCCGAAAGACCTACGGCGGGGCCTACATTGCGATGAACTCTCGGTCGCTCAACGCGACCAAGGTGTACGCCTGGCCGGACGCCGAGGTGGCGGTGATGGGCGCCAAGGCCGCCGTGGGCATCCTGCACAAGAAGAAGCTGGCCGCCGCGGCCGATCACGAGCGCGAAGCGCTGCACGACGAACTGGCGGCCGAGCACGAGAAGATCGCCGGCGGTGTGGACAGCGCCATCGAGATCGGTGTGGTCGACGAGAAGATCGACCCGTCGCACACCCGCAGCAAGCTCACCGAGGCGCTGGCCCAGGCGCCGGCGCGCCGCGGTCGCCACAAGAACATCCCGCTGTAAGGCAGCGCGCCGCAGCCTTTTTAGCGCGAGCGTAATCCCACTGCGAAAAATCACGCTTGAAACCGCAGTGTGGTTACGCTCGCGGAGCCGGGCGACCGAGAATCGTCGTCAGCGCCTGGCGCAGTGCGGCATTCGGGTCGTCAGGAAGCGCGTCGGCGCGCCACCCGACGAAATCATCCGGGCGAACCAGCAGCGCCCCTTCAGGAGCGAGTCCGGTGACTGCCGCCCACTCGTCGCCGCAGACGCGGTGCGCGGGCACCGACGCCGAAGCCGCGGCGGCACACCAGCGCTCGTCGCCGGTGAGCACCGTGAATCCCGAGCCCAGCAGGTCGAGCGTCGACATACCGTCGCGCACCCACACGTGCGGGACCCGGGTGCCGGGTTGACCGCGCAACTCCGAGACCAGTTGCACCGCGTCCGGCTCGGTCGAACCGTTCACAATCGCCGCCGAGCCGTACCGATATCCGATGAGCAGTTCGAACATCGAGCACTCTTCCTCGGCCGGCAATTGCGGGCGGCCCTCGCTCAGGGGAAGCACGGCAAGGCTCGGGCCGGTCAGCGACTGGCGCGCGGCGAACCGCCCCACCGGGTGACGTTCGGCGTGATAGGTGTCCAGCAGCGCCGGTGCGGCCGTCCCGTCCAATACGGCGGCCAGCTTCCAGGCCAGATTGTGCGCACTCTGGATGGCGGTGTTGGCCCCACCGGCCTTGAACGGCGGCATCGTGTGCGCCGAGTCGCCGACGAGAAATACTCGGCCGCAGCGGAATCGGTCGGCCACCTGCTCGTGCGGCTGCCACGCCGCCACCTCGATGACGTCGATATCGATGGGCTCACCGATCGCCTTGACCAGCAGCTCGCGGCAGCGTCGCGGTGTGAACTGGTCGGCCGTCTCGCCTTTGCCGGGGAAATACGTGGTGATGAACATCCCCAGCTCGCCGTCGACCACCAGGAAGATGCCGTCCACGTCGGCGTTCTTGGTCTGCACGGCGTCGCCGTCGGACAGGTGCGAGACGAACTTCGTCCAGGGCGCCCGGAAATAGATGAAGACGACGAAGATCGGTAGCGCGCCATAACCGGACGTGTTGATGCCCAACCAATTTCGGATCGGGCTGTGCACACCGTCGGCGCCGACGAGGTAGTCGGCGCGGACGGTGTCGGACTCCCCGGTGTCCCGATCGCGCACCACCGCGGTGACGCCCGCCCCGTCCTGCTCGAGCGACGAAAGCTCCGTCCCGTACCGCACCTCGCCGCCCCGGCGGCGCGTGTCGGCAAGCAGGATGGGCTCGAGCCTGCTCTGCGGGCAGTATTGCGCCGCCGGCTCGGGGCTCAGGTGGTCAAGGCCCGTGAAGATGGCGTTGACGTCGATGGCCAGGCGCTTCTCGGCGCTGTTGAGCGCCGGTTTGACCATGATGCCCGAAACATGGTCGGCGACCGCGTGCACCTCGTCGCCAAGTCCCAGGCCGCGCAGGATTTCCAGGCTGCGGAAGCTCAGATTGCGGGCCTTCGGATAGATGAACACCTCGCGCCGCTTCTCGACCAGCAGCGAGTGAACACCGTGCTTGGCCAGCAGCGCCGAAGTGGCGAGGCCGGCGGCGCCGGCGCCGACGATGAGGACGGGAATTCGCGTGGACGTCACCGACAAAATGATAGTCACTATCATTCGATATTTACAGTCAGAATCGAGCCCAAATCGGCCTGGTGAAAGATGGGTCCATGACTCTCTCGGCGGCGGCGATGCTGGACGTCGCGTTCGACGAGGCGCGGGCCGGGCTGGCGGAGGGCGGCATCCCGATCGGGGCCGCGTTGTTCACTGCGGACGGCGCGCTGCTGGGCCGCGGCCGCAACCGCCGTGTGCAGCAAGGCGATCCGTCGCTGCACGCCGAGGTCGACGCGTTTCGTGCGGCCGGCCGACAGCGCGACTACCGCTCCACGCTCATGGTGACGACGCTCTCGCCGTGCTGGTACTGCAGTGGCCTGGTGCGCCAGTTCAACATCGGTTCGCTGTTGGTCGGCGAATGCCGGACGTTCAGCGGCGGGCATGAGTGGCTGGCCGGCAACGGGGTCAAGGTCACGGTGCTCGACGACGACCGCTGCGCGGCGATGATGCGGGCGTTCATCGCCGAGCATCCCGACCTCTGGCACGAGGACATCGGCCTGGCGCCTTAGCCGAAGCGCGCCACGAACTCCTCGGCCACCGGCACCGCCCGCTCGCGATCGGATTCCACCAACCCGATGCGGGTCCGCCGATCCACGATGTCGGAGACGTCCAGCGCGCCCTCATGGGTGATCGCATACTCGAATTCCGCACGGGTGACGTCGATGCCCTCGGCGACCGGCTCGGTCGGGCGATTGCAGGTGGCGGTGGCGACGACATTGGCCGCCTCGGCGCCGTACCGCTGCACCAGCGATGCCGGCAACCCGGCGCCCGCAACCGAACTGGCTCCGGGATTGGCGGGCGCCCCGACCAACGGCAGGTCGTGGGTCCGGCACTTCGCGGCGCGCAGCCGCCGCAGGCTGACGGCGCGGTCCAGCACATCCTTTGCCATGTACCGGTATTCGGTCAGCTTGCCCCCGATCACGCTGATGATCCCGGACGCCGACTCGACGACCGCGTGTTCGCGCGAGACGTCGGCGGTGCGACCCTCGCCGGTGTCGATCAGCGGCCGCAGCCCCGCGTAGGCGCCGATGACGTCGGCCGGGCCGAGCGCTGCCCCCAACGCGGTGTTGACCGTGTCGAGCAAGAACGCGACCTCGTCGGTCGACGGCGTGGGCACGTCCGGGATCGGCCCGGGGGCGGCTTCGTCGGTCAGCCCCAGGTAGACCCGCCCTAGTTGCTCGGGCATGGCGAACACGAATCGGTTCAGCTCGCCGGGGATCGGAATCGTCAGCGCCGCAGTGGGATTCCCGAAAGCGTCGGCGTCGAAAACCAGGTGGGTGCCGCGGCTGGGCCGCAGCCGCAACAAGCCGTCGATCTCGGCCGCCCACACCCCGGCCGCGTTGATGACCGCCCGCGCCGAGACATCGAACGATTGCCCCGTGCGCTGGTCGGTCAGCCGCACCGAGGTGCCGGTCGCCTTCGACGCCGCCACGTAGGTCAGGATCCGCGCCCCGTGCTGCGCGGCGGTGCGCGCGACCGCGGTGACCAACCGGGCGTCGTCGATCAATTGCCCGTCGTAGGCCAGCAGGCCCCCGTCCAGCCCCGCACGACGAACCGTGGGCGCCAGCTGCACGACGCGCTCGGGCCCGATCCGGCGCGACCGGGGCAGGGTCGACGACGGCGTGCCGGCAAGCATCCGCAGCGCGTCGCCGGCCAGGAATCCCGCGCGCACCAGCGCGCGGTTGCCCCGGCTCATCGACGGCAGCAGCGGAACCAGTTGCGGCATCGCGCGAACGAGATGAGGCGCGTTGCGGGTCATCAGGATTCCGCGCTCGATCGCGCTGCGGCGGGCGATGCCCACGTTCCCGCTCGCCAGGTAGCGCAGGCCGCCGTGGACCAGTTTCGAACTCCAGCGGCTGGTGCCGAACGCCAGGTCGTGCTTTTCCACCAGCGCCACCCGCAGCCCCCGCGCCGCCGCGTCCAAGGCGATGCCGGCCCCGGTGATGCCGCCGCCGATCACGAGCACGTCCAACGGCTCGCCGTCGGCCAGGGCGGTCAGGTCGGCCGCGCGGCGCGCGGCGTTCAGCGACGTGGGGTCGGGTATCACGACAGGTACCCGTTCAGCGAGTAGGCGAGTTCGCCGGCCAGCGTCTCGGCGTCCAGGATCGGTTCGACGATCTGCGCCGACTGAATGGTCGACTGGGCGATCAGCAATACCATGGTGGCCATCTGGACGGGGTCGCCGGCGCGGACGCTGCCGTTGCGCTGGGCCACCCGCAGCCGGGCGGCGAGGGCGTCGATCAGCATGTGCTGGCTCGTTCCTAGGCGTTCGGTGATGTATATCGGGGCGAGCTCGGAGTGCAGCACCGACATGACGAGCCGGTCCTGGCGCAGCAGGTTGGCCACCGTAACTATCTGTCGCACAAGCGATTCCCGGTCGTCGCCGAGCAGCGGCGCCTCGCGCATCACCTCGGTGACGTGGCGGGTCAACAGCGCCGCCACGATCGAGGGCGTGTCCGGCCAGCGCCGGTACACCGTGGGCCGGCTGACGCCGGCGCGCCGGGCGATTTCCGCTAGCGTCACCCGGTCCACCCCGAAATCGACCACACAGCTGGCTGCTGCCGCGAGGATGCGCTCCCCCGTGTCCACCGGAACGCGTGCGTTACTAATTGACAGCATGTGTAATACTGTAACGCATGATGCGACGCGAGGGCCTCCTTCCCCCGATGAAGTGGAACGCGTGGGGAGATCCCGCCGCGGCCAAGCCGCTCTCCGAAGGGATCCGCGCGTTGCTGAAACAGGTCGTGGGCGTGGAAGATTCCGGCGCCGCCGAGCTACAACCCGATCAGGTGCGCCTGCGCCCGTCGGCGTTGCCGGAGGCACACCGCGACGGGCTGGCCGAGATCGTCGGGGCGGCGTACTGCCGCACCGACGATCGGGATCGGTTGCTGCACGCCGGCGGGAAGTCCACGATCGACCTGCTGCGCCGCAAGGACACCGGCGTGCAGGACGCGCCCGACGCCGTCTTGCTGCCGGACGACGAGGACGCCGTCGCCACGATCCTGCGCTACTGCTCCTACCACCGCATCGCCGTCGTTCCGTTCGGCGGCGGCACCAGCGTGGTCGGCGGTCTGGATCCCATCCGCGGTGAGTTCCAGGCCGTGGTGTCCCTCGATCTGCGCCGCCTCGACCAACTGATCTCCCTCGACGAAGTCTCCGGTCAGGCCGTCTTCGGGGCCGGCGTCACCGGCCCGGACGCGGAGAGATTGCTTGGTGCCCAGAGTTTTTCGCTCGGGCATTTCCCGCAGAGCTTCGAATACGCGACGATCGGCGGCTTCGCCGCGACCCGCTCGTCCGGGCAGGGCTCTGCAGGCTATGGCCGGTTCAACGACATGGTGCGCGGCCTGCGCATGGTCACCCCGGTGGGCATCATGGACCTGGGCCGCGCGCCCGAGTCCGCCGCGGGCCCCGACCTGCGTCAGTTGATGATCGGCTCGGAGGGCGCTTTTGGGGTCGTCACCCGGGTGCGGCTGCGCGTGCACCGCGTCCCCGAAGCCGTCCGCTACGAGGCGTGGTCCTTCCCCGACTTCGAGACCGGCGCCGCGGCCCTGCGCGCCGTCACCCAAACCGCTACCGGCCCCACCGTCATCCGGCTTTCCGACGAGGCCGAGACGGGCGTCAACCTGGCCACCACCGAGGCGATCGGCGAAAGCCAGATCACCGGCGGCTGCCTGGGCATCACCGTGTTCGAGGGCACCGAGGAACACGTCGAAAGCCGGCACGCCGAAACCAGCGCCCTGCTAACGGCCCAGGGCGGGACGTCGCTGGGCGAAGCGCCGGCGCGGGCCTGGGAATACGGCCGGTTCGGCGCGCCGTATCTGCGCGACTCGCTGCTCTCGGCGGGTGCGCTCTGCGAGACGCTCGAGACGGCCACCGACTGGTCCAACATCCCCGCACTCAAAGCCGCTGTGACCCAAGCGCTTACCGATGCACTGGCCGAGACTGGCACCCCGGCGTTGGTGATGTGCCACATCTCCCACGTCTATCCCACCGGCGCGTCGTTGTACTTCACGGTGGTCGCCGGCCAGCGCGGCAATCCGATCGAACAATGGCAGGCCGCGAAAAGGGCCGCGTGCGACGCCATCATGGCCACCGGCGGAACGATCACCCACCACCACGCGGTCGGCGCCGACCACCGGCCCTGGATGACTGACGAGGTGGGCGAGCTGGGGGTGCAGGTCCTGCGCGCGGTCAAGGCGACCCTGGACCCGGCTGGAATCCTCAACCCCGGCAAGCTAATTCCATGACCCGGCGCGAGATCGCGAAGGTGATCGCGCTGACCAATCCGGTCTCGGGGCACGGCGCGGCGATCCGGGCCGCGCAGCTCGCGATCACCCGGCTGCACCACCGCGGGGTGGAGGTCGTCGAGATCATCGGCGACGACGCGCAAGACGCGCGACACCTGGTGAGCGCGGCGCTCGAGAAGGGCGCCGACGCGGTGATGGTGACCGGCGGCGACGGCGTCGTCTCCAACGCGCTGCAAGTGCTCGCCGGCACCGACGTCCCGCTGGGCATCGTGGCGGCGGGCACCGGCAACGACCACGCCCGCGAATTCGGGCTTCCCACCAAGGATCCCGAAGCCGCCGCGGACATCATCGTCGACGGCTGCACCGAAACCATCGATCTGGGGCGGATTCGCGACAGCGACGGGGTCAACAAATGGTTCGGCACCGTGGCCGCCGCCGGATTCGACTCCCTGGTGACCGACCGGGCCAACCGAATGCGCTGGCCGCATGGCCGGTTGCGGTACTACCTCGCGATGCTCGCCGAGCTGTCGCAGCTGCGGCTCTTGCCGTTCCGCATGGTGCTCGACGGGACGCGCGAGATCGATGCCGACATCACGCTGGCGGCCTTCGGCAATACCCGCAGCTACGGCGGGGGCATGCTGATCTGTCCCCATGCCGATCCCACCGACGGCCTGCTCGACATCACCATGGTGCACGAGGCGTCGCGGACCAAGCTGGTGCGCCTGTTCCCCACCGTGATGAAAGGCACCCACGTCAACCTCGACGAGGTGAGCACGACGCGCGCGCAAACGGTCCACGTCGAGTGCCCCGGTATCAACGTCTACGCCGACGGCGACTTCGCGTGCTCGCTGCCCGCGGAGATCACCGCGGTTCCGGGCGCGCTGCGGATCCTGCGCCGGGGCTGAGGGCCTGCCGCCTAGCCCACTCCCCGGCTGAGCCAGGACACCTCGCCGGCCTCGCCGCCGTCGCGGTACGCCTCGAGCGCGTCGTCCCACGCCGTTCCCAGCACCGTGTCCAGCTCGGCGGCCAGGGTGTCGGCGCCGTGCGCCATCAGCGTCCGCAGCCGCATCTCCCCGACCATCACGTCGCCGTTGGCGCTCATCGCCCCGCTCCACAGCCCGAGCTGCGGGGTGTGGCTGAACCGCTGGCCGTCGACTCCGGGGCTGGGATCCTCGGTGACCTCGAACCGCAGCACCGACCAGGAGCGCAGGGCGTTGGCCAGCCTCGCGCCGGTGCCCACGGGCCCCACCCAGTTGGTGACCGCGCGCAGCTGTCCGGGCATGGCCGGCTGCGGCGTCCACGTGAGATTGGCCTTCGACCCGAGGGTCGACGACAACGCCCACTCGACATGCGGGCATACCGCCGCCGGCGAGGCGTGCACGTACACCACGCCAGTCGTCACGTCGGCGAATTGATTCGACGCACGCATTTCCTGCTCCTTCGGTTCCACGAGGGACGTCTTCCCCAACGACCTGGTGGGACCTGGCAAGCAGGATGTCTAACTATTTTGTGTGTCGTGCGTGTCTATTGTGCCTCGTGATACCCGTGTTGCGCTAGTGTGCATTTTTCCTTAGCCGTATTCGGCGATCACGGCGTCGGAAATCGCGGGCCACGGCTGCAGCGCCCACTCCCCGAAATCGCGGTTGGTGAGGGCCACCAGAGCCAGGTCCCGTTTGGGATCTGCCCAAATGAAACCACCCGCCTGGCCGAAATGGCCGTAGGTTCGCGGCGAGTTGCGCGTGCCGGTCCAGTGCGGCGATTTCGCGTCCCTGATCTCGAAGCCCAGGCCCCAGTCGTTGGGCCGCTGGACGCCGTAGCCGGGCAGCACGCCGTCCAGGCCGGGAAATTGCACCGTCGTCGCCTCGGCGTGCAGTTGGGCCGAGACGGTCACCGGGCGCAACAGGTCCCCGGCGAATTTCGCCAGGTCAGCCACCGTGGATGTCACCCCGAACCCGGCGGCCTGCGCGCCGCCGTCCAGCCGGGTGGCCGCCATTCCGAGGGGTTCGCAGACCGCCTCGGCCAGGTAGCGACCGAACTCGATGCCGGACTCGCGCTCCACGGTCTGAGCCAGCACGGTGAAGCCGTGGTTGGAGTAGATGCGCCGGGTTCCGGGGGCGGCCAGCACGTGATCGTTGTGCAGGGCCAGCCCCGACGCGTGCGCCAGCAGGTGGCGGACGGTGGCGCCGGGCGGGCCGGCGGCCGTCTCCAGGTCGACGACGCCCTCTTCGACGGCGACCTGCGCGGCCCGGGCCACCAGCGGCTTGGTCACCGAGGCCAGCTGGAACACCCGTCCGGTGTCGCCGTGGCTGGCCAGCACCCCGTCGGGTCCGATCACCGCCGCGGCGGCGGCCTCGACCGGCCAGTCCGCCAGCGCATCGAGCGGGGCCATCACTTCCTGGCGATGTAGTAGTTGTTGATCGGGTCCGACTCGATCTCGCTGACCCGCACGTCGCCGAATCCGGCATCGGTCAGCATCGAGGTGGCCAGCTGCGTGCCCCAGGCGGTGCCCAGTCCGGCGCCTTCGGCCGCCAGCGACACCGTCATGCAGTGCATCAACGACGTGGTGTAGAGGTAGGTGCTCATCGGGACGCCGACGTTGTCCTCCAGCTGGCTGGAGGCCTTGATGTCGGCCATCAGCAACACACCGCCGGGCCGCAGCGCGCGGTAGATGTTCTCCAGCACGCGCGCCGGCTGCGCCTGGTCGTGGATGGCGTCGAAGACCGTGATGACGTCGTACTCGGCCACCTTGTCGAGTTCGGACAGGTTGTGGCTTTCGAAGCCCGCGTTGGTCAGGCCGAGGCCGGCCGCCTCCCGGATGCCGGCCGCGATGGCCTCGTCGGAGAAGTCGATGCCGGTGAACCGGCTCGCGGGGAACGCCTGGGCCATCACGTTGATCGCGTGACCGCTGCCGCAGCCGAAGTCGGCCACGTCGGCTCCGGACCGCAGGCGCTCGACGAGGCCGTCGACCAACGGCAACACCACGTCGACGAGCGCGTTGTCGAACACCGCGGCGCTCTGCTCGGCCATCAGCATGTGGAAGCGCGGGTATTCGCTGTAGGGCAGCCCGCCCCCCTGGCGGAAGCAGTCGATGATTTTCTGTTCGACCTCGCCGAGCAGCGGGATGAACATCGCCGCCAGGGCCAGGTTGTCGGGCCCGGCC